>CAZKHU010000112.1:0-8615 GCA_964552725.1 uncultured Syntrophus sp.
GCTCAGAATCGTTGCGGGAATGACAAGAATGGGGAGTTTTGCAATTACCTCCAGTGTCTGCCCGATAAACTTAAAGACGATTATTATGGAAAAAATGCCTTCTTTTTCTCTTGAAAACAGAAATCTTCGCTACCGCCTCACCCTTATTTTTTCCTTCTTCTTTTTTGCCCCTTTCCTCGGGCTTTTATACTTCGGGCTGAAATATGATCTTATCAAGGACGCTCTTCTCCCGCCTTTTATTGTTCTGCTGTTGTTGTCATTACTCATCGGCTACGTTCTCATTCGCCGCGTTTTCGACCGCATCAGCGGCATTTACCGACAGACGGGGGCCTTGACAAAAGAAATCGACGGTTTCGATCACAATTCCTTTAATAACGAATTGAGTGGAATCCTCGACTCTTTTCAGGTTGTCAATAAAGAACTGAAAAACAGTTTTGGAATAATAGAAAAAAGGGCCGTTCAGCTCTCCACTCTGAAAGAACTTTCCGATCTCTGTTACATCACCTTTGACAGCAATGACCTGTTTTCGATCACCCTGGAAATGGCCATGAAGCTCACAAAAGCCGACATCGGTTCCGTTTTGCTGCTCGACGGCAAAGAGCGCGACACGCTTGTCGTGCGGGCCACTTACGGCCTGGAAAATATTATCCATCCCGGAGACCGGATGGACTTTTCGACGAGCATTGCCAAATACGCCGTGATCAACAAATCACCGCTGCTCATTGACGACATCGAGAAGGACAAGCGTTTCGGCAGGGAAAACCGCCCCCATTACGCGACGAAATCGTTTCTCTGCATGCCGCTCAAGGGCATGCAGGAGGTCTTTGGAGTCCTCACCCTCTCCCGCCGCGAAGAAAACATACCCTTTAACGCCGATGATGTCGAAGCCTTGACCCCCCTTATCAGCAATGCCGCCATCACCCATGATAACCTCCATCTCAGAAGGCATTATCAAGAAAGCATGCAGCAACTGGAAACTTACTCAGACATTTTAAAGATTCTCGGCTCCAGTCTGCATAACGGGGAACTGCTGCAAGCCATTCTGGACAGAATGCAGAAAGGCGTACCCTTTGATATCGCGGCAATATTCGAAATACCAAAAGAAAATACAGAACAGGCAACGTTTCTGGATATCATCTCCACGGTTCCGACGGGACTGCTTGCAAACTCGCGATACGATTTCATCGGATCATCGATAGATGTTTCCCTGAAAAAGGGAAATATCCTCTTTATAAAAGACACCCTGGGACTGCAACATCCGCTCGACAAGAATATTTTCAGCGATCATTCCGTGCAGGAAGCCGTCCTGGCGCCGTTGAAAATCGGAGGAAAGGTAGCAGGGATAGCCGTTTTCGGCTCTTTTGCTTCCGACATTATCAACAAGCATGAGAAGGAGATTGGCGATATAGCCTCACTTCTTTCCATTGCAATCGAAAAGAACAGCATTTACGCAGCGCTTTACAAACGGCACCAGGAAATGGATTCAATCAAGCAGATCGGGGGGATTCTTGCCGCTTCCACCTTCGACCAGCAGGAAGTCCTCAAGCATACGATGGAGATGATTCGGACAATCGTCAATGTGGAAGCGGGATTTCTGATGCTCCTGGAAAATAATGAACTGGTGTCGAAAATCGCCTTCAATGCCGATCCCACAATCGATGCCGGGCTTCTTCTCTCAATTCATATGCCTTTCGGCCAGGGAATCGCCGGCTATTCAGCGGCGCGCGGCGAATCGATCATCGTCCCCGACGCGCGGAAATCCCGGCATTTCAATCCCGAGTTCGATCTGCAAACCGGGTTTCAGACCCGCTCCGCGCTCTGCGTCCCTCTCATCTCCCGGGGACGGGTGCTGGGAGTAATCGAGACCATCAACAAGATCGGCGGAGATTTTAACAATGATGACCTGCACTTGTTGCAGTCGATCGCAACCTCGGTCAGCATCGCCCTGGAAAATTCGCAACTTTATCGCGAAACCCGCTCCATGGCCGAACATGAAAGGGAAATAAGGAATATATTTCAGCGGTTTGTTCCTCACGAAATAGTCGACAGAATCATCCACAACGCCGAAGAGGGCAAACCGCTTCCGGAAGAGTTAAAGACCATTACCCTCTTAAACATCGACATCCGCAATTTTTCCAATCTTTCCCGAAAGCTGGGCCCCCAGAGAACGGTGGCCATCTTGAACCGTTTCTTCGCCGAAATGGGCGAAATCATCTTCAGCCACAGCGGAATCGTCGACAAATATCTCGGCGACGGCTTTCTGGCCCTTTTCGGCGCCCCCGTTTCCAGTGGAACGGATGCTGAAAACGCCGTCCGGGCAGCGCTGAAAATGAGGGAGCAATTCCTCGCCATCAACAGCTTTTTTATAGATCAAACGGGTTATCCGCTTTCAATGGGAATCAGCATCCATACGGGAGAGGCGGTCGTCGGCAACATCGGCTTTGACAAAAAAATGGATTACACCGTAATCGGCGACTCGGTGAATGCCGTCTTCCGCCTGCAGGATCTGACCAAAACCATCCCCAACAGCATCCTGATCAGTGAAAAGACATTACGGGCGGTCGTATCGCCCATCCTGGACGTCCAGGAAACGGGCAAGTGCGATCTCGGCAGTACCCTTGGAGAGCTTGTCATTTACAAACTGCTCGGTTTTAAATAACCATTTCCTTCAATCCCCGCCTCTGGTCAAAAGCGCAACGGCCTCGATATGGGCGGTTTGGGGAAACATGTCGAAAGGCTGCACAATTTCCAGGCAATATCCGCTGTTCAATAAATGCCGCACATCGCGGGCCTGCGTCGAGGGATTGCAGGATACATAGACAATGCGCTGCGGATTCAGGCATGACAGGGCCTCGATCACCCCTTCGCTGCAACCGTCCCGGGGCGGATCAAGGATGACTACATCGGCTTTAAGCCCCGGCTCGACAAATTCCCTTTTCAGGATGGCAGCGGCATCCCCGTGATAGCATTTTGCCCCGGCAAGCCCCGCCCGCTTTAAATTCATCCTTGCACAGCGGATGGCGTCTTCATCGCCTTCCCCGCAGAAAAGGGCGCCGGCCTGCCCGCCGAGAAAAAGCGAAAACAACCCGGCGCCGCCATAAAGATCGAGAACGGTTTCACGGCCTGAAAGAGACGCCATCTTCACTACCTGCTCAACAAACCTTTCCACAAGAAAGATATTCGCCTGAAAGAAGCCCCGGCCGGGAACCGTTATTTTTTTCCCCGCCACAACTCTCAAAACATCCGGCGGTTTTTCTGAGCCGGTGAAAATAGTGGTCGGCGGCTCTCCGGGATCATCCGCCCAGATGACCTGCCGTTCGCGCAGCGCCGCAACGGAACCACTTCTTACGGCAGTTTGCAGGGCGCTGTATTTGCGGTTTATCGATTCCGCGGCAATAAGGCATCCTGAAATTTCGATAACGCTATGACTTCTTGCCGCCATAAGCCCCAGGTAGCTTGCCTTCCGGCTACCGTCCCCCGCCAGGTGAAATTCCGCCTTTCCCCTCCAGCCAAAGGGCTGCGGGGAGGCAATAACCGGCAACACCGGAGGAAAAGGGATGCCGGCGATCCTTCTGAACGCCTCTTCGATCTGTCGCTTCTTCAGTTCCAGTTGGTGCGGATACGTTATGTGCTGCATGGCGCAGCCGCCACAGCGCCCGTAGTATGGGCAACGGGGGGCTATCCTGTAGGAAGAGGGATTCAGCATCCGAACAATCCGCCCTTCCCCGTAATGCCTTTTGACCGCTGTAATCTCGATCTCAACTTCGTCGCCATCGACGGAAAAAGGGACAAAACAAACAAAATCATCAACCCTGGCAACACCGCTGCCCCCAAAGGCGACATCATCTATCTTGACACTGATTCTTTGACCTCGTTGCAAAACAACCCCCATCTCTTTGCGGGAATACTCGCGGCGCCGGCAGCAAAAACCGCCGTCATGCCTTATACTCCAAGCACATACGGGTACTTGTATCATCTAAACGGCCATCCGTAAACCATTTACCTTTACAACAAGGATAAATATTGCTAAGGGGCGACAATAAAAACACACGAAAGGCGCCCGTTGGAACATCAAAACATCAGCCGCATAAAACTCGATGACCGGGAAATCATTCTTGTCGGCACAGCCCACGTTTCCCGTGACAGCATTGAACTCGTAGAACAGACAATCGATCTGGAGAAGCCGGATACGGTCTGCGTTGAGCTCTGCAAACCCCGCTACGACGCAATCCGGCAACAGAGCAAATGGCAGGATACCGACATCCTGAAGGTGATCCGGGAAAAGCGCTCCGGCGCCCTTTTGTCCCAGCTCATCATGGCGTCGATGCAGAAAAAGATCGCCCAGAAATTCCATGTAACCCCCGGCGAGGAGATGCTCCGGGCAATCGACCGGGCGGCGGCGAACGGCGCCGAGCTTATCCTTGCAGACAGGGAGATCCGGATTACTTTGCTGCGCGCCTGGCGCATGATGGGTTTCTGGAATAAAATGAAATTCATTCCGGATCTTATCCTCTCTTTTTTTTCCGACGAGGAGATCACCGAGGAGGAAATCGAAAAACTCAAACAGCAGGACGTCCTTGAATATACGCTCAAGACAATCGGAGAGAAACTCCCCCGCCTCAAGGAAATCCTGATCGACGAAAGGGATCTCTATCTTGCTCACACGATTAGCCATGCCCCGGGCGCCAGAATAATCGCGGTGGTCGGAGCCGGCCACGTGCCGGGGATAACAAGGCATCTCGGAGAAGATATCGATCTGGAATCATTGAATAAAATACCGGACAAGGGCAAATGGGGAAAAGCCGCGGGCTGGATCTTTTCTTTGACCATTGTCGGCATCTTCGCTGCCGGTTTTTTCTATTCCGGCTCCGCTGCAAGCTTGAAGATGATCGGCTGGTGGTCTGCCATCACCGCCTTTTTCGCCGGGTTGGGCGCCCTCGTCATGCTTGCCCACCCTCTGACGATTGCCGCCTCCGCTCTGGCTGCCCCGATAACAACCCTTCACCCGCTGATTGCCGCCGGCTGGGTCGCGGGACTGGCGGAGGCAACGCTCCGCAAGCCGCAGGTCAGGGATTTTCTCGCCCTGCCAAACGACATTGTCTCCGTCCGGGGATTCTTCCATAACAGGATTACGCGGCTGCTGCTGCTGGTTGCAGTTGTAAATCTGACTACCTCGATCGGAACCTTCCTGGCCATTCCGGTGATTATGAGGTTTCTGTAAAGGATATCAATGATGGGCGAAAAAAAATCAATGCTCTGTCCAAATTGCCGGAGACTGATCAGCAACGATGAGTCTGCCTGCCCTTACTGCGGCTATGCCAATCCCGGCGCGAGATGGAAAAAGGCCTTTGCCGGCAGGACATTGCTGGGCAATATCGATCCGGTTATGGCCGTTGTCATTGTGAATTCATTTTTTTATCTCTTGTCGCTGCTGATCGATATGGGGGCGCTGGGCATGGCGGCTAACCCTATGACCTTCCTTTCCCCCTCGGAAAAGAGCGTCTTTCTGCTCGGGGCCACAGGAACCTTCCCGATCGGCTATGGGCGCTGGTGGACGCTTCTATCCGCATCATACCTCCACGGAGGGCTGCTTCACATCCTCTTCAACATGATGGCGTTAAGACAACTTGCCCCCTTTGTCATCGACGCCTTTGGTCTGAACCGTTTTGCGGTTCTCTACGTCTGGACCGGGGTTGCCGGGTTTTTTCTGTCATGGCTGGCCAAAGTGCCTTTCACTCTGGGAGCCTCCGCCTCCATCTGCGGGCTGATCGGCGCCATTGTCTTCTACGGGAAAAGCCGCGGCGGCGTTTATGGAGAAGCTATCTATCGCCAGGCAATGGGCTGGATAGTCGGCCTTGTCCTCTTCGGGCTTTTTCTCCCCGGAATCAACAACTGGGCACATGGCGGCGGCATCGTCTCGGGCATCGCCATCGCCTTTCTTGTCGGCTATGACGAGCGCCGCCGGGAAACGGCCTTCCTTCGGATGCTCGGCACGGCAAGCATTCTTTTGACCGCCGTTACGCTCCTTTGGGCGGTATTGCAGGCTTTCTACTTATGAACGCTTTCGGCATAGCTGTAAAAAGCCCTCTTCCTGCCGTTTGCCTTCAGCCTGAGCAGCTTCAGCCTCACTGCGTTAGCAGTTGCGATTTTAATAGCACTGACGAGGTAATTGCAAAACTCCGCGTCATGCCCGAAAGCAAAGCTTAATGTTCATAATGCTTTTGTCGGGCATCCATGATTGCAAATAGTTAAAAGCTGGATTATAAACATTAAACTTCGTTTTCCCGCCCAGAGTTTACCCCCGCGTAGGCGGGGGCGGGAATGACAGCGTTGGGAGTTTTGCAATTGGCTCTGACGTAAAATAATTGCGGAGAAAATACGGAATCAAGCAAGACGGGAGGAAATTATCATGAAAAAGAAATTATCAGGCCTATTTATTGCTGTCGCCGCTTTGCCCTTACTTTTCGGCTGCGACACGGCACTGACAGTCGGTTCAAAAACAGTGGGCATCCGCTCCGGTTCGTTTCTTTACGAGGACGGCTATCTGCGGACCACTTACCATGCCTCCTTTGAGGCCGTCTATGCCGCCTGCGAAAAAACCCTTGCCGGATTGAAGGCGACCGATATCGAACGGATCAGAAATATTTCCCAGGGGAGTTTCACAGCCCTGCTGATGGATGAAAAGATCCGGATAAACGTCGATTATCTGGAAAAAGGAATGACCGCCGTCTCCGTCATGGTGGGAACTGCGGGAAACAAAATCGCCGCCCAGCTCCTCCACGACCGGATTGCCGAAAACCTGAAAACGTCCTGAACCGGAAAGCCGCCATCGCAAGAATCTTCTGGCGGACTGCCTAAAAACCCCGGCAGTTCAAAGATCGGGAACTCTGCCGTTTTTTATTTTGCGGTCAGACACAGCAGAAGCCCCTTCAGGTAGCGCCCCTCTGAATGGGCAAGGTTCACCGGGTGGTCGGGGCCGGCGCTTGTCTGAAAGAGAAGCTGAGCCGTCTTGCCGGCATCCCGCGCCGCCCCGAGAACGATCTTGCCGAATAGTTCCTCGTCGATATGGTTCGAACAGGAAAACGTTGCCAGCAGCCCGCCCCCGGCAAGGCGTCTTGCCGCCTGCATGTTGATCTCCTTATAGCCGTGGGCGGCCCGGTTCAAGTCTTTGCGGGACTTCGCAAAGGCCGGAGGATCGAGGATTATGACGTCATATTGATCAGTTGTCTGACGGAGGTATTCGAAGCAATCGGCTGTCAAAATCGGGTGCAACTCCGGATTGAAACCATTGCGGCGGAAGTTTCTTCCGGCAATCTCGTTTGCCGTTGCCGAAGCCTCGACTGAAACGACGCGTTTCGCCCCTCCACGTGCTGCATAGATCGAAAAAGCCCCGGTGTAGGAAAAACAGTTGAGAACGGAGACGCCCCTGCTGAGTCGACCGATCAGTTCGCGACTCACCCGCTGATCGAGAAAAAAGCCTGTCTTTTGCCCCGCCTGAACATCGACCTCAAAACGCAGGCCGTTTTCCAGTATCTCCATTGCTTCCGGCGCCTCGCCGACTACAAGGCCAACACGCTCCGCCAGACCTTCCAGTTTCCGGGAACGCCCCTCGCTGCGTTCATAAACCGTTCTTGCACCGGTCTCCGCCACAAGAAGCTCGACGAGAGAATCGCGCCATCTCTCGCTCCCCGCTGTTCCAACGCTGAAAACCAGACAATCCCGGTAGCGATCGACAACGAGACCGGGAATTTTGTCCCCTTCCGCATTGACAAGCCGGTAGGCATCCGTGGCGGGAGGGATAATCTTGAGCCGCAGGGCCAAGGCCTCCCTGATTCTCCGCTGCCAGAAATTTTTATCAATAATTATCGAAACATCTTCCGTCAGAACGCGAAAGGCAATATCGCCATAATTGAAGAAACCGAGGGCAAGCGGTCGGCCGGCATTGGTTGTCGCCAGCACGACCTGCCCCGGTTCTATCCCCTTGTCCGCTTTCGCCAGGGCGCCGGAAAAGATCCACGGGTGACCGTGGAGCAGGGGCATCTCGCGCCCCTTTTTGATGACGATGCGAGGATAATTGACGTCGCTCATATTTGCATATCAAGTGTGTATAATGAAAAAATCTGTAACCCGGCTTTGCAATGCCGGTTTCAGCCAAGGTTGCCCTCTTTTCTTCAGCCGCGAAAACGCCCGCCGTTTTTACGCAACCCCTAACTGCTCTCAGATAATCTCGATCGCCGCTGCCATGGAAACGCCGCCCCCGCCGCAGAGGGTGGCGAGCCCCAGCGTTTTGCCCCTTTTTCGCAGCGCGTGGATCAGGGTGACGATGAGTCGGGCGCCGGTGGAACCAACTGGGTGGCCAAGGGCGACCCCGGAGCCGTTGACATTGGCGATTTCCCTGTTCAAACCGAGCTCTCTTTCACAACCAAGATACTGGGCGGCAAAGGCCTCGTTGAGTTCTATCAATTCAAAATCAGTGAGTTTCAATCCGGAACGGTCGAGCAGATTATTTACCGCCGGGACGGGGCTGAGTCCCATGACGGAGGGGTGGCAGCCGCCGCGACCGATTGCCCTGATCCGCGCAAGCGGCTTTAGGCCAAGTTCCGATGCCTTCCGGG
>CAZKHU010000113.1:0-8503 GCA_964552725.1 uncultured Syntrophus sp.
TCAAGCGTTATCTTTTCAATCAGGCAGAACGGGTGGGACGTTTGATGGAAGCCACCCGCATGCAGAAAAAAAATCCCTCGTTGCTCTTGACTGTTCTATATAAACTTTCCTCCTTAATAATTTATCGCCGTCTTCTGGACCGCATGGGATGTGCCAATTTTCTCGGCGCCTATACCGGCGGACATCCGATAAGCCCTGATGTAATAATTTTTTTCCGCTCCTTCGGCCTCAATTTGAAGCAGTGTTACGGTCTGACCGAGTCCGGCGGCATCTTCCAGATTCAGCCCGATGATGAAGTGAAACCGGAAACGGTCGGCAAGCCGCTGCCCGGGGTTGAGATAAAAATTGATGAAAACCAGGAGGTGCTGATTCGGAGTGCTTCCACCTTTCAGGGATATTATCAGAATCCTCTGGCGACCGAAGCTGCGTATTCCGACGGATGGCTGCGGACCGGCGATGCCGGCTATCTGGATCAGGATGGCCATCTGCTGATTATCGGTCGCAAGGAAGAAGTAATCCGCAACAGGAGCGGCGAGGCCTTTTCCCCGGATTTCATAGAGACAAGGTTGAAATTCAGTCCCTTTATTAAAGAAGCCGTCATCTTTGGCGAGGGACGTCCTTTTCTGACGGCCCTGATCAACATCGATCTCGGCAACACCGGGAGCTGGGCGGAAAAAAGAATGATCCCCTACACGACCTACACGGATCTTTCCCAACAGCCGCCAGTGGAGGAGCTGATTCTCGCAGAGGTGCGCGCCGTCAATCAGCAGTTGCCGGATGTCATGAAAATCAACAAGTTTATACTCCTTTATAAGCTGCTTGATGCCGATGACGAGGAGTTGACCCGAACGGGCAAGGTTCGCCGCCACTTTGTCAGCGAATCTTACAGTCTTTTGATTGAGGGGATGTACACCGGCAAAGACGAGATCCCCATCAAGGGAAAGGTACGCTATCGGGATGGTCAGGTAGGCGAAATAGACACCATCGTTCGTGTTATAACCGCTTTATAGGATATAATTTCAACTGTTCGTTACGCGTGTTTGCAAGCAACATTTTCAAGACACTGCAAGGTTAGGGAGGGGTAAGGTGGATTTTTTTTTGCAGCTTCTGATTGGAGGTCTTTCCGTCGGGTTCGTCTACGGACTTTCCGCTATGGGTTTTGTAATGATCTTCAAATCGTCAAGCGTTTTGAACTTTGCCCATGGCGAGTTGCTCGCGCTGGGCGGTTATTTCTTTCTGATCTTCGTAACGGTCGTTAAACTTCCTGTAATCTTCGCCTTCATTTTTACGCTGCTTGCCTGTTTTATCACGGGAATCCTGATTGAAAGGGTTTTTCTCAGACCCCTGATCGGGGAGAAACTGATCTTTGTCATCATGCTGACCGTTGGTCTGGCGGCAATGTTCAAAGGTTTGATTCTGCTGATCTGGGGAGGCAATCTCTACACCTATCCAAATTTTCTTCCGGAAGCGATGGGCATCCGCCTGGGAGTGGTCAGCATACCCCCCGTTTATGTGGCGACCCTTGGGATAGGCATTTTCTTCCTGATCCTTTTCGGGCTGTTTTTTAAATTTTCCTCGCAGGGGATTTACATGCGTTCTGTTGCCGACAACCAGCGGGCCGCCCTTTCCCTCGGGGTCAATGTGAGGCGTGTTTTCGCCCTCTCCTGGGCAATAGCTGCCCTGGTAGCCGGAATGAGCGGCGTGGTGCTGGGGATAATCAATGGGGTCAACGTTCACGATCTGTC
This sequence comes from uncultured Syntrophus sp., assembly GCA_964552725.1. GTDB lineage: Bacteria > Desulfobacterota > Syntrophia > Syntrophales > UBA5619 > DYTH01. The sequence goes on from CAZKHU010000113.1 coordinate 1,746, forward strand.
GGCTTTGGGCTTGAAAGTCTTTCCGGTAATCATTCTCGGCGGACTCGACAGCATCGGCGGCGCAATTGTCGGCGGTCTGATTATTGGCCTCCTGGAGACATTTACCGGGGGATATATTTCCCCATCGCTTCGCGATGTTGTTCCTTATATCATCCTGGTGTTTATTCTGCTGATCAAGCCATACGGCTTGTTCGGGTTAAAAGAAATCGAACGGGTTTAAATAAAGATGAAAAAAATCCAATTACATCCATGCGGCAACTTCAATGAATCCTATGATCGGGAACTTACGGTCTTTTCTACCGACTTTGGCAGGATATGGGCCTTGGTCGGCATTATCTTACTGTTGGCAGTGCCGCTTATGCCGATCAGCCCTTATATCATTTATGTAATGAATATAACTGGGATAGCGGCAATTTCAGTAATCGGACTGAATCTGCTGACAGGCTTCACCGGCCAGATATCGCTTGGTCATGGGGCTTTCTTCGGAGTGGGGGCCTATGCCGGGGCGGTTCTTGCGACCAGGCTCAATCTTCCCATATTTGTAACGATCCCCTCCGCCGGATTGATCACCGCCGGGATTGGCATGATTTTCGGTGTTCCCTCCGGACGGCTCAAAGGTCTGTATTTGACTATCGCCACGCTGGCTGGCCAGTTTATAATCGAATATGTCCTTGTCCACTGGGAATATATGACAAAGGGCACCATGGGGATCACGATGCCAATGCCCGTGTTCTTTGGATTCACCATCCAGGGTGATATACCCTTTTATTATCTTATCTTTCCACTGCTTGCTTTGATGCTGTGGATTGCCGTCAACTTGATACGCACACGCTTTGGAAGGGCGTGGATTGCAATAAGGGATAATGACAGGGCTGCTGAAGGAATGGGGATCCCGATTTTCCCGTACAAGGTATTTGCCTTTGCCGTCAGCTCTTTTTATGCCGGATTTGCCGGCGCCCTTTGGGCGTACTATATGGGAAGCATAACCACCGAACCATTCAACCTGTCACTCTCGGTTGAGTATCTCGCGATGGTGATAATCGGCGGCATGGGGAGCATTTCCGGCTCTGTTTTTGGCGCCATTTTTATTACGGTGTTGAACGAACTGTTGCGCTTTATGACGGATTCCCTGATGAACAGCGCAATCGTTACGCAATTGGGGCTGAGCCTGGCGCCTTTGCGAGAGTTCTTTTACGGGGTTGCCATAGTCCTCTTTATACTTCTTGAACCGCGCGGATTGGCGGAGGTATGGCGGATAGTCCGCTCTAACTTCCGCCTTTGGCCCTTTCCTTACTGAAGGTTTCTTACATGGAACAGAAATTGTTGCAGCTCAATAATATTTCAGTCGTTTATTCTGACGTTATCCAGGTGCTCAAGGGCGTTTCCCTCTCTGTTGAGAAAGGTCAGATTGTCTCCCTCCTCGGGAGCAACGGGGCAGGCAAGACGACAACCCTGAAGGCGATATCGGGACTGTTGAAACCGGAAAATGGCATGGTGACGGAGGGGGCGATTCTTTATAAGGATCGGCCGATGCACAACAAATCTCCGGAAGAAATCACGAGAAACGGCATTATTCAGGTGCTGGAGGGTAGACAGCCATTCAAGTATCTGACAATAGAAGAAAACCTCAGGGTGGGAACGGCGACGAGGTCAGGGAAGCCCTATCAGGAGGACCTTGACAAGGTTTATAAATATTTCCCGGCGCTGAGCGCAATGCGCAAGAAGCTGGCCGGTTACTGCAGCGGCGGCGAATTGCAGATGCTTGTCATCGGACGAGGACTGATGGCCCATCCTGAATTGCTGCTTCTTGATGAACCATCCCTTGGTTTGGCCCCGATTCTCGTGCGGGAAATATTCGGCATAATCCGCCGGATAAACGAGGAAGAGGGGACCACGATCATCCTTGTTGAACAAAACGCCCAGATGGCGTTGCAGATTGCCAATTATGGCTATGTAATGGAAAACGGGAAGATCGTGATGGAGGGAACAGCGGCGGACGTTCGCGAAAACCCTGATATCAAGGAATTCTATCTGGGAATGTCGGTAACGGGGGCTGCAAAATCTTATGATGAAGTGAAATCATACCGGCGCAGAAAAAGATGGCTTTAATTCCTTAATTATCCTTTATTATTGCGTCCCTCATTATCAATTGGATGTTTTCCGCCCCGTTCCAGTCATTGATTTTGGGGGTGAAGACAATATCGAGCAGTGAATGGTTGATTCCCGGAAGATATTCGCCCTTGTTGAACCATATGGAATCACGGGAGATGCCCTCACGACTGACGCGCATTTTCAAATGATTGTTTCCGACAATTGCCGGGGATGAGACGCTGACATTTCTGGCGCAGAGGAACGGTTCCCGGTTGCCACTCCCAAACGGGGCCAGAATGTGGATTTGGGAAAGCAGTTCAAGGGTTATGTCGTCCAGTAGGCACTGAGCGTCGATTGCAGTGCAGGCGGTAAATTCCTGTTCCGGGCAACTGTCATTTATAATCTTGCTTAACTGCTTGGTGAAGGGGGCTATATTTTCCTCTTCTATCAGGATCCCGGCCGCGTAACGATGCCCCCCGTAGGCAAGCAGATGCGATTCGCACCGCTTGATTCCCTCAAATAGATTAAAATCGGCGGCACTGCGTCCCGATCCCTTTCCCAACCCATCTTTGATGCTGATAAGAATGGCTGGTCTGCCGAAACGGTCCGCCAGCTTGGAGGCGACAATCCCGATAACGCCCGGATGCCAGTCGGGGGAGGAAAAAACCATTGGTTCATTATCTCCCGCGGTTGCTGCCTGTGAGACAGTCTTTAGCAGTTGGGCGAAGATTGCCCTTTCCATCAACTGTCTTTTTTTGTTGAAGGCTTCGAGTTTTTGCGCAAGCATGCAGGCCTCTTCGGAAAATTCAGAAAGCAGCAGTTCGACTGCATAACCTGCCGAGGAAATTCTTCCCGCCGCATTTATCCGGGGAAGCAGGGTAAATGAGGCCCGGCTCGCCTCCACAGCCTTACCCTCCAATCCACAGACCATTTTCAATGCGCGGATTCCGACTCTTGTGTCGTGCGATATCAGTTCCATGCCTATTTTGACGAATATCCGGTTTTCATCGACAAGAGGCACAACATCGCCTATTGTTCCCAACGCGACAAGATCGAGATAATCGCGCAGATTGGGATAACTGCCGTTGCTCCAGAACCCCTCGCTGCGCAGAGTTCCTCTCAAGGCGATAAGAAAATTGAAGACAATGCCGACAGCGGCCAGTTGCTTGAAGGGAAATGCGCAATCGGAGCGCTTCGGATTGACAATTGCGTCTGCCGGAGGCAGTGATTCCGATGGCTCATGGTGATCGAGGATGATCACATCGATTCCCAGTTGCTTGGCGAGCGATATCTCTTCATGATTTGCCATGCCGCAATCGACGGTAACGATCAACCCCGCCCCTTCAGAGTGAAATCGCTTGACGGCGGCCATATTAAGACCATAGCCCTCCGAAATCCTGTCCGGTATGTAGAAGATTGCATTGCATTGGATATCCCTGAGAAAGCGCAAAAGCACAGCGACCGAAGTTATCCCGTCTGCGTCATAATCGCCATAAACGATTATTTTCTTTTTTTGGCGCAAGGCGTAGATAAGACGTTCGACCGCCTTTTTCATGTCATGCATCAAAAAGGGATTATGAAGGTCCTGGAGGGATGGAAAGAGGTAGCGTTTTACTTCATCGGGAGTGCCAATTTCACGACTGATAATGATTTCGGAAACTATCGGACTTATTCCCAGATTGCGAACCAGCAGGTCCTGGGCTTCCCTGTTTTCTTCCCGCAAATGCCAGCGGGTTGTCGGAAGGTCATGGACGGACATGTTGCTCCGATAGAAAAAAGATAATAACCATACCGGCGAGATAACCAAGAAAGGCCGGGACAACTGAAGCAGAGTTCCCCCGGCCTGTCATGGCTCTTGAATAAAATTCTCAGACAATCTTTTTGACAAAACCGGACCGGATGCAGCGAGTGCAAACCTTAACCTGCTTGACCCCTCCCGATTTATCGTCAACGCAACGAATTTTTTGGAGGTTGGGCTGCCATACCTTCGAATGCTTGTTGTTGGCATGGCTTACCTTATGGCCTTTTAACGACTTCTTTCCGCATATTTCGCAAACTTTTGACATAGCCGTACTCCTCATTGAAATGTTGCGCGGGTTTAAATCATATTGGCCAGAAATGCAAGCGTTTTTTAATCATTAGTCAGGGAAGGGGGTTGACCGGTGGCTTCCAGAACCCTCATCCAGACATTTCCCCGCGGATCGAGCTGTGTGCCGGAGCCGATCATTTTTAGGGGAATATGGACGTATTCGTCCCTCACCAAGCCGATGATGATCCCCGTCTTCCCGGCCATGCCGGCATGAACGGCGTATTGCCCGAGGGCCCCGCAGTAGCGGCTGTCGCTTGCGTTCGCGGGAACGCTGCGGATCATATAGCTGGGGTCTATGTATTTGATATTTACCTCGCTACCATTTTTTTTAAAGTGATCAGTGATCTCCTGCTTAAGGAAGGCGCCGACGTCAAGCAGACGGGGATTGCCCGAGGCATCAGTCTCAATGTTCGGCTGCCGCCGGTTGGCGGGATATGGACAAGTCGCGCCTTGTAAGGGATTGCAGGCGACGATAGCGTCATCCCGCTTTTTATTCTCAGGGGACATTATATCCTGCCCTGCGCCTTCGGCGACAAGAATGACGCAATGGGCACTTTCTTTCAGTTTCTTTTCTATTCCCCTGAGCAGACCTTTCTCGCCATCCAGGTCAAAGGGAACCTCCGGGATAAGAACAAAATTCACGTCATTTTGAGCCAGGGCGGCACTGGCAGCAATATGTCCGGCTTCCCGACCCATTATCTTGACAAGGCCAATTCCGTTAGGGGCCCCTTTAGCCTCCACGTGGGCGCACTGGATTGCCTTCACTGATTCTGAAACGGCTGTATCGAAGCCAAATGATTGCTGGATCAGATTCAAGTCGTTGTCTATCGTTTTGGGTATCCCGACAACCCCGATATTCAGGCCGCGGCGCGCAATCTCCTCACAGATGCCTTCAGTTCCCCGGATTGTTCCGTCGCCTCCGATTGTGAAAAGCAGGTCGATGTTCATCCTTTTGAGGGCGTCGACAATATCGTTCACATCCTGACGCCCCCGGGAGGAGGAGAGTATCGATCCCCCCAGGTTATTTATGTCCTTTACAGTATCCGGGGTAAGCTCAATTACCGGATGGCCGTATTTATGAATAAATCCCTGGAATCCGTACTTGATTCCAACGACATTATGAACGCCGTAACGATAGTAAAGCTCCATTGTCAGCGAGCGGATGACATCATTTATACCAGGACAAAGCCCGCCGCAGGTAACAATCGCTGCTTTGGTCTTGGAGGGATCGAAGAATATCCTTTCGCGCGGTCCCGCTATTTCAAAAGAAAGCGGCAACCCGTCCGGCGACTTCAGGGAATCGTATTCGGCAAGATAGGCATTGAAAAGCAGCCTTCTTGTTTCCGGGACAAAATAGCTGACTGTCATCGGAGAAGGGATAGTGCATTCTCCGAGAGAATGTATCGTGAAATCATAAGCGATATCTGCATTGTGAAGATTGATTTTCGTTTTCATGCCGCATGCCCCTTTAAACTGTTGTCAAAGACGGGTTGATAAAGGCCGTATTCTCAGGCCGGATAGAGTTCAGGATACGCACCCTGCGGCCGGTTATAGCTATTCGGCCTTCCGCGTAATACTGGATTGCCTGGGAATATATCCGATGCTCCTCCTGCAAAATGCGTTCAGAGAGGCTCTTTCCGTCATCATTGTCATAAACCGGCACAACAGCCTGGATAACGATCGGACCGGAATCTACCCCTTCATCGGCAAAATGAACGGTGCAGCCGGAAAATTTGACCCCGTAATCGACAGCCTTCTGCTGGACATGGAGGCCCGGAAAAGAGGGAAGGAGCGCCGGGTGGATATTGAGTATTTTCATTGGAAAGGCCTGGAAAAAGACGGAAGTCAGTATTCGCATGAACCCGGCCATCACAACAAGCTCCACCCCCGAGGCGTTGAGAATTTCAATCATCCGCCTGTCAAAATCCTCTCTGGACGCGAAAAGGTGATGATCGACTACGGCTGTGGGAATATTATGCTTTCTGCACCTTTCCAGGGCATAGGCGTCTTGACTGTTGCTGATTACAATGCTTATCCGGCCGTCAAGCCTGTTATTTTCAATATTTTCTATCAGGGACTGGAGATTCGATCCGTTGCCCGAAACAAGAACGCCAAGCGATATCTTTCGTCTGCCTCCCCCGCCTTTCTGATCATCAGATAAAGGAAACGGAACGCTCATCATTTCCTCTCATTTCAACTGTTCCCAGGGAATAGCCTTTTTCTCCCATTTTGCTTAGGCGATCAATGATCTCCGCTTCATCATTTTTTGCCGCAATCAGGATCATCCCGATCCCCATGTTGAACACGCGATACATCTCTTCCTCGTCAACCTTTCCGATATCCCTGATTAAATCAAAAACAGGCAAAACCGGCCAACTGTCCCGGCGGATCACAGTGCGGCATTGAGCAGGGGTTACACGGGGAATATTTTCGATAAACCCTCCGCCGGTTATATGCACTATTCCGTGTATATTAAAATTTTTAATCAGATTAAGGATCGGTTTTACGTAAATTTTGGTAGGCGCGAGGAGTTCCATCCCCAGTGTCTGTTCAAACCCTGAAATTTTATCGGACAATT
>CAZKHU010000114.1:0-2715 GCA_964552725.1 uncultured Syntrophus sp.
AGTCGAGGCGCCGGCTTTACGCTTGCCGCGCAACATCCGAATCAGGTTGCCGGCGGCAAAAGGCCGTTTCATACCATTATTCCGGCCTTTGTCCTCAAAGATGGAAAACCGCTGACGAGCTTCGGCGTTATGGGCGCGCGGATGCAGCCGCAGGGGCATTTGCAGATGATGGTCCGGATCTTTGCGGCCGGCCAGAATCCCCAGGCCGCGGCAGACGCGCCGCGCTGGTATCTGGATGAAGATTCCAATCTTTTCCTGGAACCGGGTTTTGGCCCATCCGTCTCTGAATGGCTGAAAAAACGGGGACATAATATTTGCGAAGGGGCGCCTGCCAAGCTCTTCGGAGGCGCCCAGCTTATCTATCGTCTTGACGGCTGCTACTGCGCCGCCTCCGATCCGCGCAAAGACGGACAGGCCGTCGGCTTCTAAAGGTATTCATTAAGCCCCTCTTTTTCGAGCTTTTCGACCACGCTGCGGACGTCCTGAGAGCGATCGCGGCGGCAAATGAGGAGAGCATCCTTAGTTTCCACGACAAAAATATCCCGAACCCCGACGATCGCAACGAGCTTCTCGGGGCTGTAAACCAGAGAATCGCCCGAATCTACGCCAACAAAGCGCCCGCGGACGACGTTGCCGTTTTCGTCCTTTTTTGAAACCTCCCAGAGGGCATCCCAACTCCCGAGATCCGACCAGCCGAACTCCCCGGGAATGACAAGAACATTCTTCGCCTTCTCCATGACCCCGTAATCGATCGAGACAGACGGCAAGGAGGGATAGACCTTATCGATAACGTCATTTTCACTTTCATCGCCCAGGGCGCCACTTATCTCTGCAAGTCCTTTATGAATCTCCGGCAGAAAACGGGCTATCGCGGAGAGGATCGTCGAGGCCTTCCAGATAAACATGCCACTGTTCCACAAGAATCCTCCCCTTGACAGAAACTCGCGAGCTACAGCCAAAGCGGGTTTTTCCCGTATTGACTTCACTCGGCAAATTTGCAAATCCCCGTTCGTAGAAACCCGCTCTCCCTCTTCGAGATATCCATACCCGGTTGCCGGACCGGTCGGCTTTATGCCGACCGTCAGCAGAGCTTCCCCAACACCGGCCGCACCTGCTGCCGTCTCCAGGACAAGGCGGAATTTCCCTTCATCGGCTATCCGGTGATCGGAAGGCAACACCATCATCACCGCGTCCCCTCCCCTTTTCTGGATGTAGAGCGCGGCCAGTCCTATGCAGGGGGCGGTATTGCGGCCTACAGGCTCGATCAATATATTTTCCGCCGGGATTTCCGGCAGGAGGCGAGTCAACTCCACGGCATGACTGCGACCGGTAACAATCAGCGTACGCTCCGGGGGAACAAGCGGCCTTATCCGGTCAACTGTTTCTCTGATAAGTGATTTTTCACTCTGGATATCAAGAAGATGCTTCGGCATCTTCTCCCTGCTGCGGGGCCAGAAACGCGTCCCCCGGCCACCGGCCATAATGACTGCAAACATCTGTTTCATCCTTTCTGTTTTTAAATAGGGATAATTTCGCTCCTCAGTTTGTTCTTCCGCAACGGCATTGTCAAAAGATTGTACAATGAAAAAAGCTCAATCGAAAAGGGAATATAACCAAGATAACCGGCAAGCGGCATCTCAAAAACCGGCCACCCGCCGGCATAGGGAAGCCGGTATATCCATTTGGGGAATGAATAAAAATTCCACAACTCCCAAAAAAATCCACAGATCAGCGCTCCCGCGGCAAGTGAAAGAAGCGTCCGCCAGTCACGGCAAAACAGCTCTCTCAGAAGAGAACGGTTTCCTAACTTTAGGTTCAGCGGCTCGATGACAAAACAAAGCGAAACCCAAAGGAAGGGGAAAAAAATATCCGGCCATATGAGCATAAGAAAGAGCATCAGCAATCCGGAAATAATCAGACCATTCAAAAATGCCGGAGTTTTCGGGATAGCCGGACCGGGAGCAAGTCTTGCGATCGGTTTCCAGCAACGCACCAGTTCCGCCGTGCCGAAAACTGCCGGCATGACCGTCGAAAAATTCCATGTGGAAAAGAGTGCGTACTGCATGGCCGATAAATCCTCCGTCCCCAGATATACCCAGTTCTGCGTCCGGAGGTTGAGAAGCTCGAAAAGCCACCAGACCGGGGCTGAAACGAAAAACAGGCCGCCCCACGCCAGGGGGTTCCTTGTCAGCAGTGAATTCCCCTTCCGGAGATGCACCAGGGCGTCAACGCCCAGGGAATACCCGAACCAGAGAGGGAAAAATCCCCAAAGAGTTCTATTCCCGGCAAGAAACCAGTTCAAAGGCCAGAACAGGGCGACCAAAACGAAGCCGATCCAGCCGTGGAACGGGAAAATCATCGCCTCTTTTTTTGTTGAGGCTGCCATGTCGCCTTTTCCTCTTTCTATGGCTGGGAAGTGCCGGTTGCCATCCTTGCTCCGATTTTTTTAATTATTTTGCCAAATCATCCACAAGCTTGGTCAGGGTCCGCGATCTCTTGTTTTCCTGAAGGAAGGAGATAAATGCCGCAGCCGCCGGAGACAACGTCTTACTTTTAAGATGGATAATACATATATCCATCTTAAAACTGCCTTCAACAAGGGGGATGGCCGCAAGCGTCCCGTTTTTGATGTCATCCCTGACGCAGATGCTGGCAATAAAGGCATATCCGTTGCCTTTTTTCACCAGGGACTTGATAAATTCCGTACTCCCCGCC
>CAZKHU010000114.1:2815-8373 GCA_964552725.1 uncultured Syntrophus sp.
GCCGCAATGAACCGCTTTTGAGATCCTGCAGCTCCTGCACCGCTTGCGTCGCTTCTTCGACAAGACCGAATATCTTCTCTGCATAGTCATAAAGAACCCGGCCCATCTCCGTAGGGTGCAATTCCTTGCCAAATCTGTCCAGCAAGACAAAGCCCATGTCCCTTTCCAGGGAACGCACCTGGATGTATACGGCGGGCTCAGTAACGCAGAGCTCTTCTGCTGCCTTGGCAAAGGCGCCTGTCTTGACAACGCAATACAGAGCCCTCAACTGATTGAGATTCATCATTGGGAATTACCTGAAATTTTACAATTTAATTTAATAAATTATAAAATTATTTGTATTGATCTGTCAATATTTAAAAAGTAAGCGGAGAGCTGCACAACGGCGGCTTCAACTGCTGCTTCCCGTCCATTCATGACCCGATCCGCATGCATCGCCATGCCGACAGCTTCGTTAAACACATCGGCCTAATTTCCATGGAGTGCGCCCCTTACAACCTGAAAGACGGGGGAGCACTGGCGTGGAACAGGCTGAGAAGGTCATACGCGGAGCGCTGCAAGGCCATACTGGGCAGGTACGCGCCGAACATGAACAAGGATACGATCGTCTGGGATTACATCGGCACGCCTTTGGATACGGAAAACAAATTCCCCGACATGAAGCAGGGCTGCTTCAAACAGGGCGCCTATCTGCCGCTGCAGATGGGCTACTTCCGACCGAACGAATACTGCAGCCAGCATGATACGCCGATCAAGAATCTCTATATCGGCGGGTCATCCACCCACTCCGGCGGAATGATTACCTATGGACCAGGCTTCAATGCCGCCGAGAAGATTGCGGAGGATCTGGGGGTCAAGAAATGGTGGCCCGAACCGCGCGGCGTCAAAGAGGCGAGAAACCTCGGACTTTTTTGAAAGGAGAATGCCATGTTTATAAGATCAACCGGCTTGGGGAGGACATTGCTGTCGGGAAGAATAGCCAGAATCGTAAACACTGATGTGGTTCCTTCGACCCTGGAGCCTCCCAACGGCGCTGCGGAACCAATGCGCCTCCTCGTGGAGATGGAAATAACGAATCCCGTTCACTGGACGGTGCGGGCCTTCATCGATCCTTCTGATCTACGGGAGATGCTGAAAATAATCTTCACGAATCCGGCGCTTCTGCTGAGCTGTCTGAAGTTTCTCTTCAGCAGGGGGCCGAATTACGCCGAACCGGCGCCGGCAAAAACGCCTCCGACAACAACTGCCGCGCCGTCGCCGATGGCCGCCGCGCCGGCGAGTGCAGTTTCCGGAATGGCGCCGATTGGCCCGAGACCGATTCCCGCAAGGAAAAAGTGATTTATTAACGATGAACCGCGCAATCGGGACAAAAATTCAATTGTGTCCCCAATAAATGGAGACAGGCACAGGGAGGATATCATGCCAGATAAAAAATATGATGCAGTTATCGTCGGCGGCGGGCATCACGCAACCATAATAGCGTGTTACCTGCAGCGGGCCGGCCTCAAAACGGCAATGTTCGAACGGTGGCACGAGATGGGCGGCGGCGCCTGCGGCGAAGAACTGCCGTTGCCGGGCTACATCCAGAATGTATGCGCCCACTTTACCAGATTTTATACAAATCCCGCCTATTCAGATTTCAATCTGCGCGATTACGGCCTGGTTTACCTGTTCCCGGAAAACAACGAGGCATGGATCTATCCCGACGGCAGCTATATTATGGGGAAAACAATCTTTCCGGTAGTCGATCCGCTGACGGGCCGCTCCGAATTCTCACAGGCGGCCGCCGACTATACGGTCAGGGAAATTGCCAAGATCAACCAGGACGACGCCGACACAGTCGAGGTGATTATCCAGAGTTTCAAAAATAAATGGAAAAAGGCGTTCGGCCTTTACCGTTATACGGGTCCCGGCGAATGGGGGAACGGACCAGATCCTCTGGAAGCGCTGTTTGACGACCCGAAAAACGGCCTGGATCGTGAGATTTGCATGGGAACGGTCGGCGAAATCGCCACGCGGATGTTTAAGAGTCCCGAGATGCAGACCTTTTACATGCGCGCCATGCAGACCTCAAACGGCCTGATGCCCTGCGATCGACCGGGCCCTTACTGGCATGTTCACGCCCTGGGCCTCATCCTCTCGATGGATGCCGCAGCAATCGTCACCGGAGGAACGCACAGCATTACCCATGCCCTCTTGCGGGCTTTCCAGCAGTACGGAGGAGAATTCTTCGTTCTCAACGAAGTAAAGAAAGTCCTTGTAGATAACAACAAAGCCTACGGAATAGAATTGAAGAATGGCGACCGGGTGTTGGCCGACATCGTAGTGAGCGATTTGAGTGTGGAGCTGACGCTGGAGGCCGTAGGCAGGGAATGGACACCCGATGAGCTCTGGGAAAAGGCTCAGAAACTGAAGGTAAAACCTCCGACACTGGAAGACAGGGGATATGAAAGAACCCAGCTCATGTGGGGCAACATTGCCCTCATGGAGGCCCCCGTTTATCCCATGAACCCGGAATTGGGGATGGTTCCCCGGTTGTATTTCGGCAAGGCGGACCCCGACTATTTCCTGAGCGGTCGTTATCAAAAGGAGCGCTGGGAAAAGGGCATCGCCGATCAGTTGTATCTCCTCGTAGCGCCGGACGTGCAGTGGGACAAGACCCGCGCCCCGGCCGGAAGATTCGCCGCCCTCGTGGAAGAATTCACCTGCCCCTGGAGAAATTTTTCGGAACGGGAATGGTTGAAAATGAAACGGGAAATTGAATTCCGCATGGTGGAAGAGTGGGCAAAATATGCCCCCAATGTAACGATGGACAACTTCATTTCCGCCTGGATTGCCACGCCGGACGACGTAGTCAACAGGAATCTCTGCATGCCCCAGGGGGGCTGGGGAGCGCTCGATGCGCACTATGAGTGTTCCGGCAGAATGAGACCCTTTCCGGAAATATCCGGTTACCGGATGCCCGTAAAGAATTATTACCTCTGTTCTTCGGCTGCGCATTCGGCACACGGGATCGGTCGAGGCAGCAGCTACAATTGCTATAAGGTTATAGCCCAGGATCTGGGTCTCAAATACCGGCCCTGGGAAGAGCGGGGCTGGTAAAAGCAGGAGGCAGGAAAGAAAGCATGAAGCCTGACGTCAAATGCGGATTATGTCTCTTGGAGTGGGTTTATGACCGGGCGATATCCCAGAACAGCAACAAGGATATTCCCCAGCTCTTCAGAAATATCCTCCATCTCCTTTCCCGCGAAATGGCGGCTTCGGCCAACGTGGGCGCCCTGTGCAATCAGGCGGCCGGGCTGATTTATGAATTCGTTACTCCGGAATCTGAATTCTGGGAGGCAATCAAGCGGGGAACGAATGAATATGTCCGGGAACTCCTGCCACAGGCCGCCGCTTATATAAAACGGGCAAGGACGCCGCGAGGAAAATTTCAAAGGGCCTGCTCTCTGGCTGCCATGGGAAATGTTTCGCCCATAGGAGCGCCAGCCCCCGGAAGAACCTTTGCCTTTCCCGAGGCCCTCGCCATAATCGCGGGGAAAGGTCCCCTCCCCGTTTTTATCGGCGACGCCTACAAAGCTGTAAGCCAGTCAAGCCGATGTTCGGGTGGTTCTGGATCAATTTCTGCCGCCACGTGATGCAGTATGGCGCAGAAACCCTCCAGCTTCCCACTGTTCACGGCTGGGATTACTATACCCTGCTGCGCAAGACCTGCATTGATATGGGCAGACGTTTTGCAGCCGCAGGAACCATTGCCGAACGCGATGACATCTTCTTCCTCATGCCCGATGAAGTTCGCAAGGCAGGGCTCAACCCAGGGCAGTTTAACCTCAAGCCACTCGTAGAGCGCCGCCGGGCTGAATGGGACCAGTGGAACAAGGATGGCAATCCCCCCGTCATTTTAAAGAGTGATTTCAGCATGGCCCAGGCCATGGAGGTGATGGTCAAATCGATGGATCCGATCGCCCTCAAAGTGGTCGTGGGCACCATGCCGGAAGCCCGGCCGGAGCTCAAGGCCGACCTCATCGGAACATGCGGTTCCGGCGGCGTGGCCGAAGGCATTGCGAGGGTCGTCTTCAAGGAAGAGGATCTGGCCAGCATCCAGCCCGGAGACATTCTTGTTGCGGTAAGCACCTCGCCGGCCTGGACCCCCTTCTTCGGAATGATTAAGGGGGTAGTGGTGGACCGGGGCGGCAGCCTCTCTCACGCCGCCATAGTCGGCAGGGAATACGGCATCCCTGTGGTCATGAACGTCTTCGAGGGCACAACGAAGATTAAATCGGGACACCGAATAAAGGTAGATGCCAATTTAGGGACGGTAGTAATACTGCATTAAACTCGCTGAGCGGAATTACAAAATCACTGTAACTTATGGACTTTTTTGTTTATCAAAACTATCTCGTAAGCGCATAAGCTACTAATGCAGGAATGTTTAACTGAGATAAGGAAGCAAAAAATGACCGTTTATCAAAACAAGTTTCTGAAGCTTGATCTATCAAAAAGGGAAGCTGTCGAAACGCCGCTCGATCCGGATGTGGTTCGCGACTTTCTGGGCGGTCGCGGTTTCGGGATAGAATACCTCTATAAGCATCTTCCCCCCCCATACGGACCCCCTCAGTCCTGACAATATCCTCCTCTTTCTGCCGGGAATTCTTGGCGGAACCAGCGCTCCCGGCTTCTCCCGCTGGATTGTGGCTGCCAGAAGCCCGCTCACAGGCGCCTATATCCGCTCAGTGTGCGGCGGGAAATTCGGCGCTGCCATCAAGACTTGCGGGTACGAATTTATTGCGATCCACGGCCGGGCCGACCGTCCAACCTATGTCCATTTGAGTAAAGAAGGGGCTGAGTTCCTTGATGCCGACGGTCTGTGGGGTCTTGATACCGCTGTCACGCAGGATCAAATCTGGGACAAATGCGGCAAAAGCAATACCCACATTGCCTGCATTGGACCGGCAGGCGAAAACCTCGTAAAATTTGCCGCGATCATCCATGAGAAAAGGGCAGCGGCCCGCGGCGGCGTCGGCGCAGTGCTGGGGTCAAAGAATTTAAAGGCCGTCGCCATCAATACCTCCGGCGGCACTGCTCCGGCGCTCCAGGACCGGGAAACCTTCCTGAAGCTCGTGAAGGAACATAACGAAATTCTTAAAACCCATGACCGACGTAAGAAAATGACCACCTACGGCACCACCTTTATGACGTCAAAAATGCACGCGCTTGGCATTTTTCCGGTGAAGAATTTTCAGGAAGGCGGCCTGCCCGGAGTGGAAAAGATCGGCGCGGAGGCATTCCAAAAGCTGAAAACTGGCGACTATGGCTGCTATGCCTGCACAACTCGGTGCGGCAACATCTTCAAAGCTACGGAAGGTCCCTACAAAGGGGCGGAAAGCGAAGGGCCGGAGTACGAAACTGTCTTCTCCTTCGGTGGAGAAATCGCCAACACCGACCCCGGGGCTATCATCGCGGCCGATGCCCTCTGTGATCGCCTGGGAATAGACACTATCAGCATGATATCGGCTGGAGTCAGGTGCCAGAAGAACTGCACTTGAAGGCATTCGGGC
>CAZKHU010000115.1:0-8214 GCA_964552725.1 uncultured Syntrophus sp.
GAGTTATACACTGATTTTAAATGTTTTTCCGCCGCGTAGCGGCTTCGTCCAACAACCGCTTCGAGAGGGACGCGGCAAAAAGCGCCGCGCCCCTCTCGAAGCGGAACGTTCGCCGTAATAAAATTCTTGACATTTGTTGTTTTTAAACTACAATACCGCTATGGATGATTCAAGAATAGAGCTTCTCGAATATTTAACTGAAGACGGATGCAATCCATTCCATAACTGGCTAAATTCACTGAAAGACAGATTCGCGCGTGCGCGGATTCGAATCCGGTTGAATCGTATAAGACTTGGGAATTTTGGTGACTGCAAACCTGTTGGGAAAGGTGTAAGTGAGTTGCGCGTGGATTATGGCCCAGGGTACCGGGTTTATTATGGGAAATCGGAGACGACCGTAGTGATTTTACTGTGCGGAGGTTCTAAAAAATCTCAGCCAAAGGATATTCAGTTGGCTCAAACATATTGGTCCGATTTCCAAAGGAGAACGAAATGAATAAATTAACAGAAAAATATGAAAATAATCTCAAAGAAGATCTTCGCGACCCATCTGAGGCTGCGGAATATTTAAATGCCGCATTGGATGATGGTTCACCGGAAGTATTTTTAATGGCGTTAAAAGACGTTGCAAACGCAAAGGGCATTTCTGAAATAGCACGGGAAACGAAACTCAATCGCGAAAATCTTTATCGAATTCTTTCAACTCAAGGCAATCCAAAATTAAAAAGCTTGAACTCTGTTCTTCATAGTGTTGGTCTGAAATTGTCCGTTGAGGTAGAAAATCGGATTTAAATATTATTCGGCGAACATGTCGCTTCAGCCGACCTCGTAAACTCGGCGGCTGAGCTTGGCGTTAGCTGAAGAAAGTGTAGCAATAATGGCAAAATTAGGATCTGAAAAAAGGCCAGTAGTTGTTCGAGTTCATACAGATGAAAAGGCAAGGTACGTTGCCGAAACATGTGCAAAGAATGGATGGCATTATATCATTGGGTTTGAACCCGATAAGCCTGAAGATATTTCAGATTTGGAAAGATTGTTAAACCCGCCAAATTTGGTCAAGTCAGAAAAAATTGGTCGAAATGATCCTTGTCCATGCGGCAGCGGGAAAAAGTACAAGAAATGTTGTGGAGACAACAATTCCTTATAAAATATTACGCTAACGAATAAGGATAGATCGTGAGAGCGAAGCGAACCACGATCCAACGAATCATTGGAGAGGACGGCGAAAAAGACCGTCGCCGCCTAACTCTGCATTGGGCATCGAGAGGAGAGTGCCATTGACGATAGCATACATATAGTTTATCTTTGAAATGACGGATTCATGTTAGCCACATCCGGCTAAAGAAAAAAAGGAGAAGACGGAACGCCTACAATTTCGATGTTTTAGGGAATTCTCATCCGGATGTTCTTTCGAGATACCGAGAAACATCACGTGCCACACATACATGCTGATTACCAAGGGGAAGTTGCAGTGTACTCAATTCTTGACGGAACGCCTCTGGTTGGTGAACTGCCGCCGAACAAACACAAGCTGGTCGTCGCTTGGATCGAAATTCATCAAGAAAATTTGCTTGCCGACTGGAACTTGGCTGTAAACGGCAAGAACCCTTTTCCAATCAAAGGACTTGACCAATGAGAATAGTAGAAATTTCTCCACAACCCAATTGGGTATTGTCCATCGTTGCAGACGATGGTCGCATTGGCAATTTTGATGTCAGTCCCTATCTGGAGTATGAGGCGTTTGAAACTCTTCAAGATCACACCGAATTTCTGAAGGTTTTCAATGGCGGATACTTTGTTGAATGGGATTGTGGTGCTGATTTATCAGCCGATACCATTGAGGCTCGATGGCAGGTAGTTGACAAAGCAGCCCCCCAGACAACTGCCTAACAACCGCATAAGGCCACCGGGTAATACAACCAAGGAAGAAAATGGTTTGTGGGCGGAAAATGTTTTTCCAATCCTCACTTTCGGGCGTAGTAGTTGATCAGGCATCCGGTAAGCAGTATCTCCCGCTCCTCGTTGTTAAGCCGGCCGACGGTCAGCGTTATCGGAATCACCGTGCCGTCTTTCTTCAGGAGTGACGCTTTTAACGTATCGGAACTGTTTTTAATTTCCTCACGCACGGCAGGGAGAAAAATCATATCCCCAACAGTCGTTTTTATGCCGCTTCCTGCCTCGGTTTGAAACGGCAGCATCCCCCAGTTTATGAGGTTGCTTCTGTATCTTTTGGTGGCGTATTCATCAGCCACGTTTGCCCAGCCGCCCAGAACCCTCTGGGAGGAGGCGGCCTGTTCTCTTGCCGAGCCGTCGCCGGGTTTGCGGGCAAAAATAAGGCTTCCCAAGCCTGTAACCCGGAGAAAGTCATCCATCTTCGCGCCGGGGATTAAAGCCGTGAGCCACGGCTTTACCGCTTCCGCCAGCTCTTCCGGCATTACGCCGTTTTCCAGAAAGACCAGTCTTTTGTCTTCAAGCGCCTTCACCTCAAGGGCGCGCCTCACATAGCCGGGATCCTTTCTCGACAAGGTAAAGGAGGCAAGTTTTAGCGGGTTGGAGCGATAGGACGATGTTTCCCCGGAGGGAATCAGTTCGTCTGTTGTCGTTACCGGATCATTTATTACCGCGGCGACGAGCAGCAGCAGATTTTCGGGAAGGGCGGACATTTTTGGCCAATCCATGATATTGGGGCCAAAGCGGAGCTCGGAATCAGCCATTGGCAGGCCGAAACCCCGGTAAACCCTGTTTTTATAAACATCCGCGACGAAATTGTATTTGCGCCTGTGAATATCGAAGTCCAATTCATCGGCGCCGGTAAGGACGCCGCCGCTCAGCGCTGTCGCCGTGATCGAACGGGCGTCCATCAAGGCGACGGAGGCCACCTGGCCGTCCTGCGGGTGGGAACCTTCCCGGTAGGGAAAGTTCCGCGTTACGTGGCGAATGCTTAGCCCCCCGTTGGACGGAACATCACCGGCGCCGAAGCAGGGACCGCAAAAGGCCGTTCTCATCGTGGCGCCGCTTTTCAGTATTTGCTCTACCATCCCCTTTCTGGTGAGTTCGAGTAGAATAGGTTGACTTGCCGGATAGAAACTCAGCGAGAATTCGTCAGCGCCTATCGATTTGCCTGTCAGAAGTTCGGCGGCCCAGGCGATGTTCTCGAAGGTTCCGCCCGCGCATCCGGCTATAACGCCTTGTTCCACCTTAAGTTTTCCATCAACGATCTTGTCTGTAAGACAATACGGAACGCCGGGATTTTCCAGTTGCTGTTGCGCCTCCTTTTCCGTTTCCCGCAGGATGTCGGAGAGGTTCTCCTTCAATTCCCGGATTGTGAAGGCGTTGCTGGGATGGAAGGGGAGGGCGATCATCGGCTCGATTTTGGAGAGATCGACGCTGATCAGCGCATCGTAGTAGGCAACTTCTCCGGGTGCGAGCTTTTGATATTCTTCCGGTCTGTCGTGTATTCGGTAGTATTCGGCAACCTTTTCGTCGGTGCTCCAGATTGACGATAAACAGGTTGTTTCGGTTGTCATGACGTCCATGCCGTTGCGGAAATCAATGGAAAGATTCTTGATGCCGGGGCCGACAAATTCCATGATCCGGTTATTAACAAAACCATTTTTGAAGACGGCCCTGATAATCGCCAGCGCTACGTCCTGCGGCCCTACCCCCGGCCGAACCTTTCCCTTGAGCAGTACCGCGACCACCTTCGGCATGGCGATGTTATAGGTCTGGTTCAGAAGCTGCTTCACCAGCTCCGGTCCACCCTCGCCAATCCCCATTGTTCCGAGCGCGCCGTACCTTGTATGGCTGTCCGAACAGAGGATCATCTTTCCACAACCGGCCATCTGCTCTCTTACGTACTGATGGATGACCGCCTGGTGGGGCGGCACGAAGGAGCCGCCGTATCTCTTTGCAGCGGAAAGGCCGAAGATATGGTCGTCTTCGTTGATTGTTCCGCCGACGGCGCAGAGGCTGTTGTGGCAGTTCGTAAGCGCGTAGGGAATGGGGAAGTTTGCAAGCCCGCTGGCCCGGGCGGTCTGGATTATGCCCACGTAGGTGATGTCATGGGAGGCCATCGCGTCAAAGCGTATTTGCAAATTACTCTGATCGTTTGTCTGTTGATGACGAAGGAGTATGCCGTAGGCGATGGTGTTTTTCAAGGCTTCTTCCCGGGAAAGAGCCTCTGTTTTTCCCTGAAATGAATATCCCATTCGCATAATATCTTCAGCAGTTATCCCATCTTTATAAGGAACAGCTTTACTGCCATTTAACAGGAGTACTCCCTGATTCTGCATTAATTCGATCATTGCCGACCCTTTCCATATAAACAGATGATTGTTCGAATTATTATCCGAACTGAAAATGCGCTTGTGTTTCAGCGGCGGCGGAGTATAAGTTCAGATAATGGCTGTGTCAAGAAAAAGGGAGAAATGGTCTTTATCGATATTATGGGCGAGGGTGTTTTATGGCTGTCGAAATAGAGCGAAAATTTCTTTTGATTGGGGATGAGTGGAAGAAACTCGCAATTGGAACAGGTTACCGGCAGGGTTACCTTTGCAGCGACAATAAACGGACGGTCCGGGTAAGAACTGCCGGCAACAGGGGATATCTGACGGTCAAGGGGAAAACAGTCGGGACGGCCAGGGCTGAATACGAATATGAAATCGCGCTTGCCGATGCCGATGAAATGCTCGAAAACCTTTGCGAAAAGCCGCTGATTGAAAAGATGCGCTACAAGATTCCGTTTGCAAGCCATGTTTGGGAAGTGGACGAGTTTTTTGGGGAAAATGAGGGTCTGATATTGGCCGAGGTGGAACTCAAAAGGGAGGATGAGGATTTTTTGAAACCGGACTGGATTGGGCAGGAGGTTACCGGCGATCATCGCTATTACAACGCCAGCCTGGCCAGATTTCCCTTCCGAAATTGGCGGCCGTAGTCTCTTGATTCTATGACAACGGCGGAGCGGGCGGTATTGCCGCTGGAGGGCGAATTTTCTCGTCAATATTATGCAAGTCGATTGGGAAAAGGAATAATCGGGAGGATAGTTTCATGCTTACGGAACTTATAATTATCCTTTCAACCTTACTGCAATTGGCCGCCGCCCTGGCGGCGTTCAGGCTGATCCGGATTACCGGGAATCGCTGTTCCTGGGGCTTTATCTCTTCTGCCATCTTTCTGATGGCGGTCCGTCGCGCCATCTCGCTTTCCCAATACGTTCCAGACGGCAATGCCGCGTTTGGGGGTTTCTGGTTTGAAGTTATCGGCCTGCTTATTTCCGCGCTAATGCTGGCAGGAATTATAGTGATAAAACCCCTTTTTCAATCCATGGCCTCATTGATCAGCGACCTGACTAAAGCCGAGGAAACTGCCAGAAAAAATGAGAAAAAGTTGAACGATATCGCATCGCATCTGGCCGAGGGGATTTATATGCTCGATCAAGGCGGACTCAGTTTCATTAACCCCGAAGCGGAACGCCTGATCGGATGGACGTTTGCGGAGCTCAAAGACAAGAACATGCACGAAGTGACTCATTACATAAATAGCGATGGCTCACCGCTGTCCAACGAAGAGTGTCCCATGCATGGGGTAAAACAGACGGGCCAATTCTTTTCATCAACTGATCAGGTCTTTGTCAGAAAGGACGGGACCGTCTTTCCTATTTCGGTTATCTCCAGCCCGATACTGGAAAACGGCAAGGTTGTCGCTGCGGTGACGGCCTTTCGCGACATAAGCGAGCAAAAAAAACTGGAAACAGAGAAGGAAAATCTGATCAGAAAATTACAGGAATCACTCGATACCATTAAGACCTTGCGCGGGATATTGCCGATCTGCGCCTCCTGTAAAAAAATCCGTGACGACCGGGGTTACTGGAATCAGGTGGAAGTCTACGTTCGCGACCACACCGATGTCGAATTCAGCCACGGTCTTTGCCCGGAATGTGCAAAAAAACTGTATTCCGAGTATTGTACGGGTTCTGATGGACAGAAAAAGACATAAGCAGAGGGAAATAATAGAAAACTCTAAAGCCCCACATCGCCATCCTGCCAGGAACGATCAAGAGCGCAAAGGCAGAAGTGAAATTCACTCCCCCTTTCTGAGGTTTCTTATCAAATAATGTTTGAAATCATCATAGCTCGCGGATAAAGGCGTCGGTTCTCCGGTTCTTTTGTCAACGTCCTTAAGGCTCCGGGGCAGTTCGGGGGAAAAACCGAGGAGATTTTCTATCTCATCGGGGAATTTTGCCGGATGGGCAGTTTCCAGGCTTACGCAAAGGGGCTTGTCGCCGTACATTTCCAGGTAGATCTCCAAACCCCTCCACCCAACGGCGCCGTGCGGTTCAAGAACCACTTTGTGCTTATCATACACCCTTTTGATGGTATTTCTGGTTTCCCGGTCGGAAATGCTGACCGAATAGATGTTCTCTCTCATTGCGTCGACATTCGGGAGCCTGTGAACAACGCCGTTGCGATCGACGCTGCCTCCGTAAAGATCAAAAAAGCGGGCAAGATTGCTGGGATGGCCGACATTCATGGCATTCGAGATGCAGGCGACAGAGGGGGAGACTTTTTGATAAACGCCGGTTTCCAGAAAACGGGGGAACTCGTTGTTTTCGTTTGTCGGCATAACCAGTTTTTCGATGGGGAGGCCCATCCGCCGCGCAAATTCACATCCGAGGGCGTTGCCGAAATTGCCCGACGGCACAGAAAAAACCGCTGGTTCGCCATCACGCGAAAGTTGCGCCCAGGCCCAGACATAATAAACGATCTGGGGGAGGATTCTGCCGAAGTTTATGGAGTTTGCCGAGGTAAGATTGAATGGTTCCAGGTCGGGATCGGAAAAGGCCTGTTTAACAAGATTCTGGCAGTCGTCAAATTTCCCATCCATGGAGAGTGCCCGTACATTGTCGCCGATAGTGTCCAACTGCCTTTTTTGTCTGCTGCTGACCTCATTGCGCGGATAGAGGATAGTGACGTCTATTCCCGCTACGCCCTTAAAGGCTTCGCCGACGGCGCTTCCCGTGTCGCCGGACGTGGCGACCAGAACATTCAGCCTTTGGGCGGGACCGCTCATGGAGCCCATCAGCCGCGCCATCATCCGGGCGGCGAAGTCCTTGAAGGAGGCTGTTGGTCCCTGATCGAGGCGCATTACATATTTACGGGCAAAGACGTTTTCCAGGGGGAGCGTGTAGTTATAGGATTCGTCCATTATCCGGCGCAGCTTTTCTTCGGCGATTTCATGGGAGAGGAAGGTCTGCGCGACCAGCATCGCCGCCTCCGTGTAGGGCTTTCCTTTCAGACTTTTGAATTTGTCGAGCGGGATAAGCGGAATAATCTCCGGCATGAAGAGTCCCTGATCAGGGGCTTGCCCCATCAACAGCGCCTCCCGGAAGGAAACTGTCTCCTTGAAAGGGAGAATGCCCGGCTGGCTGTCAAGATTTCGGTTGGTGCTGTAGTACCGCAATGCATACGACATAAAGAACCTCAATTAAAAAGATAGAAATCAGGAAAAATCCCGGGGGTCTTCTCGAAGTCGGGAAAACCGCCTTCAGAATTCGAAGTCAACGATCTGCATATCTTCGCTGAGGTTCCGTATATGTTGGGCGGCAGACGCGTGGTCAGGCTGAATTCTGTAGCGCCCGATCGCCTCCATGTCGGTAAATTCGGAGACAAGAATAAAATCGAAAGTCTTTTCAGGGCGTATATCTTGTCCAAAGTCGTAACTCTTGATTTCCGGGATGACGGCTGGAAGGGCGGCCAGCATTTTTTTCATTTCGGCGACTTGTTCTTTCGTGACGCCCGGTTTGAATTTTGCCAAAACAAGATGCTTTATCATCGACATGCTCCTCAACGCTTTTATTAAACGGCGTGTACTATAGTTGCGCTTCCGGCGCATGTCAAACAAAAAAACGTCTTTGAAAAACATGCTATTGCCTGAAGCGTTAATTTATGTTTAATGGCGACAAGGGCGATGCGTTTATGCCTTTGGAATCGATGAGGGGAAATGTTTTGAAAGAATATGTGAAAAAATTTATTGGGAGGGGGAACTGATGGATAAAGCGCAAAGGAGAGCAAAAACCGCCTGGAAACCGGGGAATGTCCTCTATCCTGCCCCTCCCTTGCTGATAAGCTGCGGAGGATTTCAGGGATGGAAAGAAAATCTGATGTAAGCGATCACAGGGTATTCAAATTCAGCCTTGCGTGAACCAGGAGAGATCGG
>CAZKHU010000116.1:0-7956 GCA_964552725.1 uncultured Syntrophus sp.
CGTCGCAGTAACGGTTCCGCTGATTATCGATGCGGCGCCGCCGACGGATCTGGCAGTGACCGAGATTACGGTACCTGCGGCGGGTCAGGTGAGCGCCTCCATTACCGTCACCTATACGGTCAAAAACATCAGCATCGGGGAGCGGGCTACCGGTTACTGGGCTGATTCCCTGTATCTTTCCGACAACGCCGTCTGGGATCTGGGCGACCGTCTCCTCGGCAGGGTGGAGCTGGAACCCGATCCCGACAAGCCGGGCAAGATGCGTCCCATTTACCGTGATCTGGCTGTGGGTCAATCCTATACGGGAACGCTGAGCGCCGTTCTGCCGGCCGTTTTGCCGGGCGACTACCGGATTATCGTCCGCGCCGACATTTACGACGATATCAACGAGGGCAGCAATAACGGCAACAACAAACTTGCCAGCGGCGATACGGTAACCATCACGGCGCCGGTTCTCCAGCTCGACGCCCCCTATAACGACACGCTCACCGTCGGCGGCGAGCGGCTCTACCAGATCACCGTGCCGGCCGGCGAAACCCTGGAAGTAACCCTGACCGCCGAGGACAAGACGATTGCCAATGAGCTCTATGTCCGCTACCTGGGGCTGCCCAACTCGATCAATTATGACGGCGCCTTTGAAGGACATTTATGGAGCGACCAGACGGCGCGGGTGCCGCTGACTGAAGCCGGCGCTTACTATATCCTTGTGCGCTCCGCCGGCTGGCAGGATGCGGCGCGGGAGATCGTTCCGGGCGCCGAACCCGTTACCTCCGGGATCACGCTGAAGGCGCGTGTTCTGCCTTTCTCCATCCGCGAGGTAACCCCTGATTCCGGCGGCGATTCCCGCTATGTCACCCTGGAGGTGAAAGGGGCGCGCTTCTCTCCCTCCGCCATCGTGAAGTTGATCCAGCCCCAGTTCGCGGAGTACGAGGCGATCAGCTACAGGGTGATCGACGCCACGCGGATCATCTGCGCCTTTGATTTGACCGACGCCCCCCACGGCCTCTATGACGTAGAAGTGATCAATCCCGACGGCGAAACGGCCAGGATTGCCTACCGGTATCTGGTGGAGGAGGCAGAGCCCTTCTCGCTGACAGTGGGAATGGGTGGGCCGAAGGAACTGGAATTCGGCGACGTGGGCTGGTACGGCTTCGGGGTTTACAGCCTGACGAACGTCGATATGCCTTACGTTCACTTTGAGTTCAGCATGCCGTTTATCTTTAACGATACGGATTGGTACGAATATGTTCAGAACAAGATGAGCCCTGATGAGGAGTGGTACGTCGGCGAGGATGAGGTATGGCCGGTTGGAGACCGCCTCATCTTCCGGACAAACCTGACCGGTTCCCCCGATATCGCCGGGGTGCCGTGGGCGGAACTCAATTCGATCCTGAATCTTGACGGCGAACTGATGGCGACGGGGTTCACCTTCGATTTCATCAACCGTGGCTATATGGGGCTCACCTTCACGGCCGACGTTTATGCCGAGATGCGCGACGTTCTCAAAAAGATACCCACGGCCCTCAAGGATTTGAAAGACCCGGACGTCGAGCCGCAGTGGGGCTATGACGACTTTGCCTTCAAATTCTACATCGCTGCGGCCGCTACGCCGATGACCGCGGCTGAGTACGTGGCCTATCAGTTGGGGATTGCCGAGAAGCTCCGTCTGGCCGTTCTGGAAGACGCAACCGCGCCGCGGGTGCTTATCGAAGCGGCAGCGGATGCCGCCGGCTGGGGCGCCCTCTATCTGGAAGGTCTGGAGCAGGCCGGTCAGCTCCGACCGGAGGATACGCCGCCGGAAGTGCATACGATGCCGATCGTTTCGAGCCTTACGTCGGTGCTCACGGCGGGCCTGATCGGGATTGACACCAGGGGAGAGATTCTGCAGGGGGATCTGGCGGCATTTTTCGCGAAGGTGCGCAAGTGGTACGGGGATACCCCGGATACGCGCATTCCCGGCGATACGCTGCCTACAGCGGCGGATTTTGATCTGGCGCTGAGTCATGAAACCCATTTCGAGGCTTTCTGGGTGCAGGCCGGGACCGGTATGCAGGAGGACAAGACCCCGGTGCAGGCGCCTAACCTTCAGGACTATTTCGGTCTGACCGGCGAGCGCTCCGATTCCGTGCGGATGATCGGGCCAGCCGGCTATGGTTCGGCGAATTTTATCCCGATCGATACGCTCCTTCCCTACACGATCACCTTTGAGAACCCGGCCACCAGCGACGCGCCGGTCCAGCGCATCCAGATTTACCAGAATCTCGACGATTCGCTCGACGTGCGCAGTTTCCTTTTGGGCGACATCTCGCTGGGCGATCTCCAGGTACACCTGCCCGAGAACCTTGCCTCCTTCAGCGGCGACTTTGATTTTATCGCGGAGCGGGGTTTTGTCCTCAGGGTGGTAGCCGGGGTGGATGTGGTAAGCGGCATTGCGCTCTGGACCTTTACGGCCATCGATCCCGAAACGGGTCTGGTCTTCTCCGATCCCCAGAGGGGACTGCTCCTTCCCAACACCGACCGCGCCCAGGCGGGCTCGGTGAGCTACACCATTACCCCCTGGCCGCTCTACACCGAGGATTTGACGCTGAAAACCGGCATAAAGGTTTCCGCATCCGCGCGGATCATCTATGACGGCGCCACTCCCCAGGACACGAATCTCCACACGGCGACCCTCGACGTTACACCGCCGGTGACGACGCTGAAGGTAGTGGACATGGGCAGCGGTGCCACGGGGAAGAACTCCTATCGTTTGAATTACTCGGCCGCCGACGATCAGGAAGGCTCAGGCGTCAAGGACTATACGATCTACGTCAGCGTCGATCGGGGCGTCTGGACAGTCTGGAAACGGCGCACGACGCTTACCGACGTAATCTATGAGGCGCCAGCCTCCTCCACCGCCGAATTCATCGTTCTAGCGGCCGACAATGCCGGTAACGTCGAAGCGGCGGGAAGCGGTGCGACCTTGCCCCCCTACAATCCCGGGATCAATCTGGGGACGGCCCCAACTGCCTCCCAGCTTACCCCCGAAACGCGGCGCGTTGTTGTGCCGGTATCATCAACACCTTCAACCAACCCGCTTTTCATTGAGGCGCTCAAGCAGATTCCCCGGGGCGACTCTACAGGCGCCGTTTCCGGATTTACCACGGTTTACGAACCGTTCTCGGCTACCGCCTATGCCTGGGATGTGCCGCTCTCCGGCGCCGGCATCGGCGCTCTGGGAATCGCCTTTGCCCCCGATGGTTCAGTATTCGTAAGCGGTGGGGCAGGGCGCAGCAGCCTCTATCATCTGACGTCGCCGGGAGCCGTGAATGAGCCTTTGGCCACGCTTGAACTCCCCATTTACAGCATGCTCTTCGATGGCGCCGGACGTCTCTGGGCCACTACCGGGGGCGGGCCGCTGGTCCGCATTGATCCGGAAACCGGGGCGATCCTCCAGCGCTATGGAGACGGCGTCGAACTGGGGATGGCGTCTCATCCGACTTCCGGGAAACTCTATCTGGCGACTGCAAGCGGCATCGAGATATTTGACCCGACAACGGAGATCTTCACCACCTTCTCCTCCACCCGGGTTCAGGGGCTGGCCTTTGCCCCGGATGGCGTTCTGTACGGCATATCCTGGCCGGATGATGGCTATCTGCTCCGTTTCGACAACCGTGGCAACAGCGAAATCGTGTTGATTACCGAAAATCCCGCGGTCGGTATTGCCTTCGGAACGAACGGCACGCCGATGGAAAATCTGCTGCTGCTTACCCACGGCGATGCCGGTTACGTTACCTTGATGGATACGGTTACCCGCCGCACCATCCGGGTTGCCCAGGGAGGGATGCGGGGTGGGTTCGCGGCTGCCGCGCAGGATGGAAGGATCTTCATTGCCAATGGGGCGCAGGTCGCTCTGATCTTCCCCGTTACGGCGCCGGTTGTTTTGAGCGTTACCCCGCTTGACGGCAAGAGTCTGCTGCCGGTAGTAAGCTCGGCGACCTTCCGTTTCGACGTGGCCATGCGGGCGCTGGGCGCCGCCGACCCGACCTCCGTCGACAACCCTGCTAACTATATTCTGACCAATAAGACAAGCAGTCAGCCTGTTCCCATAATTCAGGCGGTTTATGACAATGACTCACGGGTAGTGACGCTGCTGTTCGAACCTCTGGCAGCCGGCGCTTACGATCTCTCCGTCCGGACAACGGTTCGCAGCGCTGCGGGGCTGGCGCTTGCGACTGCGGTAACGAGCGAATTTGCCGTAATGGCCGATGTTACCGCCTCCCTTGCGCCGATCTTCAGAAACACCCGATTTGACCGGGCAGCCGGGGAAATAAGCTTTGACGTGGTTGTGACCAATAATTTCAGCTTCGCCGTTTCCGGCCCTTACCGTCTCATCTTCTCCGGGCTGAAGGGGAGCAGTGCGGTTTTACGGGGCGCCGCCGGCCTGACGGATGAAGGATTTTCCTATATCATCCTTGCTGACGACGGCACCGGAACCCTTACCGCGGGCGCTTCCACCGTGCTCAAGACCGTGACCGTTTACAACCCCGACCACCTGGCTTTCGATCTGATCAGCCGGGTTAATATTGATATAGCGGCTAATGATCCGCCCGTCATCACCACCGTCCCGGGGGCGACCGCCGCGGTGAACCAGTCCTATACCTACAATGTAGCTGCCGCGGATACGCAAAACCTTTACTACCTCCTCGTTGAGGGTGAACCGGGGGCGATATTAGACAGCGCCAGCGGCTCTTTGTCCTGGACGCCCGCGCTTAGCAGCCCGGCTGTTGTACGGTTCCAGATCAAGGTTTTTGATGATCGGGGTGGTTTTGCCTCCCAGCAGTGGGAAGTGCAGGTTTCCGGGGTGAACAGCCCGCCTGTGATCCTGCCGATAGCCGACATTGCGTTGACCGAAGGAGATATCCTGGAGCTCCCGGTCGGGGCGACGGATGCGGAGAATGACAATCTCTTCTACTGGGCGGAGCATCTGCCGGCCGGGGCCGTTTTTGACGCCGCCGCGCGTATTCTCAGGTGGCAGACAGATGGGGCAGCGGCGGGTATTTACCACGATGTTCGCGTTTATGCCGGCGACGGCGTCAGCATATCTTCACGGAGTTTTGAAATCACGGTTGCCAATCGCAACCAGGCGCCCGTGCTTGATATGGTTCCGGACAGGAATGTTGCGGAAGGACAGATTGTCGAATTCCGGCTCCACGCGACTGATCCGGACGGCGACAATATCACCTTCAGCGCGGTCGGTTTGCCCCGCGGCGCAGAGCTGCATGCAAATACCGGCGTCTTTACCTGGATTCCCCGCTATGACGATCATGGCAGCTATACCGTACAATTCATAGCCGGCGACGGCGCGCAGAAAGTCATTCAGAGTGCGATAATCACGGTGCTCAATGTCAACGGCCCTGTTTATTTCGAGCCGCTTGATTCCTGGGAGATTTATGAAGGCCAGTCCCTGATGGTGCACGTAGCGGCCAATGACCCTGATAACCCGCTGGGGATCGGCATGGTTCTTGAAGATGGGACGGTTGACGCCGACATGCTGCTCCCGCAGTTGACCTGGCAGAACTCTCCCCTCCCGCAGGGTTCAGTTTTCAGCCCGGATACGCAGATCTTCCGTTGGACGCCCGATTTTACCCAGGCGGGCACATATACCATTGACTTTACCGTTGCCGATGACGGAGATGCAACCGGCACGTCAACTATCGCCACAGCGACGCTGCATATCGTTATCCGCGACGCCAACGCCAAGCCCGTAATTGAAACCGTTCAAAATCAAGCGCTGGCGGTTGTGGAAAATCAGGAATCCGTCCTGGAATTCACCGTTCGCGCCGACGACGCTGATCTGACCGTTCCGCTCCTTGCCGCCGTCAATCTGCCCGCCTTTGCGACCTTCACGGACAACAAGGATGGAACCGGAACGCTGCGGGCGGTTGTTTCCCACACTGCTCAGCGCGGAGACTACACGATAACGATCAGAGCCACCGACAATGGAAACGGCAATCCGGCGGCCGCGCTGACCGGCGAGGCTTCCTTTGTGCTGAGCGTCCTGGCCCCGAACGCCGCCCCGCAACTGCCGGTTTTGCCCGCACGCGTCGCTGTTGTCGGCAGTGCGCTCACTTTCGAAATTGTCGTCGCCGATCCCGATGAGGATCCGCTTACCTTCACGTTGAGCGGGTTGCCGGGTGCAGCGACGCTGACGCCTGCGGTTGTTTACGGGAAGGCTGTTTTCTCCTGGACGCCGGGGGCCGGCGATGTCGATAAAACCTACACGGCGACGATTGCCGTCACCGACAGCGGGAACGGCGATCCCGCCCTGGCGCTTTCAGTATCCCGTGTCTTTACGATCAATGTCCGCGCTGCCAACGCGGCGCCGCTTCTGTCGCCCATCGGCAAACGCAATATTTCCGAACAGGGGCTGCTCGCCTTTACGGTAAAAGGCACTGATCCGGACGGCGACACGGTAAGCTACAAGGCAAGCGCGCTGCCGCGGGGCGCCGTTTTTGACCCAATCAGCGGAGTTTTCTCTTGGACGCCCACCTACGAGCAGGCTGGCGTCTATAACGTGCGTTTCCAGGCGACCGACGGCCTGGCGGCGAGCGCTGAGGACGTTCTGATTACGGTGGCCAACACCAACCGTTCCCCGGTATTTGTTCCGGTCCAGAAGATGCTGACCTACGAGGGGACGGGAATTCAGCTCTCAGTCAACGCCGGCGATCTTGACGGGGACAATCTCAACTACGCCGTGGCGAGTACGCTGCCCAAGGGGGCTACCTTTGACCCGATCAACAGGATCTTCTTCTGGCAGCCAGGTTATGATCAGGCTGGTTCCTACACGATCCGCTTCACGGCGACTGATCCCGGCGGCCTTGTCGCTTCCTATGATGCCCTGATCGACATCCTGAACGTCAATCTGGCGCCCGAAATCGCCCCCATGAGCGGCCATGTCGTTCTGGTAAATAATTCCTTTACCATGACAGTTCCGGGCTTTGATCCCGATGCGGGTTCCGTTTTGACATATACGGCCGAGGGGCTGCCCCTGGGGACAGAGTTGAATCTGACCTCCGGCATCCTCACGTGGACTCCGAACGCCACCCAGCTTGGCCGCCACGATATCCGAATCACGGTTTCCGATGGAGAGCTGACAACTGCTCAGAATCTGCGGCTGGAGGTTTCCTTCGAGCCGATTGCGCCGAATGTCCTCATCGAACTGACGCCGGGTTTCCCCGTGACGGTGGGGCAGAGCGTCCTGATCCACGCGGCCGCCTCGGGCATTGCTGACATCTCCTCTATTGCCATTTCGGTAAACGGACAGGAGCTGACGCTTGACAAGTATGGCAGGGCGCGTTTCACGCCGTCTGCTGCTGGCCATGTTATTGCCACGGCGATAGCCACGGATAAGGATGGTTCCATCGGCCGCGCCACTGCGGATATCAGGGTGCGCGACAATGCCGACGTATTGGCGCCTGAGCTTTCGATCCTGATGCCCCCCGCAAACAGTATTCTCACGGGCGTGGTGACAATCAGGGGAAGCGTCCTTGACAGCAACCTCGATTCCTGGAAACTGGAAATGTCCCTTTTGGGAGCGGCTCGTTTCCTGACAATTGGCGGCGGACTCCAGACGGTAGAAGCGGGAATCCTCGGTCAGATTGACGCAGCCACCCTGCTTAATGGTTTCTATTTACTTAAACTCACCGCCTCCGATATCAGCGGCCGCACCCGCAGCGTCGAGCGCGTGGTGGAGGTAAGCAGCGCCGTAAAAACCGGCGAGGTTGTGCTACAGGCCGTTGATCTCGAAGCGACCCTGGGCGGAGTTTCGCTTTCCCTGGCGAGGGCCTACAGCTCGCTGATGACGGATATTTCCGGATCATTTGGAACGGGATGGGTGCTTGCGGGCTATGACCTTGTCTTGCGCAGCAGCGTCGTTCCCACCGGTATGGAAAGCAGGGGGCTCTTTGCCGGCTA
>CAZKHU010000117.1:0-7936 GCA_964552725.1 uncultured Syntrophus sp.
CCATATTCCCGATAAAAACATTCGGGAATGACAAATGGTTTTGCAATTGGCTCTATTGGCATTATTAAATCCTCAACTCGCTATTTTCAAGGTCTCGATAATAGGGTGGACATAATACTGATTCCCAGCAGGTCAATGCCATTATTGGTATTATGTCCCCGGAATATCCCGGAATATTCCCGGAGCTGAACATGAAGCGGACCGGTAAATATCTTTTCCGCTAATCCACCCTACATTACTTTCTCGCTCATGGCTGACGCTCCCGGGTTGTCTCTCGCCTTGCGGCCTGCTCCCTGGCGTGCTCGATGGCTTGGTGGAGGCGGGTCTGGAGAAGCGCCAGGGGCGGCAGTTCAGTGAGGTATTCGCTGACGCGGATGGATTTGGCATCCAGTTGGAAGAGTTCCACCTGTTCGGCATCGGCTGCGGCACAGAGGATGAGACCAATGGGGGATTCCTCGCCGGGGGCGCGTTCATGTTTGTCAAGCCAACGGAGGTAAAACTCCATCTGCCCCACATGGGCCGGCTGGAAGGACTCGAGTTTTAACTCGATGGCGACGAGCCTGCGGAGGTGGCGATGGTAGAAGAGCAGGTCGAGATGGAAGTCGTCCTTGCCGACGCTCATGCGCTTCTGGCGGGCGACGAAGCTGAAACCCGCGCCCATCTCCAGAAGGAAGCTCTCTATCTCGCGCAGGATGGCGCTCTCCAGATCGCGCTCGCTGTAGGCGCCTTTCAGTCCCAGAAAATCGAGGAAGTAGGGATCACGGAAGACGGTATCGGGCGTCATACGGCCATCGCGGAGGTTGGCGATCTCTGCGGAGATGACCGCCTTGCTGTTTCTGGAAAGGGCCGTGCGCTGGAACAACATGCCGCCTATCTTTTGCCGGAGCGTGCGGACATCCCAGCGCTCGATCCGGCACATCTCGGCGTAGAAATCGCGGGCGAGCGGGTCTTTGAGGGGGAGGAGTTCGATGAAGTGGCTCCAGCTCAATTGTGCCGACAGCGTCGACACAATTGTTTCGTCGGGGAATAACTCGAAGAACTGGATCGAGCGATAAAGTGAACGGAGGGTAAATCCCTCCCCAAACTCAGCGCGCAATTCTTGTGACACTGTCGCGAGAATCCGCTTCCCGTAGGCCGCCCTGCCATCCTGAAGATTCTCTTTCAACAAGCGCCGTCCCACATGCCAGTAGAGCAACGTTTGCGTGGCATTGGCCACGGTGGCGACACGCTGTCGCGCGGACTGGATGAGCGCCCGAAGATCAGCGATGAGGCTCGCTTCATCTACAACGGTCAGCGGCTCCGGCTCAGCGGTCTGCGTTCGCCTGATCTGCCCGGCCGGCTTCGGCGGGGTGAGGCTGAGCTTTTGGGATGCGGGCTTGGTTTTCTTCATCGTTCGAACTCTATCTTCTTGAGACATGAGACAACATCCGTCAAAGAAATCACCTCAGGTGAAAGTGTAACCAATCGGTCAGCATATTCCGTCTGCTTTTCTAATATTGCATTGTGATACGCCCGAAGAGCGCCATAAGACTCGAGAATTTCTCGCCGAGACTTTCGCACTTCCTCCACTATTGGGTCATTAATCATCATTAACACCTCTCACAGGGATTTGTCCCAATATCCGCTTTTTATCGCTCTTAGAACATGAAGCTCATACAGCATTTTATCTTTAGGAAAATCAACCTTCACTTCTTTTTCGATTTTCTTGAGAATTGGCGCCGGCATCTTCATATCCCTGGCCACCTTTTGATAATCAAAATATTCTATCTTTTTCATGGGCATCTCCAAGAATTGCACCCAGCGAAGCGGTAAATTCATGTCCAGCAGCAACTTCATTCCGTCACCATCTCGAGTTCTCTCTCTTCTGATCGCCATGCTGTGTAGGACAGGGCTTCCATGACATCATCCCGTTCCAGATAAGGATAATCAGCAAGGATTTCCTCTATTGTTTTGCCACAGGCAATCAGACCGACGATGGTTCCTACGGTCACCCGCATTCCTCTGATACAGGGTTTTCCTCCCATTACTTGGGGGTCTATCGTAATCCTTTTTAATGGTTCCATCACAACCTCCCTGTTTCATTCATGCTGATATGCTCATCTGTTTAAAAAAGGTTTTACCGACTGAAGCATCAAATTGATATTTCCTTGACCACAATTTGCTTACAACTTCGTTACTTCTTGGTTACTCTCCGGCCTTGCCGATCCAGGCCATAACCGACAAAGACCTTGGATATCCATCGTTTCCTATTCACTTTTCAATGCCTCCAACCCTTCGCCAGTGATCCGATATTTCTGTAGGCGGCTTCCTGGCTTCTCGGGAAGGGTGAATTCAAGGCATTCTTTCCCTATTAAATTCGCCAGCGTCCGCTTGATATACCCCGGTTTGCCGGCAAGGCCCAATTTCCCGCTGATCTCTTTTGCGGACATTAGCCCTTGAGAAGACACAACCAGCACCTCCCTCTCCATGGAGGTTAATTCGACTGGGCCCTTGACTGGGCCCTTGACTGGGCCCTCGACTTGCTCACCCGTGGAGACATCCTCCTGCTTGTTTGTTGGGAATAATCGATGAATTCTCAGAATCGTCAGAAAACAGGTCCGGTCTTTGTCCGTTTCGAAGACCGGCGGCGGTGAGCCGTTTCGCTTCATAGCCCGCCGAATCTTCGGGATGCCGGTGCTCCGGCCTTCGGTCAGATGCATCTCCTTCAGAAAATCGCCGATGCGACGGTTCCGGTAATCCCTTGAGACGACACGGGATTTCTTGAGCGCCTTGCTGTCGATGGGCGGAAACGGAACCGGAAACGAAAGAATTTCAATACAATCATTTCTCACGTTGACTTCAATCGTGCTCTGATGTTCATAACTCCGGTGATAAACGGCATTGGCCAAAGCCTCTTCAAGGGCAACCGATGGATAATTGAAAAAACGGACCGCCTCCGGCCGATCAGAAAGCTTTTGAACCTGCTCCTTGACAACGTTATTATTCAGATACTGCAGGGCGCTCCGGAGCTGAACATGAAGCGGACCGGTAAATATCTTTTCCGTAAAACGATCTCCCACCTCGTCCTGATATTCGATCACCTCGATCCGTGCGCCGCGGAAAAACCGGTCGGGCTGCTCGTTGAAGAGCAACAATCCCACATTGACCGGTTTGAGGTACTCGTCCGGCCCCCGGGCGATCTGCATCTGACGGCACAATTCGCGGAAGGGAATGTTCTCCGCCGCCGCATGCAATTCACTGCCGATCTCTTTTAGAAAAGCCCGGATCAGCGTCAGGTTGAGGTTTTCCAGTTCGGCCTGGTGGTTGATCCGGTCATCAAACGGAACCTTTGCCGCAAGCTGGTAGAGTTGCCTCTCTTCCGCAGATCCATCCCTAACTTTGATCGTCGAGGAAAAATGGCGGACATAATAGGCGGATGGAGAATTCCTTGCCAATG
Organism: uncultured Syntrophus sp.; assembly: GCA_964552725.1. Classification (GTDB taxonomy): domain Bacteria; phylum Desulfobacterota; class Syntrophia; order Syntrophales; family UBA5619; genus DYTH01. The sequence continues at coordinate 3,437 of CAZKHU010000117.1, forward strand.
ATACCGGCGCCTTGTAAGGACGCGTTTCGCCGCCGGGAACCCAAAGAACAAGAATCGTCTTCCCTTGAAACTCACAGGGCGCCGCAACCGGAAAATAGGGAGGGGTAATCCGGTGGCAGAGATGAACGAGTTTCTTCTGCATGGCGTCCGCCTGTTCGTGCTCCAAACCGACAGGCGGCAGGAGAGGCCGTCCCTTTTTCTCCTCGATGCCGATGATGATATAGCCGCCGCCCCAATTATTGATATCATTAGCGAAAGCGCAAATCGAATGGACCAGATCTTCCGGGTTCCAGCCGGCTTTAAATTCGATCCTCTCCCATTCGACGGTCCGGCCGTTGATCAGATCCTGAATGTTTACGGGAAGGGCCATTCAACCTGTCCTTTGATCCATCTTGCGTTTGAGGTAATTGCAAAACTCCCCATTCTGTCATTCCCGCAACGATTCTGAGCGGGAATCTGGTTCTAACGGTTTGAAAAACCATATTCCCGATAGAGGCATTCGGGAATGACAGATGGTTTTGCAATTACCTCGTTTGAGAAACATTATACTTCTGTCCGCCCTCGGTTGAAATCATCAAGAACAACATCGTTCGTCTTGACAAATTGTTGGTTGAACATCTCATGGTTTCATAGTCTCACCATATCCCGCTCGATTTCTATAATGATGGGAAATCCTTCTTTGCATTGGCGTTCGTAATCGTCCAAGGAAAAAACCAGTGGCGATATCTCAACATCGGTTTTGGGCAATTCCTCGTAGGCCAGATCAATCACCGTGCATCACACCGGGCCTTGGAGCCGAAAAGGCAACTATAGAGATAGTTGTCCGCCAAGCGGTCAGAAAGGACGCCGGTAAACTCCTTGAGTGCGATTTGTTCCTGGGAATTGAGATTCATTGTCGTTCCTCCGGAAATAGCTGTAATGCCATTGACCTAAATGTAATCCGTATTATGTCCCCGAATTCCGGGGCCAAATCAGTTCCATTGGGCCAAGTAATCGTTTCAAGCTCAGGGTCAAGCATGAGCCTGCATAAATACGGTAAGTGCCCCTATGTTTTCTCTATGGTTTCTTTATATTTAAATGTATACCCGCGATGAGATTTTCCTTTACCATGCAGGCAACTATTTATGTGAGCAAAGTCCAAATTTAGTTCTCTTGCGCACCCTCTTTGCGTGAGCCATTCCCCTATAAATTTACCATCTTTATAAACAAGAAAGGTCTTTGCACCTCTTTGAATTGAGTGTTGTTTTCTATTAACAGAGTCTGACAAAAATCTTCTCATTCCTTCAGCGGTCTTCTCGCGTTCAGATTCCCTTGTATATCTTTCCTTCATAAACCTTGAATGGTCGATTGCTTGATTTGGATTTTCATCATGCGCTCTTTTATTTGCCAAAGATTGTATTTCTCTATTATTCGGATCTTGGAAAAAAGTCTTTCTTATTTTTGAATTTTGAATACACCATTCTTCATCATATTTTAGCCCAAATGTTCCCTCACCACCCAATGTCAAATTGTAACCATTATTATAACTGTCATATAATTTTATGTATTTTGTTTCTAATTTACATAATTCATCCCATGTTTTTGCAGTATCTATGATTTCCCATTTTATATTCTTCAGATCATATTTCCTTATTGCTTCATGAAAAGCGATTTTAAAGCCCTTTTTGACCCCTCTCAAATGGGTTCTAATTCTTTCCTTAAGGGTAGTTATCGTAATGCCAATGTATACCTTTCCACTAGGTGACGTGGCTTTATAGACGATGCCGTTAACTATCTGAGTTTTCATGATAAACTATTACAACCCCCCTTTCTGAAATCAGGGGCATAGCGAAAATAAGTCCCATGATTTGACTTGAGGGATGCCTCTTTTGGCAAAGGTGAGTTTCCGTCCGATTTTCTTGTGGATGTTAAACTCATAAGCATCTCCCTTCTATAAAGCGGTTTCCCTACCTACTCAAGCACCGATCAGACTGACTCAGATACTCATTTGGAGTGGGCAATTTGATATTCGGGGGAATACAGATTCCCAGCAGGTTAGCGCCATTATTGGTATTATGTCCTCCGAATTCTCCCATCATGTATAGGCACACTATACAATAAGATTTTTCAGCGTTTGAAGATTTTTTGTATAGTTATTAAGGTATTTGGCAAACGGGTGGTAAAACATCGTCTCGATGCCCTTGGTCCAGACCTTCGCATCCCACCCAGCTTCAATGAGATCTGAGGTGGCAAATACAAACTCCAAGGTATCCGTCAAGAAAAAAACTGTCTCAAGATTGTTGCTGTAGTCAAAACTGTTTTTATTATTGCCATGAACGTAGTAGTTCCGGCAATTCACGGCCTCATCGGTTACCGTGAAGAGATCTGGTACCCGTTCCCCTATTGCGTCAATTAGACGCTGCCCCCTGTGACGGATTTTATGCTTTAGGGCACTCTTTCCGACACGACCGAGGGCATTCAGAACGCTTTCGCGTTCAAGACTCAGTGGCAGGTTTTTGAAAATCGTGCGGCATTCTTCTTTTGCCTGTTTCAGTTCATCCGGAAGCTTGATGTCGGACGGTACGGCAGAGCTCGGCAGGATGTCAAACATGTTCGCGGATCGGATTAGCCGGTCATTGCTGTAGTGCTGTTTCGTGAATGAACCAAAAAACCTCAGGCGAGCATCTTGCCAAGCTTGCTGCCGTTCAAGCCAACTAGCGAGGACACTCGAAAATACTGCCGGTTGTCTAATGGCATCTACGAGTATGTCGTGGGGGTGCGGTTTTTCCTCTTCATAAGATGGCCCACGTTTTGGCGACATACTCCAGTAGACTTGCAGAGCTGCCGGCAGCTCATCATCTGATTCAATATTTATATTCAGTTCTATCAGGTTCTGCCGCCGACCAACCAAGATTGCTATATATCTCAGAAGAGTAGACACATGGGCGATGGTATCCTTAAAAGTAACCGCTTCTCTAAAGTCAATGGTCACAAAAATAGTGTTCTCCAGCCACACCCCATCGGGACCTCCAAAATTGTGGCTTGGGTTGTGCGAAGCAGATACTCTCCCCAACACTGTGTCAACGGCGAATATCTCACGCTTGCCGGTGAAGTAGAGAATTTGCGGGTCGGGACCTGTCAGAATCTCGCCCTCAAAACCATTGGCGTGAACAATCTGCTCTATGAATGGACGCGCATCCTTCAAAATACCGAAAGCGGCAATGTCATAGAAAAGTATAGTTGCATCATCCACGACGAAATGGACTGCAATAATCTTCTTTTCGGCGGGATCAATGTGGTGGTTGCCATGGACGACATAGTGGGGGAAAATGCTTGCAATGGTATACCCGTGCTGTTCCTGTCTGAAAGATGAGGGGGTGCACTGGAGAAGCGTTACCTTTGTCAAATCGTGCAATATACCTTTCACGCAGTGGCCAGAAATATCATGTCTTTCAAAAGAATTCCTATCTTGGAGGTAAAGGGAAGTATTCCGTCCCCTAAGGGACAACTCACCATAGACGTCTTTTCCAGATAAAAGTGTGAACGTTCCTGATTGCTTAGACTTATTAAACGTATTAATCATGATTTCATTCTTTTCACTCGCGTCCAACAGACTTCGTTCTCTTCGTTCAGCCGCACCTTCCATGTCGGAGTAGCATTACTTGCAAGCATGTTTTAGCACAACGTTGTCTTCCTCTGTAGGGTCCATCGGACCTGTCCACTTACCATTATTTTGTGAATATGCTTGCCTGCTTTTGCAATCGACCCTGACATTAAAATAATTCCAGACAATGCCGCCGTTCGGCAGTTTCATCTCATTGCAAAGTTTCGCCTCATACATAGTATCCTTAACCCTCTTAACAGAGTTTTTGTTGAGATAGTGTATCCCTGTAACCTTGATCCAGTTTTTCCCAACAGGCTTGTCCGTTCTCCAGTCAGCTCCGAACTGGTTTGGTATCCGTTCTGCGAATGTGGATGTTGATATAAGGACAGTAAAAATGAGAATAATGATCTTCTTCATGGTCTACCTCCGTTTAATGTTCATATTTACACAAACGCCACGCAAATTCCATGTCCAGAAGCGAATAACCGAAATATAGAACTTCCAGTGGCTACTTCAATCTTGCAGATTGAAGTAAAAATTATTAACTCATGGTTCAGATTGCAGCAAGGCTGAACCAGCAAAGGTCAGTTTCAAATCAAGGCTTGCTTCCGATGAAAATTTTCATCGGAGTGTTCATTTTTAGGTCGCCAAGTGACATCCCTGGATTTTCCATTTTATCAAAATCACGGAAATCAGAATCAATCCCCACTGATTGCAGTTCTGCGATAAAAGTTCGAGCGGCGTTAAGGGTTTTCTCAGCAGTGGGCATGCGAACTCCCACATGTATGCCTTTGGCTAGCCCCCCCAATGCGCTCCCTAGATTGACATTCCATTCAGCACCCCGAAGGCAATTATACAATACTGTGAGTGGACTCGATAATCGATGGACTGGCGGCCAAGTAAAATGATGGACAATT
>CAZKHU010000118.1:0-7916 GCA_964552725.1 uncultured Syntrophus sp.
ACCAGCATGGATCAGTTCGGGGCGGCTATTGAAGATATCCCCTTGTCGCAGCACTCCATAATCCACCATCTGATTTCTGCTTATTTCGGGCACGGCATGCCGTGCCGTGCTCCTACACAACAACAATGATGTCAGGGAATCTTTTTCTTCATCATTGGCGGATGAAATTTACATATAAGTAATTATCACAACTACATGATTTGTAAAAATAAATTTAAATTATTTTTACAAAATTGCCGTCTGGGTCTCACTTATATCAAATATCCAGGAGGATTATTGTTCAATGGACAATCCGCGTCTTCTGGGGTATGCTCCAAATTGTCAGGCGTTATCGTTTTACGGTGAAAAGGACAATTAAGAGGGATAATTATGGATTTTCGATACCTGTTTCAACCAAAGACCATGGCGGTAATCGGCGTTTCACTGCAGAACGACCAAAATCCGGCCAACGTGATTTTCAGAAAAAACCTGCTGCGCTATCCGGTGAAGGTCTATCCGGTCAATCCCAAGGGGGGAGTCCTGCAGGGGGAAACTGTTTTCAGGCAAATATCAGATATTCCTGAAAGAATTGATTTGGCGGTGATTGGCGCGCGCGCCGAACAGGTGCCCGCTATCCTTTCCCAGTGCATCGAGGCCAAGGTTGGCGGCGCCGTGATCATCTCGGGAGGGTTTTCCGAAATCGGTCGCCATGACCTCCAGGAACAACTCGCGGCTTTGGCGAAAAAAGCCGATTTCCCCTTTGTCGGCCCGAATTGCCTTGGCATTTACGCCCCTGCCATCGTGGATACTTTCTTTCTGCCGAGCGAGCGCATGATCAGGCCGGAGTCGGGGAATGTGGCGGTGGTAAGTCAGAGCGGGGGAATCCTTGTGGACGTCATGCTCAAATTCAAGGAAGAGGGGGTAGGGCTCTCCCTCGGGGTAAGTATCGGGAACAAGGCGCTGATCAGGGAAATAGATCTGCTTCGGTATCTCGAAGGCGACCCGGCAACGAAGGTTATCGCCTTTTATGTCGAAGGTTTTGCCGAGGGTGAGGGGCGGGACTTTGTCCTTGCCGCGAAAGCATGCACGAAACCGGTTATTATGATCAAATCCGGAAAGAGCCCAGGCGGCAGTAGGGCGGTCTCGAGCCATACCGCCTCCCTGGCCGGCGATTATGAGGTATTTTCTCAGGTAATGGCGCAAATGGGCGTCGTGGAAGCGAAAAATGAATTGGAGCTGATCTCCTTTTGTGAAGCCCTGAGTTGTTATCAAACGCCCATTGACGGCAACGTCGCCATTGTTACCTGCAGCGGCGGGCATGGCGCCATCACCGTCGATGTCTGCGCGGCCCAGGGACTGCAAGTGCCGCAGCTCGCTCCCAAGGAGCAGGAACTGCTTAAGGAAGGGATCTCCGACAGCATCAAGAACATCGCTTCGCTCTCCAACCCCATTGATTTGACGGGCAGCGGCGTGGACGAAGACTTTATCGCCGTTGCCAGCCATTTGAGCGCCATGCCGGGAATTGACTGCGCATTGATGCTGCTTCTTCCCTATACCCCCGGAATCACCTCCGATCTGGGGGCGAGGCTGAGCGCCATCTTTCAAAAGGCGGGGAAGGCGTTAATCGCCTATGTGCCGCATGTGGAAAAATATGAGATGATGATCGAGGGATTTGAGCTCAATGGAGTTCCGGTGGCTCACTCGATTGAAGCGGCGGTGCTGATGGCCGCGGCCTTGAAGAGGTGCAAACCATGCTGAAAAATGAAATCAGGGAGATACTGGAGAAGTCAAAGGGCAGTGGGTGGGTGCTGGAACCGGATGCAAAGAATATCCTGCGTCTTTCGGGGATCGACGTTCCCCGTTTTACGATGGCCGCAAGCTTCGAGGAAGCGACCCGCTTTGTCCGGGAAAGGGGCTATCCGGTGGCTGCAAAAGTCGTTTCGCCCGACATCATGCATAAATCCGATGCGGGAGGGGTTGTTATCGGAATCAATAACGAAGATTCGCTTTTTGCGACCTTTGAGCGGTTCCGCAAGATGAAGGGTTTTACCGGGATGCTGGTTGAAGAAATGGTCTCCGGTCTGGAAATGATGGCCGGCGCCAAGGTGGATAGCCAGTTCGGACCGGTCATTCTTTTCGGGATGGGGGGTACGGAAGTGGAGCTCTACAAGGATACGGCAATCCGGATGGCTCCCCTGCAAAAAAACGACGTTAATTCAATGATTAAATGTCTTAAAGCTCATCCCTTGCTGGAAGGTTACCGGGGCGCCCCGCCGGTTAATCGGGAGGCATTGACCCGGACGCTTATGGCATTTTCCGAGCTGGTGATGGAAATCATTGAATTTATTGAATCCATTGACCTGAATCCGCTCTTTTGTTCCCCGGAGCGCTGCATAGTAGGGGATGCACGCTTCGTGCTGAAGGAAAAATCGGACAAGGCAAAATAACTGAGATAGATCAATGAAATATGAACGCATTTTCAACTGAAAAGGCAAAAATCATTATTCTTTCTTCATTATGCCTGCTTGTTTTGGCTTGCAGCAGTCAGGAAAAGGCGCCGGCTGCGGGAACGGCTGCATCGCTGGCGCCGGTTTATGGCGACATTATCGTTGAAGGTTCCATCGGCGATGCCTCCAATCTCATCCCGCTGCTTGCCTCGGATTCAACCTCCCACGAAATTGCCGGCCTCATCTACAACGGCCTCGTCAAGTATGACAAGGACTTGAAGGTTGTGGGCGATCTTGCCGAGTCATGGGACGTATCCTCCGAGGGGCGGGTCATAACCTTCCATCTGCGCAGGGGGGTTCGCTGGCACGACGGCGTTCCCTTCACCGCGGCGGATGTGCTTTACACATACCAGGTCACTATTGATCCGCGTACGCCGACCGCCTATGCGGGCGATTTTCTGAAGGTGAAAAAAGCGGAAGTTATTGATGATTATACTTTCAGGGCGACGTACGACAAGCCGTTTGCCCCCGCCCTGATGAGCTGGTCGATCGGCATCCTGCCCAAACATCTCCTGGCCGGAGAGGATATCACCCGTTCCGCGCTTGGCCGTCACCCGGTAGGCACCGGACCTTATAAATTCAAGGAATGGGTTGGGGGCCAGAAGATCGTGCTTGTCTCCAATCGCGACTATTTCGAAGGACGGCCTTATATCGATGGGTACATCCTGAGGATTATCCCGGATTCGGCGACGATGTTTCTGGAATTGCGGGCGGGCGGCATTGACCGGATGGGGCTGAGCCCGCTTCAGTACAAGAGGCAGACGGAGAATAATCTTTTTAAAAAAAACTACCATAAATACAGGTATCTTTCAAATTCATACACATATCTGGGGTACAATCTGAAAAACCCGCTTTTTGCCGATAAGCGGGTTCGCCAGGCAATCGCCTGTGCGATAAACCGGCAGGAGATCATCGACGGGATTATTCTGGGACTGGGCAAGATCGCCACCGGTCCCTTCAAGCCGGGGACCTGGGTGTATAACCCGAAGGTTCGCGACTATCCATACAGTCCCCAAAAGGCGAAGGCGCTTCTGGCCGAGGCCGGTTGGCAGGATCGCAACGGTGACGGCATCCTGGATAAAGAGGGACGTCCCTTCGAGTTCGAGATAATCACGAACCAGGGAAACGATGTGCGGGCCAAGACTGCCGAAATTATTCAGCAGCGTCTGGCCGAAGTCGGCATCAAGGTGAAGCTCCGGGTTATCGAATGGGCCGCCTTTGTGAATGATTTCATCAATAAAAGGAAATTTGACGCCACGCTCCTGGGCTGGACGATTCCGCTTGATCCGGACATCTACGACGTCTGGCACTCCAGCAAGACGGGACCGGAGGAGCTGAATTTTATCTCGTACAAAAACAGTGAGGTTGATTCCTTGATCGAAAAGGCGAGGGGTACCTTCGATCAGTCCCTCCGGAAGCGTTATTACGACCGAATCCAGGAGATCCTCGCCGACGAACAGCCCTACCTTTTTCTCTATGTTCCCGATGCCTTGCCGATTATCAGCTCCCGTTTCCGCGGGGTGGAGGTTGCCCCGCTCGGGATAGGATACAACTTCATCAAGTGGTACGTTCCAAAAGAGGAACAGAAATTTGTCATGACAAAATAGAGAAGTTCCTGGGCGCTGCCGGGAAACCAGGCAGTAAACTGAGCCAATTGCAAAACTCCCAACGCTGTCATTCCCGCGACGCTTCTGGGCGGGAAAACGAAGTTTAATGTTCATAATCCAGTTTTTAACTATTTGAAATCATGGATGCCCGACAAAAGCATTATGAACATTAAGCTTTGCTTTCGAGCATGACACGGAGTTTTGCAATTACCTCAACTGAGAAAAGAAACATCGACCTGACCTATCAGGAGAAGCCGGTCAACTCGAATCAAATATCAGGAAAACATCACAAATCAAGCGGGCTTTGGGCCTCTTTAATGGTAACACTTTTCACGGTATGCTTGTAAATCATGGTGGTTCTGATGTCACTGTGCCCTAACAGCTCCTGAATCGTTCGGATATCATAATTCGCCTGGAGCAGGTGACTGGCAAAACTATGACGAAAAGTATGTGCCGTCGCACGTTTGGCTATTCTTGCCTTGTCTACCGCCTGCTTGATAGCATGTTGTACATTTTTTTCATGCAGATGATAGCGGCGGTATTCTTCTGTTTTACTCACGAAGGTCAGTTGTTTGGCCGGGAAAAACCATTGCCAGACAAACTCTCGGGCTGCATTTTTGTATTTTTGCTCCAAGGCATTCACTAAGAATACGCCCGCATATTTGTGATTCAAGTCGCTTTGGTGCAGATCTTTCAATGACGTAAAATGAGTCCGAAGTTCCGGAAGAATCGTTTGGGGCAGCGGCACGGTTCGATCTTTTTGTCCCTTGCCGTCGTGAACGGTTACGATACCTGCATCGAAATTCATGCATTGAACGCGAAGCCTCAGGCATTCGAAAAGCCGAAGCCCGCACCCATAAAGCAATTTTACAACGAGGTTATATGGAGACTCCAGATGCTTCAGAATTTCATTGTCTGCAATGTTTTCTTGGAATAATGGCGAACGGATATTTCATCCATCAGTCGGGAATATTCCGACTTCCAGGAAGCCCCGGATCCTTGCTTCACTTGCACTTGAGACGAGGTCGCGTTATTCGTTCCGGTTGGTGCGACGGGCGGCATGCCGGAAACCTTTACGGTTTTTAAGAGACTGTAGGCGCCAGACGATGATACAGCTTCGCGAGAGGATGATGGTGCGACTCTTTGAGGTTGAGCAGATGAAACCGGCGACTCGCGGATGAGTTCGGGTTTGCCGGCTTCAAGGGGGGTGGCCTTTTGATGGGGAATAGGTTGGGGTTGCGGTGCTTTTGGCGGCATGCCCTCTTGGCCGAGGATCTCGTAATAGAGATTTATTGACTCAGCGGCCTGTCTTTGTTGTTGGACTGTTTGCTTTTTTTCATTCAACTTTCTCACAAATCGAGGCAGACTGCTTCTATCTTGAGGAGAAAAATGATATTTCTCGCAGTAGTCCAGATAATAACGGAGCCATTTCTTATAGGACCATACAAGATGATCCGGAATGGCTTTAGTCCGTAAATGCTCTTCAAATCTTGTCTGTAATGCTGATGGGGTAGTTTGCATGTGATATCATCCGTGTGTCTGATAACATTACAATAGACATGATATACGACAGGGAAAAACAAATGCTTGAGATTAAATTGTCAAGGTATTATATACTATTTCCTATGGTTAAGTAGGTTATCGGTTTTCTTAAGGCCATAGGCGGCAAAGACGATAAACTCACTTTGCTGCTGTCATAACTTTTAAAAATTGTATGGATAGCGGAGATATACAGAACTACAGAATAAACGTTCCGCGCGACTGCGCCGCGATTGGCTTTCAGGTTGCATCGTCACTTTCTTTCCTTCCACTCCGTTATATGCTATAAAAAACAAAAAGGAGGTGCGAAACAATGGTTAAAATCACCAAGGTGTCCGTATTAAAAAATTATTGCCTTGAAGTGGCTTTTGATGACGGTGTGGGGGGGGTGGTTGACCTCTCTGATTTGGTCGGCAAAGGTGTTTTCACCTTGTGGCGTGACCAACATATTTTCGAACAGGTTCAAATCGGTTCATTTGGCGAGCTTCTCTGGCTCGACAAAATTGATCTCTGCCCTGACTCCTTGTACCTCAAAGTAACGGGAAAGAAACCGGAAGACGTTTTTCCCACCTTACGTTGCGAGCCCATTTATGCCTGAAATCTGCCGCTTTTTCGGAATCGTTATCAAAATGTTCTTTGACGATCACAACCCACCTCATTTCCATGCGGAGTACAGCGGCGACGTGGCTCTAATCGATATTCGCAACTTATCGGTTTTTTCGGGTAACTTGCCGCCTCGCGTGAAGGGGTTTGTGATCGAATGGGCAACGATTCACCAGCAGGAACTCATTGATGACTGGGAAAAGGCACAGACTCAACAGGACCTTTTGAATATTGCCCCGCTCACATAAGCCAGCCAATGGCATTCAGCGGAGCGCAAAAAGCGTGCGCCCCAGTGAGCCGTACGTTGAGCAGCACGCGTAAATAAAATTTGGCGCCGGGTGGATGGTCGGCACATCAACCGAATGGAGTCAGACGCGGCGCGCTGCTCATCCGGGGCGATGAGGAAGATAAATCCAAATACCAACTTCAAATTATATGAGGATATATCGATGTTCAACAGGAGAACATTCGCAGACATGAGGAGGGCCGGCTTTGGCATAGGTGTATCAAAATCAAAGATAACTCAGGCAATGATTGAAATTCTATCTCAATTGCCCAGCGGTACCAGCAACCTAAAAGAAATAGTAGTTGCTCACTTGGGTTTGTCTGGACAAATGTCATCCTCCCGAGATATAAATGCAGCATGGAATGAAGCAAAAAGGAAAGCTGCAAATCAGTACCCAGAAAAATTCATCTTAGGCGCAAGAAACACCCTGCAATGGAACGATGGTTCCGTTAAGATTTTGGATAAGAAGATATCTTCTGCTAATTTTCGGAAATTGAACGAGCTTGCAGAGGATGAAAATTGCACAGTAGATAAGGTTATATCGAAGATGATAATCATGTATCGCAGAGGGAAATCATAACCATGGCATTAAGACGGACGGGCTGAATACCGCGGTTTTTGGGAGTTTACCGGAGTAATCGGCATATCGGGTTATTGACGCTTCTCCATTCTAACCCGCCAGCCGCTTATGCCTACCGTTGGGCGGATAATCACGCTTGGCGTTAATCACGCCATGAGTTAATATCCCTATATGATCAGATCGTTTAAATGTGCCGATACTGAAGCCCTTGCAAAGGGTGTCCCCGTAAAGCGGTTTATAAATATTGCGTCGGTGGCACGACGGAAGTTGAGGCAACTCGAGATCGCAGGGAGGCTGGATGATCTGAGAGTGCCGCCCGGAAATCGTCTTGAGGCGCTCAAAGGCGATCGCTCCGGCCGGCATAGCATTCGTATCAATGATCAATGGCGCATCTGCTTTTATTGGGAGGCAGAGGGTGCGGAAGATGTTGAGATCGTGGATTACCATTAAGGAGAATGAAGTATGAACAAACTCGAGCCCATCACCCCAGGTGAAATTCTGCTAGAAGAGTTCCTTAAACCGATGGGGTTAAGTCAGTATCGTTTGGCCAAGGAGATAGATGTTCCTCCCCAGCGGATCAGTGATATTGTTGCGGGCAAGCGGGCCATTACGGCCGACACTGATCTACGGCTGTGCAGATTCTTTGGCCTGTCCAACGGCTATTGGTTGCGCGCTCAAGCTGCACACGACACTGAAGTTGCTGAGCGTGATCTCGGACCAATGCTGATAAGAATCAAACCTTGGGCAACGGTTATGGCCGAACGAATAAGGATAGATCGTGAGAGCGAAGCGAACCACGATCTTATCCTGTAGTT
>CAZKHU010000119.1:0-7904 GCA_964552725.1 uncultured Syntrophus sp.
ATGGCATATCGTTTTGCCCAGGCGGAACTGGCGCCGGTGGCGCAGGAATGTGACCTGGAGGAAAAATATACGCCGGAGATTCGAAAAAAGGCGGCGGAAAACGGCCTTGTCGGCGCCTGGATAGCGGAAGAATACGGGGGAGCCAATGCCGGCATTCTCGGCAATGCCATTATTACCGAGGAACTTTCGAAGATCGATATGGGGATAGGTCTCAATATCACCTCCGCGTCTTTTGGCTGCGAGGCCATCTACCAGTACGGAACAGAGGAACAGAAAAAACTGTACCTTCCCCCCGTCTGCCGGGGCGAGCAGGTAAGCGCCGGCGCCTTTACGGAGCCGAATGCCGGGACGGATGTCTCCGGCTACAAGACGCGCGCGGTCAAAGACGGCAGCGATTACGTGATCAACGGCAACAAGACGTTTATCACCAACGGCACCGTGTGCGATTTCATGGTCACCCAGTGCATCACCAACCCGGAGGAGAAAAAGCACAACAGCTTCAGCCTGATTATCATCCCGGCCGATGCCCAGGGGGTGACCCGCAACAAGATCCACGGCAAGATGGGGATCCGCGCCAGCGCCACGGCGGAGATTGCCCTGGAGGATGTGCGCGTTCCCCAGGCGAACCTTGTCGGAAGAGAGGGCAATGGTTTCAAACAGTTAATGCACTTTTTCGACACGACCCGGGTGATGGTGTCCGCCCAGGCCCTGGGGCTGTCCGAGGCCTGTCTGGAGACGAGCATCAAATACGTAAAAGAACGCACCGCCTTTGGCGCGCCTTTGGGCGCCTACCAGCTTACGCAGAAGAAGCTGACCGAAATGGCAATCAGGATCGAGGCGCTGCGGGGGCTCATCTATAAAGCGGCCTGGCTTATCGACGAAGGACGTCCCGATTATATGCTGGCGGCGATGGCAAAATTTTTCGGCGGCGAGACTGCGGTCTTCTGCGCCAATTACGCCGTTGAGCTGCACGGCGGTTACGGTTATATAGAGGAGTATCCGGTTCAAAAGTGGTACCGGGACGCGAAAATCCTGGAGCTCTACGAGGGAACGAAAGAGGCGGAGATCATGACGATCGGTCGCTACCTGCAGGCAAGATAGAAAATTACGGCAAGTTCCTCATGGAGGTGATCGTTGTCCGGTAATCCGCGCTCCCGAAGATCGCGGCGCCGGCAACGACAGCATCGGCGCCGGCATCAAAGACGGCCCGTATGTTTGTCGGGGATACTCCCCCATCCACTTCAAGGAGCGCCGCAGAACCGGCATTTTTGATCATCTCCTTTGCCGCACGGATTCTGGGAAGGGAGCTTTCAATAAACTTCTGTCCCCCGAAGCCGGGGTTGACGCTCATAATCAGCAGCAGGTCGATATCGGACAGGACAGGTTCGAGCAGACAGAGGGGTGTTCCCGGGTTTACCGAAACGCCGGCCTTGATCCCTTTTTCATGAATCTGCCCAATCAGGCGGTGCAGATGCGCGGTCGCCTCTACGTGAACGGTAAGCTGGTTCGCCCCCGCCTTGACAAAATCATCCACGTAACGTTCAGGGTTTTCTATCATCAGATGAACGTCAAAAGGCATGGCCGTCGTCTTGCGTAACGAGGCGATCAGCCCCGGGCCGACGGTGATATTCGGGACAAAATGGCCATCCATTACATCCAGATGGAGCCAGTCGGCCCCTGCCTTCTCGACCGCGGCGATCTCCTCGCCAAGCCGACTTCCGTCGGCGGAAAGTATAGATGGCGCAATAATTTTAATCATGGTTTCCCCCGCTGATTTTGCTGGATTTCCAACATTTCGCATCCAGGCAGCTATCGAAGCCCCTTCGTTTCATCAGATGGACCCAAATTCCGCAATGTGGTCTGTCGGATCGCGGAAGTATAGGGTGAAGGCGCTTGCAAGTCAAGGTAATATGAGGGCAAATATTCGCCGCTATCGGGGTTTCTGTCAAACCGCCACCGGTGCCTTGCGATTAACGGTAAGCCGTGATATGCGGCAGGCGGCATCTTCAAAAGGGATGATCCTTGCGCGGCCGTCTTTGACGGGTGGGGGTTTTTAATGTGGTCTTTGGCTTACAATTTGCTGCTCCTTTTTGCCGCCATTTTCGCCATTCCCTATTGCGGATTGAAGATGCTGCTGACGGGGAAGTATCGACATTCTTTGGGGCCAAAGCTGGGCTTGAACCGTTCAGATGCCTTGAAATCTCTGGCGGGGCGGCCGCGGATCTGGGTGCATGCCGTGTCTGTCGGCGAGGTGACGGCGGCCGCCCCGATTATTCGTGAGCTTTATTCACTATTTCCCGAGGCCGACATTGTTCTTTCCACGAGTACGGAAACGGGCCAGCTGATGGCCAATAAGTTGGCCACAGGCGCCTCGGTAATCTATTACCCGCTTGATATTCCCTGCGTTGTCAAAAAGGTTCTCGATTGTGTGCGACCCGATGTTTTCGTTCCCGTGGAAACGGAGGTATGGCCCAATTTCATCAGGCTCTGCCGCAAGCGGGGGACGCGCGTGGTCATGGTGAACGGCAGGCTCTCCCCCCGCTCCTTTTACCGCTACCGGCGAACGCGTTTCTTCTGGAAGGGGGTCTTCGGCCGGATCAGCGAAGCCGGGATGATCTCCACGGTCGACGGGGAAAGAATCGGGCGTCTCGGGATGGACACTTCTCATATTAAGGTTATCGGAAATGCCAAATACGACGGTTTCGCCGCCGCCGCCTCTCCGCAATGGCGGGAAGAGACTGCCGGGCGTCTCGGGGTGGATTCCGGTGCGGAAATCCTTGTCGCGGGCAGCACCCATGAAGGCG
The DNA here is from genome assembly GCA_964552725.1 of uncultured Syntrophus sp. GTDB lineage: Bacteria > Desulfobacterota > Syntrophia > Syntrophales > UBA5619 > DYTH01. The sequence continues at coordinate 2,805 of CAZKHU010000119.1, forward strand.
AGGAATCCGTCATTCTGGATGTTTATCGCCGGTTGTTAGAAAAACGTCCCGAGCTTAAGCTCATCCTTGTTCCACGCCATGTTGAACGGGCGCAGGCAGTTGCCGATTTGCTTCGTCGATCCGGATTCCCTGATTTTATCCAGATGTCGCAGATCAATGTCGGGCAGAGGCGGGAGGCCGAACGGGTGTTGCTTGTCGATGCGATAGGCGAGCTTTTCAAAATATACAGCCTTGCCACGGTTGTTTTCTGCGGGGGCAGCCTTGTCAAAAAGGGCGGCCAGAACATACTCGAGGCGGCCGCCTGGGGAAAGGTGGTTTTTCATGGTCCCCATATGGACGATTTTCGCGACGAGGTGAAGCTGCTGCACGAGGCGGGGGCGGCAATAACCGTTTCCGGCGGGGAAGAGCTTTACGCCGGAATCGACAAATTTCTCGACAATCCGCCTCTACTCCACGAAAAAGGAGAGGCGGGACAACGGGCCGTCGCTGCGGCTCGCGGCGCCGCCGCCCGCTATGCCACATTGGTTCGCGATACGCTGTTGTTAAAATAAATTTCAAGTTTCGGTGCCTGACCCCCTTTGCTTGACTGTACGCAGGCATCAGTGAACTTGTCGATAATCCATCGCTTCTTCGTGCCAGAGGGGAGGCGGGCCGGCGAGCAGTCACTGCTGCCCGCGGAGCCTCGACGCGCTATGCGGAACTTGTCAGGCGGACGCTGCGACCACAATCACCGCCTTCTCTCCTTTGACGGAAGGGGATTGCGGGGAGTGAAAATGCAAATGGCAGTGCCTGATGCCGATAATTTGTGATGAAAAGGGAGCATGTTTATGGAAAATATCTGGCTGATACCCCTGGGGATTGCCATCGGCGCCCTGGGAACCTTGATCGGCGCCGGAGGAGGTTTCATCCTAGTTCCGGTGCTGCTTTTGCTGTATCCGTCCTATTCTTCGGAAACAGTGACCAGCATGTCGCTGGCCGTTGTATTTTTTAACGCCCTTTCCGGTTCGGCTGCCTATGCGCGGATGGGGCGCATAGAGTATCGCTCGGGGCTCATCTTTTCCGCGGCGACGATCCCGGGGGCGATCCTCGGCGCGATTACCACCGCCTATATCCCGCGTCGTCTTTTTGACGGTATTTTTGGGGCGATGTTGCTGATTCTGGCCACCTTTCTAATTGCCCGGCCCATGGGAAAGGCAAAACCTGTCTGTTCGCCGACCGATCGACAATGTACGGTGATTGAGAGGGATGGAACAATCCACAAATTTTCCTACAGCCAGCCTCTGGGTGTGACCGTAAGCGTTGCGGTAGGCTATGTGTCCAGCCTGCTGGGGATAGGCGGCGGCATAATCCATGTGCCTGTGCTGGTGCGTCTTCTGAACTTTCCCGTCCACATTGCCACCGCAACATCGCATTTTGTTCTTGCCAACATGGCTCTGGCTGGCACCATAACCCATATTGCTACCGGCTCTTTCCACCAGGGAGTGCATCGCACGCTGCTGCTATCCGCGGGCGTCCTGCTCGGCGCTCAAGCCGGCGCGCTTATTTCAACCAGAATTCACGGCAACTGGATCATCCGCGCCTTGGCGCTTGCCCTCGGGGCGGTGGGTGTGCGTCTCGTGATGACCGTTATCGGATAGAAACATGGCAAGAGCTTTTTGTTTGAAATCCTCATGGCGGTCTGCCGTCACAAGGGGGTATAAAATCGCAGCTTAATGTTGCGAAAATGTCTGTTATCCTTCCGCCCGCTTCAGATATTCGTTCCACTTGCCGTCCACCCATTTCTGCATCTGCCCCAGTTGTTCCATGCTCATCTTCTTGAAGCGCCCCTGTTTTTCGATGTAATGGACAAGCGGCGCGCGGGTGCCCTTTTCCGCGAGCGTCTTGCTGCGGCCGGTCAGTCGGAACTTGCCGTCTTCTATCTCGTACAGGACGACTACGCCGGTTTCGACGGCAAGCCGGCCGAGCTTTACGGTATCCTTCGGCGGGAATGCCCAGCCGGGAGGACAGGGGGCGGATATCTGCATGTACCTTGTTCCCTTGATCCTTTTTGCCTTGACGAATTTGTCGTAGAGATCCACCGGATAGGAGGGGGACGACATCGCCAGATAGGGGATGTCGTGCGCCTCCATGATCTTCATCATGTCCTTTTTGTTCTGCTGCTTGGTCAGCACCGGGGTGGTCGTCGTCAGCGCCCCGATCGGCGTCGCGCTGGAGCGCTGGGTGCCGGTGTTCATATAGCCCTCATTGTCGTAGCAGACGTAAATGAAATCCGTTCCCCGCTCGGCGGCGCCGGAGAGCGCCTGTATTCCGATGTCGAATGTTCCCCCGTCGCCGGCCATTGCAACGACCGTCGTGTCGGTGCGATTCATTGCCGCGAGTCCCGCAACGAGACCGGACGCCGAGGCGGCGGTGCTGGCAAAGGTGCAGTTCAGGCAAGGGACATTAACCGAGGTGATCGGGTAGAGGCCGTGCAGAACCGTAAGGCAGCTTGCCGGGATCGTCATGATCGTGTTTTCCCGGAGGGCCTTCAGGATATAGCGGTAGGCGAGGGACAGGCCGCATCCCTGACAGGCGCGGTTTCCGGGCAGGATGTATTCCTTCTGATTTACCTTGAATAATTTTTCCGGCATCTTATCACTCCGTCACACAGTTAAGCCAGGTCTGCCGTTCGCGCACGCCGCCGGCGATAGCGGCGAGCGACGACCGGACGGCGTCGGCAAGTTCAGCGGCTTTCACATCGCGGCCGCCGAGGCCGGCGATGTAGTTATGCACGGGCGCGTCTATCCCCGTTCCGTAAAGGGCCGCCTTGAGATCGGCGCACAGGGCCCCTTCGTATCCGTAACTGACGTTCTTTTCGAAGATGATGATCGCCGACGCTTTTTTGAGGGCTTCCCGGAGCTCCGCGCGGGGAAACGGCCGGTAAGACCTGATGCCGATCACCCCGGCGCGGATTCCCTCTTCCCGGAGGACGTCGGCGGCGGTTGTCGCCTCCGACGCGATCGACCCCATGCCGACGATGCAAACCTCTGCGTCGTCTATCCGGTGGTTCCAGATCATCCCGCCGTGGTCGTGTCCGAAGACATCGGCGAATTCGCGGTTGACATCGACGATCACGTCCCTTGCCTCCTCGAGGGCGTTCTGGAGCTTCCAGCGGAATTCCATGTAGCCGTCGCGGAGTATCCCATCCGCGTCCCGGCGCTGGCTGGGAAAGATGACGGGATTGATGTTCCGCGGCGCCTCCTGCGAGAGGATTGTATGGGGTTTGTAAGGGGGCAAAAATACGTTAACCTTGTCCGCATCGGGGATTTCGACCGGCATCATCGTATGGGACAGGACAAAGCCGTCGTAGCAGACCATGACCGGACAGAAAACCGTCTCGGCGATCCGGTAGGCCTGGATGACCGTGTCGATGATCTCCTGGTTGTCGCGGCAGTAAAGTTGAATCCAGCCGGTGTCCCGCTGGGCTATCGAGTCCTGCTGGTCGTTGAAGATCGACCACGGGGCGCCGACGCCGCGGTTGATGACGCAGGTGACAATCGGCAGCCGGGAGCCGGCCGCCCAGTGAAGCTGCTCGTGCATGTACAAGAGGCCGTGCGATGAGGTCGAGGTGAAGACCCGGGCGCCGACGGTGGAGGCGGAGACGCAGACCGTCATGACGGAATGTTCGCTTTCCACCCTGACGTACTCGGCCTTGAGCGCCCCCCGTTCTATCCATTCGGCAAGATATTCGGTAAGCGAGGTGGAAGGGGTGATCGGATAGGCCGACACTACCTGAACCTTGCAGAGCTTGACGGCCTCTGCGGCCGCCTGATTGCCGGTGAGTATCTTTACTTGCATTCTTTTACCTCCTCGTGCATGACCATCGCTATTGCCTGCGCGGGACACTCCTCGGCACAGATCCCGCAGCCCTTGCAGTATTCGAGGTCGATCTGGACGGGAACGCCGGTGATCACAACTCCATCCGGGCAGTAGAGCCAGCACAAATAGCAGGCTGGGCGGTTCTTGATCGAGGCGATGCACTTTGCCTGGTCGATTACCGGGGTGACGTCCCGCCAGTCGCCGGTGCGGCCGGCTTCGCCGATGGCCGGCTTGCACATGGCGGAGATGTTGTCGTCTTTTATTTCCATATCAAACCTTTCTGTTTTATATTTTTGTCTCTTCGTACGCCGCCCTCAGCGCGGCGATGTTCGTTGTCGCCACCGTGCCGGAAAGTTTCCACTTGAGCCCCTTTTCCATGGATTCAAGCGAAATCAGTCCCGACGCCTTTGCAAAGACGCCGAGCATCGGGGTGTTGACGATGGGCGCCCCCTCCTTGAAGAGGTGAAAACGAATCGCTATTCCGGCAGCGTCCAGAGTGGCGACGTTGCCGTCAATGCCGAGTTCGTCCGCGCACTTTGAGGTGTTGACAATCAGCAGGCCGCCCTGTTTCAGCGAGCCCGCTATATCCACGACGTCGAGCAGCGACGGGTCGAGGACGACGGCTATATCCGCCCTGGCGATCTGCGAAAACGTCCTGATTGGCGTGTCTGAGATGCGGGTAGATGCCGTAAGCGGCGCCCCGCGCCTTTCAGGGCCGAAAGTCGGCGCCGAGGTCACCCCTTTGAACCCGTGAAGATAGGCCGATTCAGCCAGTATCTGCGCGGCGATGACAACCCCCTGTCCGCCGCGGCCATGCCATATCACTTCATACATATCATTCTCCTTTGCAGTGATTCATCCCTGTGGTCCGCTTTTCCAGTTTTCTTTCCGGCTGAAGAAAACCAAAGAGGGCGAACGCATGGTGCCAAAAACAAAAAGGCCATGGATTTCAAACCCATGGCCTTAGGATGCGATAACTTGTTCGGGGTAGTACTCTATCCTGAAAGCGACGGGTGCTGGGCGCGACCCAGCGCGAGAAGGACGAGACCGAGCAGGAGACCCTGGCGGGACCCATTGCGCTTTCCGTATTCCTCTTTCGCATTTCCGTGCATTTTCAAATATCCCCTTAAAAAAGTGATGCGACCCTAAAACAAAATTTCACCTCTGTCAACAAAAAAATCTCTCCCGAGACAATTGCAAAACTCCCCATTATTGTCATTCCCGCAACGATTCTGAGCGGGA
>CAZKHU010000120.1:0-7846 GCA_964552725.1 uncultured Syntrophus sp.
AGTTTAATGTTCATAATCTGGTTCTAACTGCCTGAAAAACCATATTCCCGATAAACCCCCATGCCCGGGGCGGGCACAACGAATGATGAAAATTCAGGATACGAGGCAATGGGAAAGAACTTAAAAACATGTAACAATAAGCAACTGACATCATTGGTAAATTTTCTATTTTCATACAAAAACATTCGGGAATGACAAATGGTTTTGCAATTGGCTCAATCGTAAATAATTTTAAAATCAGTGAATTTCCCGTCCGCGGGCTCTTCTGTGTAATCGACATGGTCCACGCGGGCGAGAGGGGCTCCGGTTTTGCACCAGTCAAGCATCTCATCCGCTTTGCCGGGTTCTCCTTCAAAAATTGTTTCCACCCTGCCGTCCGGGAGATTTCTTACCCACCCGGAGAGTCCCAGGGCGAGGGCCTGGTGGAGCGTGTTGGCGCGGAAGAAGACCCCCTGGACGCGTCCGGCGATTGTGACGTGAAGTCTTTTTGCAGGGGCATTGACAGTCGTTTTCATTTAACCCCTTACCCTTTCAAGAGCGCCAGGAAAGAATTTTCGTCGAGGATTGGTATCCCGGCATTGCGCGCCCTGTCGATTTTGGAGCCGGGCGCCTCTCCGGCCACGACGTAAGCAGTTTTTTTTGTGACGGAACTTTCAATAGTTCCCCCAAGCGATTCGACAAGGAGCTTTGCTTCATTACGTCCCATGCTCCGGAGCGTGCCGGTAAAAACGAAGTTTTTCCCGGCAAGGGGTGCAGTTCCGGGTGGTTCATTGTTTACAGGCGATACGCCCGCAGCGCGCAGCTTTTCGATAACGCGAAGGTTCGACGGCTCCCGGAAAAAACCGGTGATCGCGGCGGCAACCTCGGGGCCGATATCCCTTAACTTTTGCAGTTCCATCGCATCGGCGGCGGCAAGGGCATCCAGATCTCTGTATGCGCCGGCAAGCAACTGCGCCGTTCGCTCGCCGACATGACGAATCCCGAGGGCAAAAATCAAGCGCGCCAGAGACGGTTTTTTGGCCCGGTCAATTGCTTCTATAAGATTTGCTGCCGATTTATCCGCCATTCGTTCCATGTAGAGAAGCTTTTCTTTCGTAAGCAAAAAAAGATCGGCCGGATCCCTGACCAGGGAATCGGCAACGAGCTGCGCGGCCAGTTTGTCGCCCATGCCGTCAATATCGAGGGCCGTCCGGGATGCAAAATGGGAAATGTGCTCGCGAAGCTGGGCCTGACAAGAGAGATTTACGCATCTTACCGCCACCTCTCCTTCTATCCGGACAACTTGCGCCCCGCATTCCGGGCATCTTTCCGGCATGGTGAAAGGCCTTTCCGTGCCGTTTCGGAGGTTCTTGACAACCGAGACAATCTCGGGGATCACATCCCCCGCCCTCTGGACAACGATCGTGTCGCCGATGCGGATATCCTTGTTGCGGATATTGTCCTCATTGTGAAGGGTTGCCCTGCTGACCGTTACTCCGCCGACGACAACCGGCCTCAGGGCCGCCACCGGTGTCAGAACGCCTGTTCTGCCGACCTGGATAATAATGTCCTCGATGACTGTTTGCTCCTGAACGGGGGCGAATTTGCAGGCAATGGCCCACCGGGGGCTTCGTGATAAAGCCCCGAGTCGTTCCTGAATCGCCAAATCATCGACCTTGATGACAACGCCATCTATCTCGTAGGGAAGGTCTTCGCGAATTTCGTTAATATGGTGATAATAATCGATGCATTCCGCTATGCTGATGCGCTGTCTGATCAGGGGATTTACCTGAAAGCCCCAAAGGGAGAGCGCCGAAAGCATTTCGCTGTGGGTGTGGAAGGGCTCTCCCTCAATTCCCCCGATCGCGTAGCAGAACAGGGTAAGGGGGCGGCGCGCTGTTATTCGCGAGTCCAATTGGCGCAGAGAACCGGCTGCCGCATTGCGCGGATTGGCGAACGGAGGCAGGCCTTCCCGGTCGCGGCGCTGGTTAAGTTTCTGCAAAGCAGCCCGTTCCATGCAGACTTCTCCGCGTATCTCCATTTTCCCCGGAACGGCCATGTTCACAGGTTCTTGCCGGACGGCCGGCGAATTTTCCCTGGGAATGAATAAAGGAACGGTCGGTATCGTGCGGATATTCGAAGTCACATTTTCGCCAACAGAGCCATCTCCACGGGTAGCCCCCGCGGCAAGATGCCCGTTCAGATAAAGAAGGTTGACGGCAAGGCCGTCTAACTTTGGTTCTACTGTGTAAAGGATTGTTTCCATCTCTGAAAGCTGCCGGCAACGACGGTCAAAGTCGTATATTTCCGTACCGGAAAAGCTGCCGTTTTTCATGGGAAAGACGTCTTTGAGGCTTAACATCGGGGTCAGGTGGGCGATGGGACTGAATTTTTCGAGAGGGGGGGCGCCTATCCGCTGCGTTGGCGAATCCGGCGTGATCAGTTCCGGAAACTCCGCCTCGAGCGCAGCCACTTCTCCCAGCAGGATGTCGTATTCGGCGTCGGTTATCTCCGGATCATCCATCTGATAATACCGCCTGTTGTGGTGGCGGATAGTCTCGCGCAGCCGGTCGATCCTGGCTTTGGCCTCCTCATCTTGACTCATTGTTTTTTCCCTTTTAAACGATTGTTCTGGCTAAATTTTTTGATCCTTGATCAGGCGCAGTTCCGGTTTTCGCCTTTCCGTCTTTGTCGCAGGCAGCGGCCCGGTTTTCTGTAGCTGCATTATCTGCTCGTTGAAGATTTCATTTTTAGCGCGGACGGCATTGATGATAAAAAAAATAATTACGGACTTTTCCCAATCTTTTGAAGGTTCAAAATTCTCCATCCGCGTCTTGTATTTTTTCCACAAAGAGACCAGGGATGCCTCGTCCAGAGAGAGTATTTGCCGCGCCAACTTGTCAAGGGATGATTCAAGCATGATTCTGCGCTCCCGCCTCTTTTGGGGGCAATGATAATAATATGAAACTTTAAAGTCAAACACTAAATAAGGATGAGTCCTGAACCCAAATAATACTTGTCTTTTTAATCAGCTCATTATATTCAACGCACCGTTGACTCCCGCGATGTAGTGAGAAAGATGTTGCCGCAGCCAGGGGCGGCAGGTAATTATTAAGATCATCGTTTTACAGAGGTGTTCAATGGAGATAATCTTTGCTCCGTGGCGCGAGGCCTACATAAAGGGCGAGAAACCCGCTGATTGCGTTTTGTGCCGCAATTCCTCACATGACGACGAGCTGGTTGTTTATGACGGCGAGACAACCTACGTGATGGTAAACCGCTATCCATATACGGGCGGTCATCTTATGGTCGTGCCGTTTCGCCATTTGAAAAGCTTGCAGGATATTCGACAAGAGGAAAGGCTGGAGATATTTTCCCTTGTTGATATTTCCGTCCAGGCATTGAAGCTGGCGATGAAGCCGGAAGGGTTCAATGTCGGGATGAACATGGGAAAAGCAGCAGGCGCCGGCATTGACGATCATCTTCACATCCACGTTGTTCCTCGCTGGCCGGGGGATACAAATTTTACGACCGTCATCGGCGATATTCGCGTGATTCCTGCGGACGTGCTGGCAACTGCCCGTGAACTTCGTCCATATTTTAACAAATTCAAGCAGGGGGAAAATAGATGAACGTTATCTACACCGTTATCGGGGTAATTGTTGTCATGTTTCTCATCACCTTTTCCTTAGACAACACAGATCTGATACGTTTGCGCTATTATGGGTATTTCGAGCACTGGCTGCCCACTTACATGTTAATTTTTCTTTCTTTTCTGGTTGGTGTTATTTTTACGGGAGTCCTCGGAATTGTTGAGAGATTTAGGATGACTCGTACCATAAACCGCCTGAATAAGACGATCCGGGATCTGCATCGGGAAAGAAAGGCGAAGGATAGCAATTCTTATCCCCCTTATGCGGATGATTCGACCCAAAAAGAACTGCCGGATGACGTAAAAAATTCCTGAGATCATTCTGAAATATTTATAAAATGGATTTAATTGAATTTTCAAGCGGGAGATGTATATGAATTTTGGAGGGATAGAAGAGGCGTTTTCAACTTACCGGGATGCTGAATTTGTTGTTGTTCCTGTCGGCTATGATTTGACATCCACCTACCAGCCTGGTTCGCGACGGGGGCCGGGGGCAATTCTCGATGCCTCAGCCAACATGGAACTTTACGACGATGAACTCGGCAAAGAAACATACAAAGCGGGAATACACACAATGCCGCCCCTTGAAATTAACGCCCGCGGCCCGGCGGAGATGGTGGAATCGGTCCGCCTGACAATCGCCGAGGTTGCGGCTGACGGCAAGATTCCCGTCATGCTGGGCGGCGAGCACAGCATCTCTTTTGGCGCGGTGCAGGCGTTGAAAGAGTTTTATCCCGGGATAAAGGTTTTGCAGTTGGACGCACACGCGGATTTGCGGGATTCCTATCAGCGGACTCCCTACAGTCATGCCGCTGTTGGCCGGCGCATATCCGAAATTTGCCCCCTTGTCCAGGCGGGGATCAGAAGTTTCAGCGCTGAAGAAGCGGAATTCATGAAGTCAGGTCCCGTTCATACCTTTTCTGCAGATTTTATTCGGACAGATAAAAACTGGTGCGAAGAGATATGTGCCAATCTCAGCGGCGATCTTTATATTACTTTTGATATTGATGCCCTGGACCCTTCAATAATGCCGGCGACGGGAACGCCGGAGCCGGGGGGAATCCTTTGGCATGAAGCCCTGCATCTGCTGCGGGAGGCAGCCAAACTTTGCCGCATCCGCGGCTTTGATGTTGTGGAACTCGCCCCTATTCCGGGAATGATTGCCCCGGACTTCCTTGCCGCCAAACTTGTCTATCGAATGATGGGATATGCTTCCTTGAAAAGATTAGCTTGAAAACGTATAAATAAACAAATCTGAGGTAGTTCCGCCAATGCCCATCGCCTCTTTTACCTCATTTTTATATGTCTTTTCATCCCTTCTGGGGTTTATCGTTCTATTGGGGATTGCAGTTGTCTCTGTTCTGCGGGGAGGTGGGAGACAAACAAATATTCTGTTTGCCGGCATTTGCATGCTGGGGGCGCTTCTCAATGCCGATGTCGCCCTGGTTGCGATTTTGCCTGATGAGCGCCTTGCCCTTTTTATAGACAGAGCCATTCATCTTTTATTTGTGTTCAGTGTTCCCGTATATATCAAGTTTGTCCATAATTTTTTGAAAATACGCTCCCGTCGCTGGCTGGAAAATACGGCCTGGTTGTTGAGCGCCGTTTTTTTGATTATTGTTCCCACTGGTCTTTACATAAATGGCTTCAACTACTATTTTTTCGGCAGAATCGCCCGTGCCGGCCCCCTTTTTAAAATATTTTCGGTCGTAACCGCGTTTACGGTTTTGTACTGTCTGACTGTCCTCTATGGCGCGCTGAAGAGCACTGCCGACAACGTGACAAGAAACAGGATAAAGTATATTTTCGGAGGGCTCGGGTTTTCCGCATTCCTGCTTTGCTTTACGATGCTTCCGGTAGTGGGTGTTTCGGTTTACCCGCTCGGAAATTTCAGTTTCATTCCGGCCCTGTTTCTGGCCTTCGGGGTGTTGAAGTACGATCTTCTCGACATTGGGACACTGATTCGCAAAGGAACGGCCTATTTCGCACTGACCGGCATCCTTACCGTCCTTTATGTGCTTCTTATCTTCCTGTTCAACTCTTTCTTTATCTCCACGTTCGGCGGCAACTCCCTTATCCTTTCACTGCTTCTGGCGCTGGTTATTGTGCTTTTATTCAATCCCCTCCGGGAGCTTGTGCAAAGACTCATCGATCGAATCTTCTTTCGGGGGCGTTACGATTACCATGCGCTGCTCAGAAAGATCAGCGGGCAACTGGCGTCGCTTCTCAGTCTGGAACAGATAAAGGCTCTCCTCATCAATGAGATTACAGAGGCAATGCGGGTGGAAAGGGTGCTGCTGGTTATCAGGGACGGTAGCTCCCGGCAGATTTTTGGATCAGGCAAGACGCAAAAAACAACGGAGGGTTTTCTCAGGGAATTGTCTTTTCTGGACGATGTTGTCAAAATTGAAAACAATCCAATGGACAGGAGGGTAATAGCGGAGAAAATTGCCGATGAAAAAAACAGGGATGCTTTGAACAAGCTGTTTGATTATCTCGAAATAACGCTTGTGGTTCCGCTGCCGGCGCGGGAGGGATTGGCCGGGATGATTTTTCTTGGCCAGAAAAAATCCGGGGAGCTTTTCGTTGATGAAGACATGGAAATTCTGACGACAATAGCGAACCAGGCGTCTACCGCCATTGAAAATGCGCGCAGCTATGAGGCGCTGGAGTCGTTGAATCGCGATCTTGAAAAAAAGGTGAGGGAAAGAACCGAAGACCTGCAAAAGGCCCTCTCCGATATGGAAAGAGCCGAACAACAGCTGATCAGATCGGAGAGTCTGGCAGCGATCGGGCAACTGGTTGCCGGCGCTGCCCACGAACTTAACAATCCAATAGCCGGGGCCATGAGCCTCGTGGAAACGAGCGTTGAAATTATTTCTGAAGGGAAACTTTCCGCAGGCGCCAGCAGGGAGATCGTCGAGGATCTCCAGTTTGCAATAGCGGAGTTGCGGCGTTCGGCAGGAATTGTGCGAAGCCTGCTCGATCTGTCGAGGCAGACCCAGACATACGTTGAACCAGTCGATATTAACCGGGTTATTGACGACGCGCTCCGGGTTCTGCATAACCAATATAAAAACGCTCCGGTAAAAATCAATAAGATGTATGAAGAGTCCTTGCCCTCCGTGGAGGGAAATTTTGCCAACCTCGGCCAGGTTATGATTAATGTTATTCAGAATGCCCTGCAGGCCTTGCCGGAAGGCAGGGGAGAAATAACCCTGAAAACCGGATACCGGAGGCAGACGGATGCCGTCTTTATCGAATGTTCCGACAATGGCGCCGGCATCCCGGCGGCTGTTCTAAAAGATATCTTCAAACCATTTTTTACAACAAAGGCGGTTGGCCGGGGCACCGGGCTCGGGCTTTATATTTCCCATGAAATAATAGTCAGACGGCATGACGGCCGGATCGATGTAAAAAGCGAAGCAGGGAAGGGCGCCTCAGTAATAATCGAAATCCCCTGTCGAAGGAGGGAATCGTGAGCGGGTTGATGGTTGTTGACGATGAGGAGGGGGTCAGACGCTCCCTGAAGAGGGTACTGGAGCGCGATGGCTATGAGGTTATTCTTGCCGAAAACGGAGAGGAAGCCATTTCAATTATTCGTAACGACGGTAAAAATATCGAAACGGTGATTTCCGATTACCGGATGCCCGGCATTGACGGACTGGAAACATTAGTCGAGATAGGCCGCATCAACATGGATATAACAAGGATCATGCTTACCGGTTACGCAACAATGGCGAGCGCCATCGAGGCGGTCAACGAGGGAATCGACGGTTTTCTGACCAAACCGTTCGAAAACGATGAACTCAAGGCAAAAGTCCGTGAATATACGATCAAAAAAAGGCTCAAACAGTTTGTCTCCGAGCAGGTCATGAATGAATTGCAGCGGGACGGCGCGGCTCTTTTGCCGAGACGCCTGGATGTGAGTGTGCTTTTTACCGATATCCGCGGTTTCACGAATCTCTCCGAAAAACTTGATCCCGCAGCATTATCCGCGCTTCTCAATCGCCACTATTTTACCCCGATCGACAACATTATCTTCCGTCATAACGGCACAGTTGACAAACATATCGGGGACAGCGTCATGGGAATATTCGGCGCGCCCGTCAAGGGAGCGGATGATCCAGGGGAAGCGGTTTTCGCCGCGCTGGCGATCCGCGAGAAAATGGCGGAGATAAACAAGGAAATGCATGGCGATGGTCAACGGATAGA
>CAZKHU010000121.1:0-7711 GCA_964552725.1 uncultured Syntrophus sp.
CAAAGCCGTTGATCGCGAACGAAAGGTTCGTACCCGATACGCTCTTCAGTCCGACCGAAAGTTCCGGCACGGAAACGTTGACATCCCCAACGGTCACCGTCTGGGCTGCAAAAAGCAAACCGGTCGTATTTTCCCGGACGCTGACGGTCCCGGTCGCGTCGGCGAAATTCCCTCCGGAAAGGACGAACGACCCGGTGGCAAATGTCACCCTTGTTCCGTCGTCGTTGAGAAGCAGGGCAAAGTCACCGGAAAGAACGCCCGCGGTGAAGGAGCCGTTCTGGAGGACGGCGCTGACATTCTCGCCTGCCACCTTGATCTGGCTTCCCGAACGGGAGACCCCGATCGCGCCGGAGATGGAGACGAACCCGGCCAGTTCGAACTTCACCGAAACGCTGGCGGTGAATCCGGCGAAGTACCCGCCGAAGGCCTTGCCGAGCGCGTTGCTCTCCTCGACGGTGGCATCCTGGATTGTCGCCCCGGAGGTGGAGACCTGTTTCACCTGGAGCTGGATGCGGTCGGAGAGTTGCACCAGATCGAAGTAGAGGCTGTTGTCGCCGAAGCCGAAAAGCCCGGTTACATCGGCGAACGCGCCTTCAACCGAACCAAACGTGATAATATCGAAGGTCTGACCGGCGGCAGGAACAAAGCCGTTTATAAGAGAAATATCGAGGGTCCCGCCGAGGACGATGTTGCCTGTGACATTGATCTGGTCATACCCATTGTCCGGATTCTCAACCGGCCCGACGCCAGGGGTCAGCCCCCCTATTTCCATCGGCAGTGAACCGCTCAGGGTCAGGTTGTCTACATTCTGGACGCCTGGGGAGTTTCCCGGACTCAACACGCCTGCGATGATGACGTCGCCGACAACCTGGCCGGCGCCGTTGAGGGTGCTCCCCGCGCCGATTACCAGAGGCTCATCCAGAACCAGCGGCGAGTCGGGCGAAAGGGTTACGGTGCGAATCCCGGCGGTGGGTTCTTCCGTCACGAAATTTTCCGACATATATATATAAAGGATAGCGGAAATTTTCAGCGGTGAAATCGAGCCGAGCTGGTCGGCGGCAAGTCGGCCTCCCGCGGCGTACAACTGATCGAGATTGACGTCAAAATTGAGGTTGAGATTGCCGGTTTCAGAAACCGTTTGCAGAGGATAGAGGGATGCGGCCTCCCCTGACGGGGAGATATAGTCGCCGATTACAACATCAGCGGAAAGCGATAAAAGTTCCACGAAGAACTCGTCGGAACCGTTACTCCCATCCAGGCCGAAGGTGAAACTTATCTCAAAAGATGAAACATATTCAGAATTTTCGCACCATCCAGGTTCAGTGCCCGCATTATCGGCGGCAAGACGCAGAAATCCGCTTTGCGTGGAAACCAGTTCCACGCTGACTGAAAAACCCTGATTGTCGAAGTTGAAGTCTAAGTTTAGTCCGTCTTTTACGCCCGCCGCGCCGCCTGTGCCGGAAAAATCTTCCAGCATTTGCAACATGCCGACAATGGTCGGCGGGTCGGTGGCATCCCCGAAGTAGTCATAAATCTGCTTGAAGAGTCTGGCGTCAAGCACCTCATGGAAGGCCAATAACAGCCCCGGCGTGACGCCGTCGGTCAGATCAATGGACGATCCGAAGGCATCAAAATTCTCCAGGGCCGCCATGAAGTCGGAAAAACCTTTAAGCCCCTCTTCGAGGAGCGCCTGCTGAGTTTCTGTGATGATCCCGGACTCGGCAGCCCTGGCGTCAAGGGGTAATTCCCCGGCGGCTGCGTCAACGACGCAAGCTTCCGGCTCATCATCAAAGCTCAGCTCATCCATCCCGCCGAAAAGGTCTTCCGCGCCGACTGAACCGGCGTCCTGAAACGGCTGCCGGAAAGCGGAATCGGAGTCTTTTGTTTCGGCGGGAAAAACTATTTCCTCGATCTGAGGAGAGGCGAGATTCGAATCGAGCGGACGCAGGGCATAAGGCGCGGCAGCATACGCCATGCCGACGATCGTCTCGCCGGAAAGGAGTATCCTCGGTTCGAGGGTTTCCATCTCAAACTGGTTGGGAGGCTGCGCCTTCTTCACCCGTAAACCACACTTATGAGTAGTTTAGAAATTCCAACATTTGTCGCTTAAGAATAAACCTGCTGTTTTTACTCCGCACAATACCGGGGAAACTACGTGAAAAACGCCGTTGACAGCCCAGACGGTACATATACGCTGTGTTTAAATCCGGCGGGTGAGTAACAATACCCTTGCCCCTTGTCAAGAAAAAAATTCCGAAGGTGTGACACATTTCATCCTCAAATGGCGAACTGTAGAAAATGTCTTCATATTGCACCAAGGTCAAACTCTATACTTCGGCGCTGGGCCCGCTGAAGGAAAGCGCCTCCTCCAGCCAGGTGTCCATTTTCAACACGTCCCGGCGCTGCCGATAGGCAAGCCGTTGAGCGGTTCTCTGAGCCTGAAAAAGCGCAGTTTTTGCCAACAAGTTTGCTCCGGGAGTGCCGCCGCGAAGTGCATTTATCAACCGAGTCCGCAAAAATGCCGGGACAAACCGCCTAATCAGTTCGTCTTCCACGCTCATAAACGCCTGGGCGGACCCGGGGTCGCCCTGCCTTGCGCAGCGCCCGAAAAGCTGCCGGTCGATGCGCCCCGACTCATGACGTTCCGTAGCGATCACATGCAGTCCTCCCAGTTCCGCCACACCAAAACCCAATTTGATATCCGTGCCCCGGCCTGCCATGTTTGTGGAGATCGTGATCCGGTTTTTCTCCCCGGCGGTGGCGACGATCTGGGCCTCCTCCTTGTGCCGGACGGCGTTAAGCAGATTAAATTCAAGGCCTTTTGCGGCAAGCATTGCGGCCAGTCTTTCACTGGCAGTGACGCTCCTGGTACCCACCAGCACCGGCCGGCCGGTGAGCCGTCTATTTTCAATATCCAGTACAACAGCTTCAAACTTTTCCGTTTCGGACGAAAAAATCCGGTCAGGAATGATTTGTCTGATGCAGGGGCGGTTGGTGGGAATGGTTATGACTGGCAGCCGATAGATGTGCCAGAATTCGCCGGTTGCTTCCCGAGCCGTCCCGGTCATGCCGCTGAGTTTTCGGAAAAAGCGGAAGAATCTCTGAAAACTTAATCTGGCAAGCGTCTCGCTCGGATCGTTAACCGTCAGACCCTCCTTGGCCTCTATCGCCTGATGCAGCCCGTGCCTCCAGGTTCGGTTCGGCATGAGCCGCCCGGTAAATTCATCAACGATCGCAACCTTGCCATCCTGAATGACATATTGCTGATTCAGTTTGTAAAATTCCCTTGCCGTCAACGCCTGCCTGACAAGTTCCTCGCGACGCGCGGAGCCGCGCCACATCCCCTGCAAAAGCCGGGCCTGCTCCTCCACCTTGCGGGTTCCCTCCCTGGTCAGGTTGATATCCTTGTATTTATGATCAACAAGGTAATCCGCTCCAACCATCAGCGAACCGACAATGCTGTGCGTGATTTCGCAGGCTTCCACCAGTGAGGAGTTTTTCTGTGCCCGGGAGATAATCAAAGGCGTCACCGCCTCGTCGATCAAAACGCTGTCGGCCTCATCGACAATGGCCGTGTCCAATCCTCTCAAGACAGTGCCGTCCAGACTTTTCGACTGCGGATTGAGAAGCTGCCGGAGCTGGCGGCGCGAAGAATCATGCAGGGCGCCGATAATCAGTCTGTCTCTCAAAAAATCCGCGACCAGTTCTTTAAGCGTCGTGTAAACAACCCCTTTGCCGTAGTTCAGGCGACGCTCCTGCGGCTCCATCTGCCCGGTCACACATCCCACCGATACCCCGCAAAAAGAGTAGAACGGGTTCATTTCGACGGCATCGCGATTCGCCAGATAGTCATTGACCGTGACAAAATGGAATGGCCGTCCACTCCATGCCGCCAGAACAGAAGGCAGGCAGGCGGTGAGGCTTTTCCCTTCGCCGGTCGCCATCTCGGCAAGATATCCGTGATAAAGCGCCAAAGCTCCCATGATTTGAACAGGATACGGCAAAAGCCCCGTCGTGCGGCTTGACGCTTCCACCATATTCGCCAGGGCTTCCGGCAAAAGAGCCTCATGATCCCTGGCCTGACGCCGGAACTGAGTCTGGATGTCCAGCAGCCGTTCCCGCAACCTGTGATCCGAAATATGCACAAGCCCCCGGGCCATTTCACTAATCTTCTCCGCTTCCTCCTGCAGGGAACGGGCTACGGAGGGTCGGCGCCGACGCCAGCCGGCAAAGCCGTGAACGAGGGCGTCCATGCCCTTGTAAAGCTTTTCAGGAATCACGATACGGGTGCGGTGGTAATCCTGAGCCGGAATTGTCATTAAATTTGATACCTCTTTTGCAGCATTTGCCTGAACTTATGAGCCCACTGGATAAGGAGCGGCTGCGGATTCAGCGTAAGACGGAGCTTTCCCGACATGCCGTGCAGCAGCAACGCTTCCGGGGGAGGTTTTATATCCGCGTTAATCTGGAAAAAGGGCTCCGCCGCCTGCACGCCTTTTTCATCCTTCGTGGAAATCGGCACCTCGCCGCCCCCCCGCCATCCCAAGGCTGCCGACGGCAATTTTTCCTGCCGATACGGAATGATCTGGAATTTCAAGACGTCAAGATTTTTTCCACCCTGCCCGGAGATGCGGACCTCGGCATTGTTTATTTTGCCGGTGAAAAGTTCGGTCGCCTCGTCTTGAGAAACAATGGCGGAAAATCGAAAAGCGCTCTCATTGACAATCTTCCCGATCACCGAACCCCTATTCAGCCACGCCCCAATCAGATCCTTCATGTCCGGCGCCACCCATATACCCGACTCCCTGGCCCGGACTATCAGAAAAGCCCGCTGCGCTTCCAGGTCTTTGACCTTCGCTTCGATCGCCTCCAGACGCTTGCCAATTGGCTGCAGATCCGCAGTCTCCATGCGCAGCGCCCGAAGCTGCATCGCCAGCGTCTCCTTCCGCTGCGCGAGGGTGGCCTCGATCTCCAATTCGAGTTCCCGATCAGCAAGTTCCACAAGCGGGGTTCCCGGGCTTACCTGGATGCCCGATGGGGCCAGCACCCTTTTCACATAACCGGGGGCGTCGTTGACAACCTGGACATACTGCATAGTTTCCATGACGCCCGGGGCGCGAAAGCGGTTGGGAAAGGGGAAAAGGGCCAGAAATAACGCCAGGATGGTCAAAAAACCGAGGCAGACGGCAACGGCCCGCATCCTCGTTCTGGCAAGACGGGGATTGGAAGTTAGATAGACAAACAATTTAAAAACCGGAACCAGGCCCCATGTGACAACGCCGATCAGCGCCATGACGAAGCCGGCAAGCAGAAACTTGTCTGCCACGAAAAAGATGATGCCCGTGAATACCACTACCCGGTAGATGCCGCTCAGTATCCCGAAGGTAGTTAAATATACAGTTTCCTTGGGACTCTGCGCTGGGCTGAATGATTCCCTGTATCCGAATGCATAGTGTTCAACCAGGTGCCGCAGGTGTTTCATTGCCCGGGAGCTGAGATTGGGGATGTCGAGCAAATCGGAAAGGATGTAGTAGCCGTCAAAACGCAAAAGCGGGTTTCCGTTGAACAGAACCGTTGAAACAGAGGCGACGAACATGATGTTGTAGGCAAGGCTTCCCAGCGTTCCCTGAGCTGAATAGGCCCAAACAAAAGTGGCCAGCGCGGCGACAAAAATCTCCATGATCATGCCGGCGGCGCCGACAAAGGCGCGCTGCCAGCGGTTGCGAAAGGACCAGCTCGAGGTGGCGTCCATGTAAGGGAGCGGTGTAAAAACCAGCAGCATGACGCCCATGGTATGCACCTCGCCTCCGAAGCGCCGGCACACCAGGGCATGCCCAAACTCATGAATGGTTTTGACGACTATCAGACCGATGTACAACAGAAACAGATTATCAGGGGCAAGTATTCCCTGCGCCTGATCCCAGACCACGTCAAACCTGTCTATCACAACCTTCAGCGCTCCAGCCACCACCGCCACCCATAACGCCGCCCCGATGGGAGAAATAAGGTATCTGAAGACCGGCATCATCCTTTTCAGAAGGTTATCCGGATCGAAGAGGGGCAGCCGCATAAACAGGATGCTCATCAGTTTTGACTGCAACTCCCGCTGCTGCCTTTTGCGGTACCGCTCAAAAAGTTTGGCGCTGTCGGCGGGTTTTTCAAAGTGGAGAAGATTGGCGAAATAAAGCTGGGTCAAAAGCTGAATCACATCCTCCTGGCCGGGGGCATCGTCGGGGTTTCTATTCAGGCATTCTTCCCAGACCTCCGCTACCGTACGGTCAGGACGAAGGCGGACAACGAAATCGTGGGCCTCCGGCCGCAGCCGAAAAAACTGATTGTTGAACGGATCGCTGAACATGTACCACATTTCCCCACGGAAACGGCGCTTGCTCACCTTTACCGAAGGGTGCAGACTCACCTTGAGATCGGCAACGCGATACCATGATTCACTGAATGTTTTTCCCGCCTTTTGCATTTTACCACCAGAAGAAGATACGCAGAAAATCAATCGTGCGATGGGCAAATATCCACAGGATATTGCGCTTTCCCACATCGATTTTCGCCACGCCGCTCATGCCGGGCCGCCACCATGAGCTGCTTGTTTCCGGCAAAAGAGCGCGCACAAGGTAAACATTTTTCCCTTCCTCGGTAACCGCCACGGGATCGATGCGCTCCACCTTGACTGCAAATTTCAGATCAGGCCTGCCGACAAACGCTATTTCCCCGGAGCTGTTTGCCGCGATCTCGTGCACGTCCCGTTCGTCGACCTTCAATTCCGCGTACATTTTTTCGATCCTGGCCACCTTGAAGAGGACATCCCCCTTCTTGACGGGCGCCCCGAGCAGCTCTTTCAAGTCGCCTTCCACCACGATTCCGGCGAAGGGGGCCGTCACCTCCGCGTGCTGCAAATGATAATGAACCAGTTTGAGTCTTGCCTGGGCCTGCTCTTCCAGAGCCTGCGCAACTCTCATATCAGCCAGCGCTTTTTGCGCGGAGGCCTTTGCCGCCTCTCTTTCATAACGATTCTGGTTCGCCAGGGCAGTCGATTCTTCAAGGAGAAGTTCCCTGGTATCCAGTGACAGCAGCAGGTCGCTCTTCCTGACCTGATCGCCGATTTTCACATGCACCTTATGAATATATCCGTCAAACGGCGCAGGAAGATAGGCGACGTCGTCCGTTTTCAGGATAAAAGGCGCCTCCACCCGATAGTTCAAGCGTCCGAAAATCAGCACGGCCAGAGCGATGCTGATGAGCAGACCGAGCAGTTTTGCGAAGGTATGCTCGACGCCAAAAAGTTTTGCCAGCGCCTCCCGGGCCGACGTAACCATTCTTGCCCCGAACCACCGGTCATGCCGCTTCAGGTCTCCGAGCCGCCGCGCCGACTGATCGCACAAAACGCGCAGCCCTCGAACTTCTTCCTCCGAAAATGGTTCTGCCGAACGTTCGCAGGTCAGAACCCCCACCGGTTTGTCGTCAAGCCTGATGGTCAGTGAAACTATGCATTGCGCGCCCTGCTCCCGTGAATATTTTTCATGATCCCTGGTTACAGCCAGACTTCCATCCGGCCGTGGCCACAAGACCTCTTCATCCTGATCGAAGGCCTCTTCCATCGCCGTTTCCAGGGACTGCACCACGACCATCTTCTTTTCGAACCGTTCCATGTGGCTGATGGCTTGTACGCGGATATAGGCGCCGTGAAGCCAGCCGAGAC
>CAZKHU010000122.1:0-7546 GCA_964552725.1 uncultured Syntrophus sp.
CCGGATAATTCAATTCCGGATGCAGGCTCATAAACTCAAAAAAAGACCGCAGGGAATCGGAAGAAATATCGATGTCTTCGTTTTCGTCGTTCCGCACCATTTGGCGAAGCGCCCGAATGCGCCGGACAATTCTTTCCCCATATCTGATTTCCCGCAAATTCTGAAGCCAGGCGAGGAGATATCCCATCTCTCCTTCCTTTTTCCAATCTTCGGCCAGTTTTAGAATAGCCGCAACCTGTGTGTTCTGAACCGACACTGTCGGGGTCAACAAGCTATTTTCGAAAGTTGCCCATAACGCCGTCTGGTTCTCGGGGAATCTTGACAATCCACCCTGCCCGACGGCCACATCATTTATGGTCCGCCGGAACAAATCACTTTGCTTTTCCGGAGACAGAAAATCGTCGCTGGTTACACCCGCTGCCGGTGAGAAATTAATTGAATTACGGTTCCATTCCATGTTCTGCAATGCTGAAGTCGCCACAAATGCCCCTTGTTTGGTTAAAACGGTAATGTTTCGAGAAAGTGGAAAAATTCCTTTTGCCTTGCGTCCATGCTTCCGACATACGCAGTCCGTTCTTCCTGTTGGTCCGCCTTAAAGTCATGATGAAAATTCACATTGAAAACCAGGCCTTCCGGCTTTGTTCCTTCATGCCCGGCGTTTTCGAGGACGCTGATCTTGACGTTCATATACGGCAGGTCTTTACGGTATTGCATTTCGAGGACGGCTCCCGTGATTCCTGTGCCGCATTTCAACCAGGGGCCTCTCTTCAACAGCTTCCGGATCAGAGCATCCTCCGCCACTTCGCCGCACGGCTCATCGGAGATATAAGTAAAATTCAATCCCACCCCCCCGTAGTTCACATACGGGAGCAATTCCATGTAGGCAACAGCGGCCCGTGGCAACTCCACCGCCCAGGGAAAATCCTCCGGTCGGGTTGCCTGAAAATGGAGTCGATTTTCTTCCACCAGAACCTGCAGCCCGTTTTCAAACATAACCTGGGCAACCGGCGGCGTTACCAGCGTGTCTGTCACAACCCACTCCTCCGGAACGATCTGGCGCCGCTTCAGAAAATCGGCATTCAACAGCCGTGGATTATTACTTGCAGATAAAACGACAATCGCCGCATTGTGTATTTTAACCGGCAGCATGGCTATTCCCCCTGATCGTTGTCATTGTTTTCTGATCATCATTGACTAATTCTACCGCTGCGTACCATCCTGCATTACGCCCTTTGGTTCTCCTATAATCACTGCCGGGTAAATTATCAAGGCATTTGTACCCCTTGGATTTCATCACCCAGCTCCCTGACCTTCCTGCTCCTTTTTTTTAATTTAAAACCGGAAACTCATAACATCCCGTTTTCACGGGAATGACAATTAACAACATTTCGGGAGAAATTCAAAGCTCTCCTGGCTTCCCGCAAAGGTGAACAAGCCCCCCATTTCGCGAAGGAAAATCTCCACCTTGGCAATCAGCGCCCGCTCCAGTTCCCGCTCACTATGCTCTTCTGCCAAGTCAATAAACCCAAAGGTGTATTCATCTTTAACGGCCAACTTGGCTTGATTGCGGATTTCCTCTGAGACAGTCTGGTCGAAATTGGTTTGATTCAAGAGGGTGTTTTCGTAGGTGCGGGTCCCGATCTTTATGGCAAGAACATCTTTTGTCCAGCCAAACTTGCGGGTCATGCGGATATAGAACTCACTTTCCAGATCATCCTTGCACTTTTCCATAATGATCAGATTATGCGTCCAACCGATTTCTGCAACCAATAGTTGCAGTTTTTCATTGGAGCCATAACGCAGATAAAAGCTGCGTGCATACCAAAGGTTACGGGATGAATAGCCGGCGACTCCGGGAAATTCCGTTTGCAGATCGGCGGCAAGCTGCGCGATAACCGCCTTCCCCCAGCTTTTCCCGGCTTGCCGTTCTACAATCATCCGCCCGATATCCCAATACAGGGCAATCAGCTCTTTATTGACCGCCTTAAGGGCTTCATACTGGGCAGAACGGATGCGCTGTTTGATTTCACCCAGCAAGACAGCATAGTCACTCTGCAAAACAGAAGTCATCAGTGAACCACCCCTTCCCGCCTCGTACCCTTGAATACCGTCAGAAGAAGAATTTTTATTAGGTTTCTGTCCCAATTTATCCATTCAGATAAGATTTTAGAATCACGAAGTTATTCTGACGATAATAGGGCCTTTGGTCGGCTTCGAGCAGCGAACTGAGTTTTACGTTATAGTCCTGCCTGGTCAGGGCAGCGATGGTTGCCAGGATTTGCTCCCTGTTCTCGCGGGACAAGTCGGCTTTTACACCTTTTTTAACCAGGAATTCAAGATCGTAGGCATCGCGGATTTCTTTTCTCTCCAGAAAAGCGGCCACCTTTGAAGTCATCATCTCCTGCAGCGGAATAGCCCGGACATAAATCTGAAGCGAAGAATAACGGCTGTAGGCAATAGCCCGCTCCGTATGAGTGATATGGACCTCTTTACGGATTTCCAGTTTCAAACTGCGAGGATAATCAGGAGACTTCAATTCAACGACTAAGGAGTAAAATTTGTCTGCTGCATCACGAATTTCATAAGAGCCGGCCAGATAGTGCTGCAACTTGGAAAACCAAACCCCATAACCATCTGATGCCTCTTCTTTTCCCGCTTTGTTCAGCAGCCAGAAGTCAAGATCCACAGAATATCTATCCAAACCATGACAAAGCCGGAGCATCGTCCCGCCGCCGAAAGCTAAACGGTCCAGAAAACGACCGCTTTTCAGGCGATCCAGAACCTCCAGCTCAAACTGTTCCTGCTTGATCAGATCATGCATACGATAACCCAGTTTTGAGTTTTGAGTTGATAGTTCTTAGTTTTTTAACTAAAAACTCAAAACTAATAACTCAAAACTGAATAAGTCTTCGTTCTCTCTCTTACAAAAGTGCGTGTCCGCTTAGGGAAGGGCGCCATCAGGGTCTCCAGACGATCATGGTCCAGCCGCCCCATGTCCAGAGCGCTCCAGTCGAGGGAATACCCGCCGTGGGCGCAAAGATGGCACGCATCGAGATAGGCCTTCTCTTTTTCCGCCACGAAGAAAGAGCCGATTTTCGTAAAGCCGAAGTAGCAGTCTTTTTTCAGCTTGAAATAGGAAAAGGCCACATCACGGATATCGTACCGTATGGAGCGCTTCAGAGCGACGCTCTCATACCAGCCCCGAGGCGCCTGGGTGGTCAATCCATGATAAACCAGCGCCGTTGTACAGGATATATAGGAAGGAACCTGAAGATAATTGGCAATCGTAAAGAATTCCTGCCGCTCCAGGTAGGACAGACGCTCGCCAAGAAGGTAGAAATCCTTCTTTAGCCTCACAAATGCGCCGTTTTTGGCCTGCCGGCTGCAAAACACTTGGGCAGAAGCCCTCGTAATGCCGAATTGAAAGGCAACGTCTTCTGTGGTGAAAAATAAGTTGTTCTTTAATGCGCGCCAGGCATCACGGTTCATAACAAGAATATTTCCTTAACTTTTATGTTAAGAAACTATACCCGATAAACCACATTGTCAAGCAAATTAATACTTATCGGTCGAGTATGTCTCTTCACTCAGTCCCCAGAACTCAGCACTTTTTTCATCTCGCCCCCTTCCCGAGCAGCACCGTCCTCACCGTTCTTGCCAGGATTAGCATATCCAGTAACGGCGAAAGATTCTTAATGTAGTAGAGGTCATACTCGAGTTTCGCCAGGGCATCTTCCTTCGAAGCGCCGTAGGGATAGTTTACTTGCGCCCAGCCGGTAATCCCGGGGGCGACGGCATGGCGGAGAGAATAATAGGGAATCTCTTCAATCAATTCCTTCACAAACTCAGGCCTTTCCGGCCGCGGGCCGACCATGCTCATATCGCCCTTCAGCACATTCCAGAACTGAGGTATTTCGTCGAAGCGCAGAATCCTTATGATTTTACCGACTCTCGTCACCCGCGGATCATCTTTCTGCGCCCACACAGCGCCGTTGATTTCGGCATTGATTTTCATAGATCGAAACTTAATCAACTCAAACGATCTTCCATCGCGCCCCACCCGCGCCTGCCTGTAGAATATCGGCCCCTTCGAATCCAGCTTAATGGCCGCCGCCGTCAGTAACGTAATCGGAAAGGTCAATATAACCCCTATCGAAGACAGGAATTTATCCAATACTTTCTTTATCTTCTGATTGTAGATGTTTATCTGGACGCCCGATATGGGCACTGAGATGAGCCACGGATCGCTGACGTGATTAACGGGGATTTTCCCCAAAACCCGCTCGTAGAAGGTCGGCATCTCGTACACCGTGACGCCCCGCATCTTTGCCTCCACCAATTGCCTATACAGATCCCGGGTCATGCTGTGGGTGATGGCCACGATCAACACATCGACCTCAGCGAGGAGCGACGGAAGGAGCTTTGTTTCACCAAGCACGCAGGCCGCCCCCATGACCGCACCGCACTTTACCGGGTCATCGTCCAAGAAACCGGCAATCACAAAATCGTCACGCCGAGAGAGCATCTCATAAAGGTCACAACCCGCACGACCGGCGCCGACAACCAGCGTCCGGGAAGCCTTCCGGGTTTTCCGGGACAAGCGGCCATGCAGAAAGCGCCACCCCAGGCAAAAGGAAAAAATGAACAGGGTGTTGAGGAGAATGATGACCGCGGAGTATGGTCGGACATTGAAACCATAAAAAATTGTCGTGATGAACAGATCAGCAACCACCAGCGCCACGAAGAACCGCAGAACATAACCGGCCGTATCGAAACGCTCTTCGAGGTTATAAAAGTCAAAGATATAGAAAGAAAGAAGGTAGATGAAAATGGCCGACAGATCCGGCCAACCCAAAATAGACGACGGATCCAGAAAAACGCCGAACCGCAGCACTGGCGCCAGATAAAAAGAGGCGATGATCAGAATGATATCGCCTCCCAGAAGAATAAGTTGAGCCTTAGGAAATTGGCTTTTCAAGATTTTCGCCTTTTATAACTTTGCTGCATCATTCAGAAACATCTTTACGGTTTCCTTGCTATACGGGTGAATCAGCATTCCTTCGAGTAAGCTTGGAAGTACCGTAACGATATGTGCACCGGCATTAAGCCATTCAACAATGTTTAGGACCTCCCGGGTTGAGGCAGCGATAATCTGCGCAGGCAATGAAAATTGATCGAGAAGCTGCCGTAATTTTGATAATTCCTCACAGGAATTATAGCCCATGTTATTGACCCGGCCACAGAAGATAGACACGTAACTCGCGCCAGCCAGTGCCGCCAAAAAACACTGTTGGGCGCTCATCATTGCCGTAACGTTGACTCGAACATCATGTTTTGTTTCCAAAGTATGAATTACTTCAACGTTATCTAATTCACCATTCGGCCCATGTATGGTGATCTTTACGTTGATGTTGTCCGCCCACTGTGCCAGTTCCCGGGCTTGATCAAGCATCCCTTGAGGATCGTTATTCGTCACTTCAACAGACAATGGGTAGGGGGCAATCATTTGCGCAATCTCGACAGACCGCTGTTTGACCCCCGCCATACCGCCCTTAACACCGTCTTTTAACAGAATCGTGGGATTGGTTGTCACACCCCGGATGATCCCCATTTTTAAATATTTTTCAACCTCTTTAATTTTGCCGGTGTCTAAAAAAATCGCCATAACACAATACCCCTCCTATTTTTATTTTACTGATTCCCATTTCATCTCAAACGCTTGAATCTCAGGATGAGAAACAATCAGATGCCATACCACAGCCTGAAAGGCCTCTGTATGCGGCGTCACCGTTGCCGAATTGACTGTTGGAATAATGACGCAGGCATCGGCAACTTTGGCCGTATAGCCGCCATCCCTCCCGACAATGCCGAATATCTTGGCCCCGACTTCTTTTGCATGTTTCAGCGAGGCAACAATGTTGGCACTGATATTCTTCTCTGCATTACCGCCCCCAACGGAAAATACGAAAATTCCGTCTTTGTTGCTGAGTCGGCTGCCCTTTAACCAATTCACAAACGCCGTATCCCAGCCATCGTCATTGATGCGGGCGGTAAGCTCAGATACATTGTCGGTCGGAGCATAAGATTCGATACCCGCTATCTTCCTAAAATCATTGACGGCATGGGCAGCGTTCCCCGCCCCACCACCAACACCCAAGAAAAACAAACGGCCTTGATTCGCTCTGATAATCTTCACCTCAGCAACGATTTTACCAATCACTGCAGCGTCGATCATATCAACAATTTTATGGACTTCCTGAAAGTATTCTTCAATATAAGCCATCCACTACCTCCCTATTCCGTAATCTAAGTGTGTCGGCAGCGCGGGTGCAATGGCTGCCAGATACTCCATCCCATTTTCTGTAACCGCATACTGAGCAGGATTATAAAACCTTTCGTCAACGAATCTATGTATAGTCTCAATGCCTGAGACCTGCGCCAGCGGGTACTGGCCGACAGAAAATTTGTTATCCTTGCGCTGTGCGGTAACCAATACCGGACCGTTGATACCCTCCTGCAATAGTCGAATTGCCTCTTTCCCCAGATTCTTCCCCCAAGTCAGGTCCATTTCCCCTGGTGCGCCTGAACGATAAAGGTAGGACGGATTGACACTATTCACATTTCTCGTATCAAATTTGCCCTTTAAATCTTCTTTCAGTCTTTTTGCCAGCACCTCCGCGGCACCCTTAAAGCGTGGATGACCGAAGTCGTCTTTCTCGTTTTCATCCGCGCTTAGCGATGCCCCGTTCTTCCATCTTGCACCCTCGGCTACCACGATGACGAGGTGTTTGCGCTCCAGATATCGCTCGCACACAAGGTCATGAAATATTTTATAATCAATAGGAAATTCAGGAACAACGATAAAATCCGGATGCCCCATCCCAGACGCCAAGGCTAACCACCCTGCATGCATCCCCATTGATTCAACAACCATCAATCGTTCGTGAGAATATGCCGTCGTCCGCAGACCGTGATGCAAGCTGATAAAGTCGGATATTTTCCGAGCGGCCGTGGGATATCCCAGTGTAAAATAATTAGTGATATCTTCCGGCTTAATCGTTTGCGCACCGGATGGGATAATTCCCACATCATTATCAATCGTCTTACTGATCAGGATCTGGGGGATGTTTTCCAAATAGAAACAATTCGATAAGGTATCCTCACCCCCGATCACGATCAGGCCATCGACGCCGAGTTTTTTGAGATTATCTAAAACGATTTGTGGCCCGTCTTTGACTTGGCGAAGATTCACGCGTGACGATTTTAGAATCGTCCCACCAATGATCGGGTCTATGTTGATTTCCGCAAGGTCAATAAAATTATTATCAAGAATTCCCTGCCAACCTTTGATAAATCCAAGTAACTCGATGTGATCATTGGTAGCCGCCTCTTTTGCAGCGGCAATTACTGCGTTCAACGGTTGTACGTCCCCGCCGCCAGTCAGGATTCCAAATTTCTTTCTCCCCATTATGCGATATTTCCTTTTTCTATCTTCGATTTGAAATATTCAATGGTTTCGTTCAGCCCTTTGTGGGAACCAATTTCA
>CAZKHU010000123.1:0-7401 GCA_964552725.1 uncultured Syntrophus sp.
CCGCTCGGCGATGACCTTGAGGCTCTCCTCCAGCGCGGCGATCTCGGCGTGGCCCGCGCGGCAGTTGCCCAGCTCCTCCTTGAAGTAGTCGCACTGGACATCGACGACGACGCAGTCCGCGAGCGTGAGGGCCTCGTAGGTGTAGGTCGCCGTGAGGGTTTTCTTCTCGTTGATGCAGCGGGCGATGAGCGGCGCGACCTCGGGATCCTCCGCCTCGACGGGGGCGACGCCGCGATTGAGGAGCGGGATCTTCCAGTACGAGCGGACGGAGGGCCGCTGCATGCCGATGACGAATTTGGTGGGTTGGCCGGGGATAAATGGGGACACCTTGTCAATCGCTGCGCGATTGCCTAAGATGTCCCCATTTATCGCTGCGCGATTGCCTAAGATGTCCCCATTTATCCCCGGGTCATGTCCCCATTTATCCCCTTTTCCACCGAGTCGGCAACGATGCCGGCCATGACTGCCCCGACGAACCCGACGCCCATGACAACCACAATCTCGCGCCCGAGGGCGCGCTGTTCGGCGACGAGGGCCTGCAGGCGCAGGATTTCGGCAGCTTCATCCTGAGGCGTGGGGAGCGGGAACTGCTCGCCGTTGGGGGCGGTGGAGTACTGGGCGCTGGGGGCTGAGTTCTGGATCAGAGAGGAAGAGTCAGAGGTCATGGGTTTCCTTTGATAGCTTTAAGTTTTGAAAAATTCGGGTTGCTTTTCGCTGGAAACAAGCCCCAAAGCGGTTGTTGGCGAGGGGAGGAAAGATAAAAACCTCCGGTGATTCAGAACATCCCGGGGCGGGGTTAGTTCTGGGGGCCTTGAACCGTCATCACCAATTCAGAGTACCGAGCGAGTATCTTGTCGGCTGTCAGCAGTCTCAAGGGCTCGGAGATAGCCTGAGCTATCAGCAAACGATCGAATGGATCACGATGATAGAGCGGAAGGTCATATACTTTGGCTGCGTGACGAGCCGTAATGGCAATCTCCTGGAAACCACTCTGGCTAATCGCTTCCGCAAATTCAGTGGGATCGCCTTCCAGTTTCCCAAGCTTTGCCTTGATAGCAATCTCCCAGATCGAAGCAGATGAGACAAAAACATCTGTTGCGCCAAGCATGATTCGTCGCGCCTGGGCGCCAAGATTTTCACTGTCAATAACCGCCCAGATGAAAATCTGTGTATCGATCAAGATCCGCATCGATTTGCCTCGAATTCGGAAAGCAGATCATCGGGCAATGGCGCGTCGAAATCTTCAGACACCTTCGCTTTGCCTTTGAGGATGCCGAAGCAGATTTTCGACCCGCCGGCTTCGATTCTGGACATCCGCACCATCGGTTTACCGGCCCTGGCTATGATAACATCTGCACCGGAGGCTACATCTTTAAGCAACTGGGACAGGTGGGTTCTGGCTTCCTGAACATTATATGTTTGAGTATTCATACAAACCTCCTCTATGTTGATGTTTCTACTATACTTACCGGTAGCTGAAGTCAGGGCAATGAGTGGTGTGGTGTTGGTGACGACGACCCTGGCTTGATCAGGCATTGGTGAAGTCCTCTGCAAGCTCAGTTTCATCCAGGTCAATTACGGGTACTCCGTACAAATGGGTTATGTCACCATATCATTTCGGCGATGGAAAGCTGGTACAGATTGCCTTTTGCGTATTGCGGTGTTTCAAGCATCATGGTGGATAGCCTCCTTCCTGTTACTCCTGAACCCGGTAAAGCCTCGGATGGGCCTCCGTGTCCTCGCGGTGCGCCCTCAGATCGGCGGCCACGGCATCGATCTTCTGGCCGAGAGAAACATTCACGGAGTCGATCTTCCGGTTCAAATCGGTATTCACGGAGTCGATCTTCTGGTTCAAATCATTTTTGGTTTGCTGAAGTTCCTCTTTGGTTTGATGAAGTTCCTCACTTAACGTTTCGATCTTGAAATCCACCAAGTCAAACCTTTTGTCCATCTGCTCCCGGGTATCCTTGATTTCCTTGTGCAACACGGCATGGCCTTCAAGTACCAGTTCAAATTTGCCGCGGATGTCTTCAAGCAGAATCACTATGTTATCTTTTTTTATTCGTCACCTCGGGTAAATCGGGGGTCAGGGCGTTTTGCGGGGTCGGCTCCTCCTTCCGCGGAAGAAGATTGGCAAATGGATCCAGGGTTTTCACTTTTGTTCCGTTAAAGTCCTTGACATTCCTTGTAACAAGAATCAGATCATTTTGAATGGCTGACGCGGCAATTATGGCATCAGGAAGTTTTATCTTTTTCATGCGGCGTATTTCTACAGCGAGCTCCATCACCGGAGCAAAAATTTCGATCAGCCTGAATTCCTGCAGAAATTTCCGGACTACCCGATCTTCCACTGCGCTGAACGGGTATGATAGTGTTTCCATCCAGGTAATAGACGAAATTGATAGTTTCCCCCGGTGGGTACGCAAAAATGAGACCGCAACTTGCTCACCGTCAAGGTAATATACTATGATATTGGTATCTATCAGGTACACTATCGTCCGTCCCATTCTTTTCGCAGCTTTTTCTGAAAATTAACTCCGTCTATTCTGGTTTTCTTCAGCATGCCGGCTGCCTGCAAAAACGCATCACTAGAAATATCTTCTGTGGCAACAGGGGTTACATCAAGAAGAATATGCTTTTGTTTACCAACAGCAAAACCCGGGCTGGGTATGAACCAGCCGCCCTTTTTTACGATCGCTTCAACTCGCATATTATTTTTTCCTTTTTTGGGGGTCAGGTCTTGCAAATTAGCGTTTTACCGAGTCTTTGATGCGTTTGACATGGCCGCGGCCGAGGCCCTTGACCTCGCAGCCGAGCTCGAAATAGCGGCGGATCGCGGCGTCGTCAAGGATGCCGAAGCAGTCGATCACGGCGACGGGGCGGCCGGTCATCCCGATGACGTCGTCCGGGGTGAGCTTCATGTAGGCGTCATGCCGGACGGCGAAGACGACCGAATCGGCCCCTTTGAGGGCGGAGGGTTGTGTTTGACGTAGGGGTCGTGGACGCCGATCTCCGCGCCCATTTCGGCAAGCTTGCGGACGATGGTCTCCGAGCCGCTGTAGCGGGTGTCGCCCACGTCCTCGCGGTAGGATGCGCCGAGAATCACGACCTTCGAGGCGGCGACGATTTTGCCCATGTTCCTGAGCGCGTCGCGGACCAGTTCCGCCGCGTGGAGGGCGCGGGTGTCGTTGATGTCGATTGCCAAGGGCGTCATCTTGAAGATGTCGTCCTCGAAGCCCATCAGCGTCTGGTACGACCAGACGCCGAGGCCGCCGTCCTTCGGGAGGCAGTAGCCGCCGATCCCCGGGCCGGGGAAAATCATGTTCGAATGCGTCGGACGCACCTTGATCGCCTGGATCACCTTGACGAGATCGACACCGTTGCGCTCGGCGAAGAGGCTCCATTCGTTCAGGAAGGCGAGGATCGTGGCGCGGTAGGAGTTCTCGACGATCTTGGATGTCTCGCTTTCGATCGGGCGGTCGAGGACGGTGAGAGGGAACTTCTCGACGTTGAGGATCTCGGAGAGGAATTTCGCCACCCTCTCTTTCGCCTCCGCGTTGATGCCGCTGCAGACGCGCCAGAAGTCGCGGATCGAAGCGACGTAATTGCGCCCCGGCATGACGCGCTCGTAGGAGTGGGAAAGGAGCGGCTCCGAGGCAATCCCGCGGCGCTCGAAGACCTTCTTCATGATCGGGTAGGCGACGTATTCGGTGGTGCCGGGGGGGACGGTCGTCTCGATCAGGACGAGGCAGCGGGGCGGAATCCGCTCGGCGATGACCTTGAGGCTCTCCTCCAGCGCGGCGATCTCGGCGTGGCCCGCGCGGCAGTTGCCCAGCTCCTCCTTGAAGTAGTCGCACTGGACATCGACGACGACGCAGTCCGCGAGCGTGAGGGCCTCGTAGGTGTAGGTCGCCGTGAGGGTTTTCTTCTCGTTGATGCAGCGGGCGATGAGCGGCGCGACCTCGGGATCCTCCGCCTCGACGGGGGCGACGCCGCGATTGAGGAGCGGGATCT
The DNA here is from genome assembly GCA_964552725.1 of uncultured Syntrophus sp. GTDB lineage: Bacteria > Desulfobacterota > Syntrophia > Syntrophales > UBA5619 > DYTH01. The sequence goes on from CAZKHU010000123.1 coordinate 4,015, forward strand.
TCCAGTACGAGCGGACGGAGGGCCGCTGCATGCCGATGACGAATTTGGTGGGTTGGCCGGGGATAAATGGGGACACCTTGTCAATCGCTGCGCGATTGCCTAAGATGTCCCCATTTATCGCTGCGCGATTGCCTAAGATGTCCCCATTTATCCCCTTTTCCACCGAGTCGGCAACGATCCCGGCCATGACTGCGCCGACGAACCCGACGCCCATGACAACCACAATCTCGCGCCCGAGGGCGCGCTGCTCGGCGACGAGGGCCTGCAGGCGCTGGATTTCGGCAGCTTCATCCTGAGGCGTGGGGAGCGGGAACTGCTCGCCGTTGGGGGCGGTGGAGTACTGGGCGCTGGGGGCTGAGTTCTGGATCAGAGAGGAAGAGTCAGAGGTCATGGGTTTCCTTTGATAGCTTTAAGTTTTGAAAAATTCGGGTTGCTGGTGGCTTTTGGAGGTGACTTTCCCTCATGCCACGAGTTCTATTTCCTGACGATGGTCTCCCAATTCAACAATCAACACACCTTTGTCACCGGTCAGTTGTTCTTTGGGGTTAAGTAACTCGACACCATAGACGGTCCCGTCCGGGGCAATGTCAATGTTCATGTCGTTGCTGATCCTGATCGTAGTCACCTGGCCCATTTTCTCATGAAATCGTATGTATGCGACGTTATATTTCTGATCATAACTAAGTTTCATAGCGCCTCTCCCTTTTGTCAAAAAAATTTCACGATTACTGTGATGACCATCCAAACATCGCCCTCTTCAACAGCATACGCCTCAATCTGTTTTGTCGGGTATAATCTGTTATTCCACTCGCCTTCGAATGAAAAATTGCAGCGGAACCCTGTTCTGCCATGTTTGGCAGGGAAATGTTCTCCGCGCTCAATCGTTGCAACAACCTCTTCCTCCGTCGCCCCACGTTCGTACAATCGCTCCTGTGCATGAGGATGCAACACGATTTTCATGTAAATACCTTTTTAATTCGTTCTCAAGGGAAAGCCCGGGGGTCAGGTCTTTAAATTTATAAGTGTTCTTAAACATTTTCACCAACTACAATTGGGCTTACGTCAAGAAATGTTTGTGATAAGTTTTGTAATTTCATCAATTTTAGCCTGTAGCAGTCCCTCGTCTGCCCTCGTTTCCACATTCAGGCGCAAAAGCGGCTCCGTGTTGGATGATCGTAGATTGAAACGCCAGTCCGAAAAGGAGAAGCCGAGGCCGTCCGTCAAGTCTATGCAGGGATTATCGGGCAGAAAATGGTCATGAATGCGGCTCATCGTTGCCTTGACGTCCTCGACGACAAAATTGATTTCCCCGCTGCAGGGGTAGGCGACAATGCGCGCATCGACCAGTTGCGCGAGGGTTTTTCGGGAGCGGGACATCAATTCGGCAATCAGCAGCCACGGGATCATGCCGCTGCCGCAATAGGCAAAATCGCGGAAGTAGTGATGGGCGCTCATCTCGCCGCCGTAGATCGCGTCTTCCGCCCGCATCCGTTCCTTGATGAAGGCGTGGCCCGTTTTGGACTGGACGGGCAAACCGCCCGCCGCCTGCACCTGCTCGATGGTATTCCATGTCAGACGCGGGTCGTGGATGATTTTGGCGCCCGGCTCCTTTTCCAGAAGAATTTGCGCCAGGAGCCCCACCAGATAGTATCCTTCGATAAAGCGGCCGTTCCCGTCAAAGAAAAAGCAGCGGTCGAAGTCTCCATCCCAGGCGATGCCCATGTCCGCCCCGTGGCGGAGAACCGCATCGGCCGTGGCAAAACGGTTTTCGGGGAGGAGCGGATTGGGGATGCCGTTGGGAAAGGTCCCGTCCGGTTCGTGATGGATGCGCACAAAGTCAAAGGGCAGATGCGGGGCGAGAAGGTCGATCACCGGGCCGGCACAGCCGTTTCCGGCGTTGACAACGATCTTCAGGGGGCGGCAAGCCGGGACGTCCACATATTTCAAGAGATGCGCCACATACGCGGCATCGGTGTCGAGGGCGTGAACCGCGCCCTGTTTTTCAGATTTGCCAAAGGCGTTGCGGATGACCAGCTCTTTGATATCGTTCAGGCCCGTGTCGCCGCTGATCGGCCGCGAACCTTCGCGCACCAGCTTCATCCCGTTGTAATCTATCGGATTGTGGCTGGCCGTCACCATGATGCCGCCGTCCATCGCTTCGTGGAATGTGGCGAAATACACCTGCTCGGTCCCGCAGATTCCGATATCGTAAACGTCGCTGCCGCCCTCGGCAAGGCCGCGCGACAGGGCGCGGGCCAGCGACTGGCTCGACTGCCGGATATCGCGCCCCACGACAACCCGCCCGGGCTTGAGGAATTGCGCATACGCCCGGCCGATGCAAAACGCGACATCCTCGTTCAGCTCGTCCGGCACGCGGCCGCGAATATCGTAGGCTTTGAAGCAGGTGAGGTTCAAATCAGTTTGTTTCCCTGGTCTATTGTCATGGCAGGTCTGATCGTAATTTCTGCGGGCGCTGGTTCGTTTTTTCATTAAAGCAATCGGCGTGCCAAATATCACGCTACGGCCCTTTTCAGGCCCCTCCGAAAAGGGGCGCCGGTGAACCGGCACTTGGAAGCTTATGACATCATTAAGCGATTCGCGATTTCGAAAAAGTTTTGCTTTTTTGCAGGTAATTAGGGACAGAGCCCTTAAAAGGGCTCAGTCCCTAATTACCCTCCCCTGGGAAGCGGGCGTCGAGCCTCTCGCGGAGGATGGCGACGGCCTCGTTCAGGCGCGTCAGGGTCTCTTCATCCCAGAGGGCGGTGTCGATGGTTTCGATCTTCGCGCTCGTCTTTTCGAGGAGGGCGAGGAAGGTCTCCGGGTCGTTTGCGTCTTTCGCCTGGCGGCTGGTCTTTCCCTTCTCAAGGGAGGCGCGGTAGGCAGCGTAGGCGGTGAGCATGCCGCGCTCCTGCTTGCGGCGGGCGATCTCGATCAGGACGCTCCGGGTGATCTGGCGGTCGCCCCGGCACGCGTCGCGGATCTGCTGGGGGAGCTTGTTCAAGGTCAGGATATCGCCGACCGTCGTGCGCGCCTTGCCGACGATGCCGCCCAACTGCTCCTGCGTGTAGGATTCCTGCGTCATCAGCCGCTGGAGGGCCTCCGCCTCCTCGACGGCGGTCAGATCCTGCCGCTGGAGGTTCTCGACGAGGGCGATCTCGGCGAAGTTCCCCTCGACGCAGATGCCCGGCACGGTCGTCATCCCCAGCGAAGTTGCCGCCTGGTAGCGGCGCTCGCCCGAGACGATGATGAGCCAGCCGGACTCCCCCACGCGGAAGAGCAGCGGCGTGAGGATGCCGAGCTGCGCAATCGACGCCTTCAGGTCTTCCAGCGCAACCGGATCGATGACCTTGCGCGGCTGGTCCGGGTCCGGCCGCAGATCGGCGATGG
>CAZKHU010000124.1:0-7338 GCA_964552725.1 uncultured Syntrophus sp.
TGTTCCCCTCAATTTCTTTATCATAATTCACAAAGCTTCCATTTTCTTCTACCATCGGACGGCTGCCTGGCACGGACGTGGCAATGGCGGCCGCCTCTGTGACGCTGATGAGCGGCGATCTGCGCGCTGTGGTGCGCGCCATTAATCTTTCCCGCCGGACGCTCGCCACGATCAAGCAAAATCTGTTCTGGGCGTTTTTCTATAATGTGCTGTTGATTCCCGCCGCGGCGCTGGGCTTCCTGAACCCGATGGTTGCGGCCGGGGCGATGGCGTTCAGCAGCGTGTTTGTCGTCAGCAATAGCCTGCGGCTGCGTCGCGCCAAGGTTTAATTCCGGGGGAGAATCAGGCGGAGTTTCGAAGAAATGCAGCCCAGTTTTATAATCAGCCGCATCCAGCGCGGCGTCGGGCAGGCTGTACTGCCGCCCCACATTCTCGCCGCCGCCTTTTTTCAGAACTGAAAGAAAGATTTCGTGTAAATGAGTAAGCAGTACAAAACGATTTTCTCTCCCTACGCAGAAGATGATCTGATCGAAATCATTGATATTATCCCCCAATCAATAAATCTCTCTCCTCGCGGGCGGAAGTATAGGGGGCTTGTTTTGCTGGGCAAGGGATATTATGCACTTGATCTGCCTGCCGGAGGCAATCTACATCCTGCAGAAGGTGGCCAAAACGAGGTGAAACTCAAGACCTTCAAGTCAATTGCATAAGGTCGGGATTGTTATTCCCAGTTGCGTCAGCCTTCATCCCTCCCGAATCCCAGCTCTTTCCGCAAGGGGCCGAGGTTCATGAAGGGTTCGCCGTTCTTTTTCTTTTGGGCTTCCCCATATTCCAGATCCTTGATGAGGCCGAGGACTTTCTCTCTGCCCGCTGGCGACGCCGCGGCCTCCCGGGGGGTCTTGCCTCCGAGGGCCGGAATCGCCGTATCGGGCCAGGCGGACAGGTACTTCTGCATCACCGAGGTCAGCATGGTTCTGTACCGCTCATCATGTTTTAAGGGCTTTGCCGCTTCCTCTTTTTCTTCTTGCCGCTCCATGGCTACGTGGATGTCCTCGAATTCGTCGACGCGATGACGGACGGAACCCCGCAGCAGATCGAGAAGCCTCTTTTTTCCCCTTTCCAGTCGTTCCCGGGACATGCATTCGAGGGTCAGCCTGTCGGGATGGAGGTTGACCGTGCCGAGGACCGTGAATGTCAACTGCCCGGACGGATGGACGATGCTGGAGGTGGTAATAATTCCCTTTTCAACTTCCCCGGAACCCATCTCCCACTCCTTGGAGGGGCCTCTTTTCAGCCACGAGTAGCTCACGCCCCCGGAAGGGGTCTCTTCCTCATCGGTGAAATCGTACTCACCGGAAAGGAGTTTCCGGGCTCGTCCGTAATCGGTTACGGTAAAGTGGACCCTCGCAGAGATGATTCGGTGTCTTTCCTCGGTGAGCAGCACGGGCGGTTTTTCAACGACCTCATCAAAGAAACGCCCGATCAGGAAGGCGTTCTCCTTCAAAAAGACGGGCCAGCCCCCTCGCCCCGTTTCGGCCTCGAAGCTCCGGCGAGCCTTGTCTATATATGCCTTCAGGGCTTCTACCCTCATCCGTGGCAGCTTCTGCCCATTTCCAGCAAGCCTGCACACGTCGTCCATTTTGTAAACCCTCGCCTGAAGGATATCCCATTGGACTGCCTCGTAGGATGCGGAGATTTCCTGCACACCCATCGCCTCGCCGGTAAAGATATCCCGGATCGTCAGCCCTTCCCCTTCCCGGACATCCTGCACCTCGTAGATGGACTCGTAACTTTTCATAAGGGATTCGGCGAGGCGTTTCTCTTCTGCGGTCAGTGTGTTCCGCCGTTGGTCGCAGAAGCTCTCCATTATTGTTTTTCCGTTTTCCCTGCGGTAGTCGTGGATGAACCAATCGTGGAACTGGCCTTCATCTCGGGAGGCCCTCTCGGGCAGTGCGAGGGGCTCCCGGAGCTCGATATTCCAGAATATGCCCGTGCCCCTCAGAAAATCGTTACGGGATATCTCCCTTTTGACGTAGCGGGAAAGATTTTCCCGGAGGCGCCGGAAAACCGGATCAGGTGCGGGCGCTTTGCGGGGCGCCGGTTCAGTTGGCGCCGATTCCTGCCCGGATTCCTTGAGGAGGCAGCACTTCTTGTATTTCTTTCCGCTTCCGCAAGGGCAAGGGTGATTTCGGCCGACCGCCCGTTGCGGGGGAGCCGTCGCCTCCCTCATGACGCCTTGTTCATGAGGAGAGGGGAGTTCCCGCCCGAGCTTTTCCGCCACAAGCATAAGCTTGTCGAGAAGGCCTTCCTTGAATTGATCGCGATCGCCGCTGAGCCGGTAGTAGTTTCCCCGGTCCATGACCTCTGCGGCCTTGCTGTAATGAGTAAAGGCCGCCTCGAGATCGCCCTTGTCGAAGGCGTATTCGCCGAGGGTGACGTGACCTTCTACGCTCAGGGGGTCGTTCTTGAGCGCCCGCTCGTAAATGGGCACGGCATCCTCCCGCCGCTTGCCCTGCTGGAGGGCGTTGGCAAAACCGATGAGAAGTTCGGGGTTCTCCGAATCCTTTTTCAGCTTCTTCTCATATTTGTCTATCAAATCCTGGATGGGCATATCCTTCCCGAGGGCCGATACCGACCTGCGGGTGGCGACTGTCATTTCATCCAGGTCTGCTTTGGCGGCTTCCGGGAGAAGATGGAGCGCCGCCAACCGGGCTGTCACCGCGATCCTTCCCTCTTCGGGGATTTCATAATGGTCGAGCGCTCCGCATTGCTTGCAGACGATGCAGTCATCAATCACCATGTCTGCTGTGCCGGCGACCGCGAAGACCTTGTCAACCGTGTAATGATAGACATTATGGCAAGAGCGGCACTTGAGCGGGATCTCTATAGGTTCCCTCAGGAGGGCTGCCATGTCCCCCTCTTCCAGCGCGCGGCGCAAGCGCCTTTTTCTTTTTTCGCGGCGCTCGCTTTCCCGCTCGATGTTCTTGAGTTCGGGATTTGTTATGCCGTTGACAAGGCACAGGTAGCGAAAGGTCTCGTTTTCGGCTTGCTCGCCCGCTTTCAGCTCGGTCTTCAGAACCGGGATAAACCTTTTATCGCCTATTCCGGTCACGGTGTTCAGAAGCCATTCCCTGTACTCGCCCCACAGAAGCGACCAGTGGGTCAAAACGAGATCAGCCGCCTTCTCCGTTGGAAGCTCCTCCAGGACGCGCAGCGCCAGAGGGATTCCGACCGGGTTGTTCTGCTCGAAAAGGGGGCGCAGCAGGGGAATGGAAAGGTCGCCCAGACTGCTGACTGCCCTGACGACGTCATCAGCGAACTCGTCGTCTTCGAAGCTCACTGTCAGCAGCTCCCGGGCCAGCTCTGCATCGATGACCCTGCCCGCGAACCGGATGATTCGCCCGTTTGCCTCGGCGAAAGGGAACTGCCCCAGCCGGCGGATGGCCTCGCCGGCCAGGCTCTTCGCGTCCGCCCTTTGGGCAAGGAGATCCATGAGCGCATCGTCCTGGGGCGCAGCGGGCCTGTCCTCAAAAAATATCCTGAGCGCCGCATCCGGGTCGAGCATTGCAGGATTCAGGGCGAGCAGGGAGCGGGACTCTGTAAGCAGGGAAAGAACGATAATGGCAATACAGGCCACGATTTCCCGCTGCGCCGGGGGAATTTCCGCGGCTGTTTCCTTAAGGGCGCTCAGGACGGCGCAATGAAAGAACGGGACGTCCCTTTCCGCCTGCCAGCGGAGATAGGCCGCCTCGCCGTGTTCCCGCCTTTTTTCCTGCTCAATCGCCAGGGCGGTTAGGCCCGCCTCTTGCAAAATTTCGTTGAACCTCCGCCTTTTCAAGAGCGCTTTGAGGGATTTTGCGACGTTCTCGTACTCGCCTCCGGTCAGGAGCTCGAAAGCATCATCAACTTCCGCGGCGAGTTCTTCGGAGGCCCTCTTGCCGGCAAGTTCCTCACTCGCGCACCATCCCCCGGCGCGGTACGTGATTCCGGATAGGAGCGCCGCGACATAGCCGCTCACGCCGCTGCGATAGGCGGAAAGAAGCAGTTTGCTAATGTCTGTGCCCGCCGCGAGGTTCGCGTGGAAAAACAGGGCTGCTGCCTCCCGGGAGCGGCCAAGCGAGTCGAGATGCCCAAGTGTGTCTTCCACGTACAGATGGGCCTCTTTTGTTCCGAGAAGGGCAACGTTCATCAACCCCCCGGCGAAGTCGGCGAGGGCAGCCTCGGCCTCGGGTATCCGGACATGCTTTTCCTTTACGGCGTCGAGGAGTCTGTTGTCTTTCAGCAAAACCAGGGCATGGGCGAGGCGCTCTGCCGAAAGACCCGAGCTTTTTCTGAAGGCGGCAAGCAGGGTATCGGCGATGCCACTGTCGGGATAGGCGCAGAAATAGTCGGCGGCTTGGACCGCCACCGATTCTTCCCGGTCGTTCAGAAGCCCGACCATGAGCGGCCCTGCCTCCTGCGGGTAAAGATAGCGCGCCCGGTCAGCCGCCCAGCTTTTCACCCCCGGGTCTTGATGCCCGCACAAGCGGGTGAGCGCTTCAAAACTCCACAAAAAATCTGCCATTTCTCCTCCTTTTTGATTATGGCAGCCTAACATGCTTATTACCCTGCCCAGTTTTTGGGGAGTGTTATAGTTTTGAAACTATAATCTTTCCCCCCCTCATTACTTCGCGGCGGCGCCTCTCCTGCCAAAAGAGGCGCCTTTGGGATATGCCGACTTGAGGTATCGATAGAAGTCGCTGTCCGTGGTGAGGATCGCAACTGAATTTTTGGTTGATCCCTCTCCATACACCTCCAGTGTTCGCAGGAATGCGTAGAACTCGGGATTGCGGCTGTATGACCTGGCATAGATGCGCGTCGCCTCCGCGTCGGCCTTGCCGCGGATTTCCTGCACCCGGCGGTAGGCAGTGGAACGGATCCCGCGTAGTTCTTTGTCCATAGTTCCGAGGATTTCCGCGCTTTGTCCTTCTCCCTCCGAACGGAACTGTGCCGCGATGCGTTTCCGTTCGGAGATCATCCGTGCATACACCTTTTCCCGGACGCTCTCCACGTAATCGAGACGTTTGATGCGCACGTCCACCAGTTCGATCCCATACTGAGGGATGATCTTCCGCGCCTCGGCGAGAATGGTGCGGGTGATCTCCTCCCGTCCCCGGCTGATTTTTTTCTTGAGCTCTTTTTCCTGCTCCGCTGGAACTTCATGCAGGACTTCCTCCCCGGGAATTCTCCATGATGAACTGCGGACAAGCTCCACCAATTCGCTGCTCGACACCTGGTCGCGCACCACGGAATCGATGATATCGTTCAAACGGGACTGAGCCCCCGCTTCCGTGGCTACGTTTTCCAGAAATTTTCTTGCATCGGCGATTCGCCAGCGCGCTGTGGTATCTACCCAGATAAACTCCCGTCCTTTGGTCGGAATCTGATTGGGGTCTCCATCCCAGACAAGGAGACGTTTTTCGAAACGCCTGACGTCCTGAATGAAGGGGATCTTGATGTGCAGACCTGCCTTGGTTACCGTTTCTCCGACGGGTCGGCCGAACTGGACGATGACCGCTTGCTGGCCCTCTTCCAGTATATAAAAAGCGGAAAGGATGCTCATCGCAATTGCCGCTGCCAGAATAATCATCACTGTTTGCTTTGCGTTTTTCATTTTTTTCCTCCTTCGGCAGGCGGTGCGACAGGCAGCGCTTCCCCGGATTTCATGGGAAGCCAGGGTATCAGGGCTTTCTGGTCGCTGTCCACGATATAGAGGTCTTTCAGCCCCGCCAGGAAGCCGCTCAGCGATTCCAGATACATCCGCTGCCGCGTGACCTCCGGGGCGCCTTCATAGTCGGCCAGGATAGCCAAAAAGCGGTTGGCCTCGCCTTGTGCCCGGTTGGTTCGCTCCAGGGCGTACCCTTCGGCCTGGCTGATGCTCTGGGTCGCCTCGCCGCCGGCTTTGGGAATTTCGCGGTTTGCCTGCTCCTGAGCCTGGTTGATGGTTCGTTCCTTATCCTGGCGCGCCTCGTTGACTTCGTTAAATGCCGGCTTCACCGAGTCGGGAGGCGTTACATCCTGGAGTTCGACGGTTACCAGACGCACACCGGTTTTATATTCGCTCAGGATTTTTTGAATCTCCTCTTTTGCCTCGCTCGATACCTCCACGCGGGCCACCGTGAGCACGTCGCTGCCGAGACGGTTGCCGACTACCCTGCGCATGACCGACTCGGTGATGTCGCGAACCGTCTTCGGCGTATCGCGCACATTGAACAGAAAAAGGATCGGGTCTTCGATCCGGTACTGAATGATCCACTGGACATCGATAACATTGAGGTCTCCCGTCAACATGAGGGATTCGTTTTTAAAAGCCTTGTTGTCGGCCGCATACTGCGTCCGCTGGCCCGAGGCGGCGGCCAGCGTCCGGTAGCCGAATTCTTCTTTAAGAACCCTTGCCGTAGGAACCGTACGAACCGTTTCGATACCCAAAGGCGCCTTAAAGTGCAGACCCGGCCCGGCCGTCCGGACGACCTCGCCGAATCGCTGCACAACGGCCGTCTCTTCCGGTTGGACCGTAAACCACGTGGTCCAGAGAGAAATAACGACCACCGCGATGGCAAGCAACGTAACCATCGGTGCGCCCTTAAAACTGAGTGACTGCAATTGCTGCAGGATCTTTCCGATGATCTCGTCCAAAGACGGCCGCTGCCCGTCAGGGCCGTATCCTCCTTCTTGCGTCATGGATTGCCTCCTTTCAACTCAAAAACGTGCTCTGTTCCGGTGATGAGCGCCAAACAACGAGAACGTGTCACCCGCGTCATACCCATGCCGCTTTGGGGAAAATCTGATCGTCGCCCCACTCCGAGGGGGCATAAAAGTCCGGCAAAAGCGATAGCGAAAACTGTTTCTACAGTCAAGATAAACCCAAAATAAATCAAAAATTTTGCGAAGAACATCGACCGAGCGCGCAAGGATCATTCCCCTCGCTTATAAATGATCTTCTTCGTTCCGCCGTCGCAGGTTCCTACCACTTTCCCATCCTTGACGTTTTCGTTGGGAACGATTTCCAGGCTATAGCTTTTGACGCCGTTCGTCTGAATCTTGGCGTCAATCTCCGACTTGAGCTCGTTACAATCTTTTTTTGCAAAGGCAGGAGAAGCCGTCATCAATAAAACAACAACCATAATCAGTTTTTTCATGTCCAAACCTCCTTGTGGAATGATTATTTGACGATTTGGATACCACAGTTTCTTTCCCCTGCAAAGCAGGGATCTGGAAAATGCGTTTTTTACAGTATAATTTCATTAAGGATGTCTAAATAATCGATCAGACACCGTGTGGTAAGGAATTTGGTTCTGA
>CAZKHU010000125.1:0-7336 GCA_964552725.1 uncultured Syntrophus sp.
CTAAACAGTTGTTTTTCAAGTAGCATTATAGAGTCACAATGCAACTCAAATATAAATCTCAGGAACCCGCCTTCCCAAAAGACTTTCCCTTTCAGCTTAGAATCCCGAACTGCCCCATTATGGTAATCTGTTCGAACAGAACCATCATACTTGACTTATCGCACTGCCATAAGTGGAATTTTTCCGACCGCAATCAATCAAGGATCTACTGAACAATGTGCATATATTATACTTTATCTATGCTCTTTTGCTAAAATATAAATGAGCGTATGTCAAGAGTAAATAAATTTATTGCACCTTAACTATATCCACCGAGGGTCGCTTTGGCTCCTTCCCGCAATTCTTCTTTCTCTATTCTTTCGTTTTATGCTATTTGTGAGTCGGCAAGGTTTTAAGCGCTATGACAACGTCGGGAAACCAAGCGGCAAAAGTGAAAGACATCAAGCTAAAGTATCGGGGAAAACAGGCCTGCTTGCCTCAAAAACATGACCAGCCTCTCTGAGATGCACAAACGCCTTGCGAGCGTCGCCGGGCTCCTCTTCTTCACTCTCTTAGCCGGAACAGCCGGCTACAGCATCATCGAAGACTGGGCGCCTTTCGATGCGCTCTACATGACGGTAATCACGCTCGCCACAGTGGGCTACGGGGAGACGCACCCCCTCACCTCCGCAGGCCGGGTTTTCACCTTGTTTCTTATTTTGAGCGGCGTGAGCATCGTCGCCTACGCGTTTTCGACGCTCACCTCCATCATCGTGGAGGGACAGCTGTCCGTTGTGCTAAAAAGGAGGCGTATGGAGAGGGAGATCGCAAAGCTTTCCGGTCACTACATCGTTTGCGGCGCGAGCCATTCCGCCCGAGTGATCATGGATGAGCTGGGAAAAACGGGGAGAACTTTCGTCGTGGTCGAACAGGACAGGGAGACCGTAGAGAGGCTAATCGCTGACGGCATCAAGGTTGTGGAAGGGGATGCGACGGAGGAGGAAACCCTGAAGCGCGCCGGGGTGATGAAGGCGACCGGAATCTTCGCTGTGCTATCCACTGACCAGTACAACGCCTTTTTGGCGCTAACGGCCAAGGGCCTCAATCCCAATATCCGAGTAGTCAGCACCCAAAGAGAGCTGGCGGTGCGTCAGCAGCTCCTGCGGAGCGGCGCCGACAATGTCATTAATCCCCAGTACATCGGCGGACTGCGCATGGTTTCCGAGATGGTCCGCCCGGCGACGGTCGGCTTCCTGGATGCCATGATGCGGGAACGGGACAGCGTCGTCCGGTTCGATGAGGTTGCCGTCCCGGAAGGCTCTCCCTTTGTGGGAAGGCCAGTCCGCGACGTGAAAGGGGCCGAGGGCCATGCCCCCCTCCTTGTGGCGGTGTTAGAACAAGCGACAGGCAAGTACGATATCAATCCGGACTCCGGACGTCCCATCAAAGCAGGCGACCGGCTCGTCATGATCGGAGAGTCGGCGCAGCTCTTCGAGCTGAGGAAGCGCATTGAGATAGCCGCAAAGCCCTGAACGGCTGCAAAACCCTCTATACGATGATCGAGGTGCATCAGCTACGGTGGTCTGCGACGACAATTACCCGCCTTTTATTTTTCGCGACGAAAAAGGTCGTCTTCAGGGCATTCTGGTGGATGAATGGCGTCTCTGGGCAGAAAAAACGGGAACCAAAGTGAACCTGCAGGGGATGGACTGGGGTCTGGCCCAAAAGACGATGGCCGAAGGAAACGCCGAAGTGATCGATACAATTTTCTTTACCGAAGACAGGGCTAAAACCCTTGCCTTCTCGGCCCCCTACGCATCACTCGACGTCCAGATATTTTTTCACAAGGATATCAGCGGGCAGAAGCGGCGCCGGTCTGGGGCTGGCCGTGGTCTGGGGAACCGTGAAGGATCACAACGGCTACATCAACGTGCAGAGTGAAGCGGGAAAGGGCAGCGTCTTTACCCTCTATTTTCCGGCGACGCGGTAAGAAAAGAATTGGACAGGCCCGGGTAAAAGAAGGGGCCAAATTTATTGTCATCCCTGCATTGCGGGAGAACCGCCATTATCCATTGCGCTCCCTGCCGCGCCGATCAAATCATGAGTTTTCCTCTTCCTCTGCATCGGCGATTACATCATCGGCGTCTGCCGCCGGCATCTCTTCCACCGCCTTCAGCCTTCGGCCGATCGCCCGCGATCGGGTCTGCGCCTGCTCGATCGTCTCCGACGCCTCGTGGATTTTTTTCTGCACCCGGGACAGGGTTTCCCCGTATTTCGACCACTCCGTCTTTACCGCTGCGAGCAGTCGCCATACTTCCGCCGACCGCTGCTGGATCGCCAGCGTTCGGAAACCCGCCTGCAGGCTGCTGAGAAGACCCCAGAGGGTAGTCGGGCCGGCAATCGCCACCCGGAATTCCCGCTGCAACTGTTCGACAAGGCCGCCCCGGCGGATCACTTCGGCAAAGAGTCCCTCCGTCGGCAGAAACATGATCGCAAAATCGGTAGTTTGCGGCGGATTCAGATACTTTCCCGCAATGTCGGCGGCGCAGCGCCGGACGCTGTTTTCCAATTGCTTGCCGGCAGTTTCCGCGGCTTCGGCATTGCCCTCCTGCTGGGCGTCAACAAGCCGCTGGTAGTCCTCGATGGGGAATTTCGCATCGATCGGCAGCCAGACAACCTCGTTTTTGTCATCACTTTGTCCGGGCAGCCTGATTGCGAATTCGACCCTTTCTCCTCCCCCTTTTGTGGCCACATTGGCGGCGTACTGATTCGGGGAGAGAGCCTGCTCCAGCATCGCCCCCAGTTGCACCTCGCCCCACGTTCCCCGCACCTTGACATTCGTCAGGGCCTTTTTCAGATCACCGACGCCGACAGCGAGAGCCTGCATCTCGCCCAAGCCTCGGGCGACCTGTTCCAGGCGCTCTCCGACCTGCTTGAAGGACTCCCCGAGCCTTTTTTCCAGGGTTCCCTGCAGCTTCTCATCCACGGTCTCCCGCATCCTCTCGAGCTGCCGGGCGTTGTCCTCCTGAATTGCCAGAAAACGCCTCTCCACCGCTTCCCGGAGCTGCGTAAGCTTCTGCCCGGTCGTCTGCGTCAGCGTGTTGAACTGCCCATAAAGCGTATCCCCTACCCCCTTCAGCGTGCCAGCCATCTCCTCCCGTGATTGCTGAAGCGCCCGGAGGGTCTCTTCGCGATTTTGCCCCATCTGCTCGCCGAAGCTGCGCTCGCCCCGCTCGGACAATTGCGCAAGCAGGCGTATTTCCTGTCTCAGGCTGCCAATTTCATTCGAAACTTTATGAAAAAACAGAAAAAACAAAACGAGAATGATTAGCGAAAGCACGCCCGCGCCACTTATGAAAACGATCTCCTGCATCACCTTTTCACCATAATCGTCCTGCTTTCATTTTTTCGCCACGCGCCGTGCAATCCAGCGGACAAGAAAGAAAAATACCAGTAAAACAACAATGAATAAGGCGACAGCGCTCCAGGTAATCAGACCGGCGCCTGCAAAGAGGCTGACGGGATTCCACGACGGCAACGAGCCCCCCCTTCCTTCGGAAAATTCATATTTGATGGGAATCTCCCGAACCATGTTGCCATTCCGATCGGGAAACGACTGGAAGTACCAAAGCAACGCAACCCATTCCTTCAACTCCTGAACGCCAGGCCTTTCGGCATCCGCATCAATCCTCGAGAGTCTCATATCGGATATGGGCTTCCCGGCGGCGTCCTTCGGCGTCAGTTTTATCAGACCGTGCGAAGCCCGGCTCACAAAACCGAGCATCCCCGCCGTATAGGCGTTCACGCAGATGCGGTAGAGCTTGTCGGCAACAAGCGGGACAAAGGCGCCTCTTTCATCCTCGACGGCGACCGAAACAACGCGGTCAAACGGGACGCGGCGGGGATTCCAGAAAAACCGGACGCCCGAGACCTGCATGTAGGCGTCTGGCTTCAGCAGCGCGATCGTCGGCTGCACCTCGAGCATGCTTTCAATCTCTTTTCCGGTCAGATAAACCGACAATAGCGGGTAGCCGGGTCTGTCGTCCATCCCGAGACCGAGCGGCAAAACCTTGAAGACATCAGCCACGCTGATTTTGCCGGTCAGAAAGGCGTCCCGTATCTGGCCGTTGGTGGTCAGCGCTATATCGACGCGCCGGTAATTCTTTCCCTCCGCCTGCCGCACCGAAAAGCGGAAGGCATCCGCAATCATGTTTCCGATCCCGTTTTCTGCAAGTCGCTTCTGGCGGTAGGACGGAGAGGGCATGTCGTAGGCGGTTTCGGCGACAACCTGGTCATGGCGGAAGGCAAAAGAATTGAAATACCGCTGATCAACCAGTTTTTTAAATGTCTCAATTTTTCCGGAAACCGCCTTGTCCTCCGGAATCCCGGCTGAATTTTTCTCCAGACGGTATGAGGACAGGCCGACTCCCTTTTCCCGGGAAACACGGAGTTCGATAACCCCGAGATAGGCCCCGTAACATCCCGCCGAAACTATTATCGTCCTGCCGGCGACTATCGGCTCCGGCAGCGCCGTATGGGTGTGACCGCTGATGATGACGTCGATCCCGGGAACCTTTTCCGCCATTACTTCGTCCTCGGAACGCGACTTCACAGGTTTTGTCCCGGCGTGGGAAAGGCAGACGACGAGATCGACCTTTTCGCTGTTGCGGAGAAGCTCGACCATCGCCCGGCTGCGCTCCAGAGGGTCGGCAAACGAGACAGGCTTCGCAAAGGGGGCGTCCTCTGCGGCATCATGCCCCATTATCCCGAAAAAGCCGATCCGGAGCCCGTTTATTTCCACAACCTTGTATTCGGATACCGGATACTCGCCAAAGGCGGCTTTCAGGTCATCGTCCCTTTTATCATTGTCGGCAAACGCCACATTGGAGGCGACAAGCGCCGGCAGCCTGCCTCCTTTCGAGCGGGCGGAGCGGAGCATCGCGGCCAGTCCTTCGGGGCGAAAGTCGTAATCATGATTGCCCAGCGTCGCCACATCGTATCCCATCTCCCCCATGAGGCGCAGCTCAAGGGCCTCCTCGCGAAACTCCGTATGAAAAGCCGTCCCCATCGAGATATCGCCCGCATCGACAAGGATGCTTCTCCCGGCGGCTTTCGCCCGCTCGCGGCCGATCAGGGTTGCCAGGCGCGCGTAGCCTCCCTGCATCCTGCGTGCGCCATTTTCAGGGACAACATCGGGAAGAAAATGGGAATGGAGATCATGGGTAAACAGAATGGTCAGGTTCCTTGATTCTTTATCCGGCAATCCGGCATCCCCGTAAAGCGCCCCCGGGGAAACCGGCTGAAGAAAAAACAAAATAAGAAGGCCGATAAATAAACCGCATCTTTTCATGGCTGCCCTCCTTTCTGCAAATAATTTCCGCAGGAAAATCATTGTCCCCGGAACCAGTCTCCAGCCGCGCCGATCTATACAGGTAACAACTGGAAATTGCAATCATCTTTCCAGACGCCCTGCCGCTCGCTATCTTTTCGGAACAACCCTTTGCCATGTCAACCCTTTGCCATTGACAGAACCTGACAGCTGCCCTATACTACCACAGTTTCTAAGAAAAATGAAAATTCGGAAAGGCGTCTGCGATAGTCCGTCCGTATGTTTGCAGGCTGAGCCAGGAAATTTGTAACCGGCATTACGGAGGGAAACGGAAAAAAGCGTGATAGATATTCTTTTCAATTTTATCGACATCTTCCTGCACCTGGACAGGCATCTGGCCGATGTCCTTCAATATTTCGGGAGTTGGACATACCTTGTAATTTTTCTTATCATCTTCTGCGAAACCGGCCTTGTCGTCACGCCCATACTTCCCGGCGACTCGCTGCTCTTCGGCCTCGGCGCCTTCGCCGCCAATCCCTACCTGAAGGGGCCTCTGACCCTGGAGCTGCTCTTTATGACCCTCGCCATCGCCGCAATAGCGGGCGATTCACTGAATTATGCAATCGGCCACTACCTTGGCCCCAGGGTCTTCCAGAAAGAGGACGGCCGTTTTTTCAAAAGGGCCTATCTCGAAAAGACCCACAAATTTTATGAACGACACGGCGGAAAGACGATCATCATTGCCCGCTTCATGCCGATTATCAGAACCTTTGCCCCGTTCGTCGCAGGCATCGGGCGGATGAACTATTCCCGATTCATCTCCTACAATGTAATCGGCGGCATCTCATGGATTTCTTTGTTTATTTTCGGGGGATATTTTTTTGGAAACATCTCTTTTGTAAAAAGCAACTTCACCCTGGTTATCATCTCGATAATTATCATCTCCGTACTGCCCGGGGTAATTGAATATCTGCGGCAACGGGGCAAAACGGCATAGAAACCGAGGCAATTCCCATGAAAATCAAGACCCGTATTCAACGAACCATTTTATTGCTGCTTCCCTTGCTGCTCCTCATCGCAACGCCGACCTTCGCCGCCAATGACAAAAGCGTCATTCGCATCGGCAAGGACATAACGATCGATAAAGGGGAGAAGGTTAAACGAGTTGTCGCCATCCTGGGCCAAATCACCGTTCACGGCGAGGTCGACGACGGCGTTCTGGCTATTGGAGGGTCGGTCGTACTCACAAAGACCGCTGCCGTAGGGGGAGATGTCGCCTCCGTGGGAGGCGTGATAGTCGTGGCAAAAGATGCCGAAATCGGCGGCAATCTGACGGAGATCAACTCCACAAACATCTACGAAACATTAATTAACTCGGTAAACAGCGAATGGAGCGGCTGGTCCTGGGTATTCGCGCTCATCTCGCTTTCGATGCTGACCGTAATCCTGTGCATGGCGCTTCTGACCGCCGCCCTTCTGCCGAGGCAGGTAATAGTCGTTTCGGAAGCAATCAGCGAAAACACCTTCAAGGTTATCCTGACAGGGGTACTTGCGCTGATCGCGATTGCTCCGCTGGCGCTTCTGTTGACCATCTCGGTCATCGGAATCGCGCTGATTCCTCTGGAGGTAATCCTGGTTGTACTTACGGCATTGCTCGGCTTCATTGCCGTGAGCCGTCTCATAGGTTCCTGGGCGCTTAACTTGGGCGGGAAGAAGGATGCGGGCGTAGTCCGTCAGACATTCTGGGGCCTCGTGATTATCTGGATTATCGGCTGGATTCCCTATCTGGGATGGATGATAAAGGCGATAGCGATTGTAACAGGGCTGGGGGCCACGCTGATAACCCGTTTCGGCACCCATCAGGGCTGGAAAACCGTCTCCCCGGACTGAAAAAAGCCGCCTCGCGCAAAAAAAGGGGGCGCCTTTCTGCCGGGCAGCCCCTTTTTTGCATAATCCGAAGATATACAGCCTCAGGAGGTAATTGCAAAACTCCCCATTCTGTCATTCCCGCAACGATTCTGAGCGGGA
>CAZKHU010000126.1:0-7304 GCA_964552725.1 uncultured Syntrophus sp.
AAATCTGTTATATCCCGGTCAAAGTCCTCGAACGTGTGGGCTTGACAACAAATAATGTTTGACCAAAAAGTCAGATCTGTTTCTTTTTGAACTCCCTCCCGCGCCAGATCATGTAAATGGCGGGGTAGATCACCAGTTCAAGAATGGTGGAGGTGACCACGCCGCCGACCATCGGCGCGGCGATCCGTTTCATCACATCGGCGCCTGTGCCGTGACTGAACATGATGGGAATCAGGCCGGCCAGGATGACGCTGACCGTCATCATCTTGGGCCGGATTCGCTTGACGGCGCCGTACATTATCGATTCCCGGAGATCCTGCAGGCTGTTTAATTTATCTTCCCTGCGCCACTTCTCATGGGCAAGGTCGAGGTAGAGCAGCATCACGACGCCCGTTTCCGCATCGAGTCCCGCAAGCGCGATGATGCCGACCCAGACGGCGATGCTCATGTTGTAATCGAGAATGTAGAGCAACCAGAACGATCCAACCAGCGAAAAGGGGACGGCCAGCAGAACGATCATCGTTTTCGTGATGCTTTTGGTGTTCAGAAAGATCAGGATGAAAATGATCAGGGCCGTAAGCGGCACAACCATTTTCAGCCGTTCGTGCGTTTTCACCAGGTACTCGTATTCGCCGCTCCATTCCAGCCGGTAGCCGTCCGGTATCTTCAGGGAGGCGACCTTTTTCTTCGCATCGTCCACGTATCCGCCCACGTCCCGGCCGGAAAAATCGACATAGACGTAGAGCGCCAGAAGTCCCTCTTCACTTTTGATGCCCGTCGGACCCTTGAGTATCCGGATGTCTGCCAGTTGCCCGAGCGGCACCTGGAGAAGAGAAGGGGCGCCGGCAGCGGGCGCTCCCGTTCCCATGCCCCCGCCGGAAGGCTGAGAGCCCATCCTTACCGGCACCAGCACCCGCTTGAGCTTTTCCGGATCATTCCTCAGTTCCCGAGCATACCGGACATTGACGGGATAACGCTGGCGACCCTCCACCGTTGTTGTCAGGTTCATACCTCCCACGGCAGTCTGGATGATTTCCTGCACATCATCCACGCTCAGCCCGTAACGGGCAATCTTTTCGCGGTTGATATCGAAATCGAGGAAATATCCGGTGGTGACCCGTTCGGCGTAGGCGCTGCGGGTGCCGGGAATATCCTTGACCGCATTTTCGATTTCCTTCCCGATCCTCTCCAGTTCATCGAGATTAGGGCCCAGCACCTTGATCCCAACCGGCGTCCGGATGCCGGTGGAGAGCATGTCCGTCCGCGCCTTGATCGGCATCGTAAAGGAGTTGGCTACTCCCGGAATGGTGAGGGCGTCGTTCATCTCGTTTTTCAGGGTTTCCACAGTCATGCCCGGACGCCACTGGGCCTCCGGTTTCAGATTGATGACCGTCTCGAACATCTCGAGCGGCGCCGGGTCGGTGGCCGTTTCGGCCCGCCCGCCCTTGCCGAACACCTGGGCCACCTCCGGGAATTTCTTCAACAGCCGGTCCTGCAGTTGCAGTAATTTGGAGACTTCGGTGATTCCCGCTGCGGGCACCGTCACCGGCATGTAAAAGAGCGTTCCCTCGTAGAGCGGCGGCATGAATTCCGAACCCAGTTTCATGAAGGGGTAGGCCGTGATAGCCATAATGATCACGGCTACAATGATTACGCCTTTCCTGAACCGCAGCGATAAGGTCGCCACCGGCTCGTAGAGCCTGCGGAGGATGATGCTGATCGGATTTTTGTCTTCATGCCGGATCTTGCCCCGGACAAAGAGGGTCATCAGCACCGGCGTCAGCGTAACGGCCAGGAAGGAGGAGAAGAGCATCGCAAAGGTCTTCGTGTAAGCGAGCGGTTTGAAGAGCCTGCCCGCCTGTGCCTGCAACGTGAAGACGGGAAGGAAGCCCACGCTGATCACGAGAAGCGCGAAGAACAGCGAAGGGCCGACCTCCTTGGCCGCCTCGATGATCACCTCCGTACGGTTTCCGTGTCTGCCCGCCTCCTCCCACTCTTCCAGTTTCTTGTGGGCGTTTTCCACCATGATGATGGAGGCGTCGACCATTGCGCCGATCGCGATCGCGATGCCGCTCAAACTCATCACGTTGGAGGTCACTCCCAGATAAAACATGCAGATGAAGGAGATCAGGATGGCAAGGGGCAGCGTCAGGATCACCACTAAGGCGCTCGGCAGATGGAAGAGAAAGACGATGCAGACCACGCTTACCGCGATCGACAGCTTGATGATCTCTTCCTTCAGCGTATCGATGGAGCGCTCGATCAGGTCGGAGCGGTCATAGGTGGTGACGATCTCCACCCCCTTGGGCAGGCTGGGGACGATATCCTTGCTGATCCTCTCCTTGACCCGTTCGATCACGTTGAGGACGTTTTCGCCGAATCTCACCACAACGATGCCTGCCGCTGTTTCGCCCTGGCCGTCGATTTCCGCTATCCCCCGCCTGATCTCCGGGCCGAGCCTGATGTCGGCCACATCCTTCAGCAGTACAGGCGTTCCCCGGCCATCGGTGGTAATTGCGACCGCGGCCAGATCCTTAAGGTCCTTGATGTACCCGCGTCCCCGGATCATGTATTCGATGCCCGAGAATTCCAGAACGCGGCCTTCCACGTCGCGGTTGCTCTTTTTTACCGCCTCGATGACCGCCATGAGTGGTATGTTGTAGGCCAGAAGCCGGTTCGGATCAATCGTGATCTGGTACTGCTTGACAAATCCGCCGAGGCTCGCCACCTGCGAGACGCCCGGAACGCTTTCGATGGCGAGCTTAACATTGTAGTCCTGGAGGGTGCGGAGTTCGGCTAAGTCGTGACCGCCTGTTTTATCGACTACCGCGTAGGAAAAGCCCCAGCCGACCGCCGTGGCATCGGGCCCCAGAACGGGGTTGACGTCGGCGGGTATCTTCGCCTTTACCGCCTGCAGGTATTCGAGGACCCGGCTTCTCGCCCAGTAGATGTCCGTCCCTTCGTCGAAGATGACATAGATGAAGGAACTTCCGAGAAAGGAGAACCCCCGGACGAACTGGACTTTCGGCGCCGCAAGCAGCGTGGAGGTGATGGGGTAGGTGATCTGGTCT
Organism: uncultured Syntrophus sp.; assembly: GCA_964552725.1. Classification (GTDB taxonomy): domain Bacteria; phylum Desulfobacterota; class Syntrophia; order Syntrophales; family UBA5619; genus DYTH01. The sequence continues at coordinate 3,072 of CAZKHU010000126.1, forward strand.
TCCACCAGATCAGGGCTCCGGCCCTGCCACTCCGTATAGATAATGACCTGCGTATCGCTCAGGTCGGGAAGGGCGTCGAGGGGGGTATGTTTCAGCGCCCAGTATCCCCAGAGGGCCAGTGCCCCTACCAGAAGGAAGATGATGAACCGGTTGCGCGAACTGTAATCGATAATTTTCGCAATCATGCCTGCCCTACTTTTTTCTTTTGAGTGCGGTTACGCCCTTCAACTGGGCCTCCGAGTCGATCAGGAAGTTCGCTGAGGAAGCCACCTTCTCACCCGCCTTGATCCCGTCCGTTATCTCGACGAGTTCATCGACCTTGAGTCCGGTCGCCACCTCGCGCGGTTCGAAATACCCCTCGCCCTTGTCCACATAGACGATCTGTCTCATGCCTGTATCGATGACCGCTTCGGCGGGTACGGCGAGCCGGCGGCCGAGATTGATCCTGATTTCCACGTTGGTGAACATCTGGGGTTTCAGCGTGCCTTTGGCGTTGGGGATGGTAAATCTCACCTTGGCGGTTCTCGTCTCACTGGCCAGAGAGGGATACACATAATCCACCCGTGAGGAAAACTCCTGTCCCGGAAAATAGCTGAGGCCGATCCGGGCCGGCTGTCCCACCTTGATCAGCGGCAATTCGTACTCGTAGATGTCTGCGACGATCCAGACGCTGGAAAGATCGACCACATCGAATAGTTTTTCTCCCGGCATGACGCGCATGCCCTGAACGGCCATCTTTTGAAGGACATACCCGGAAACGGGGCTGTAAATGGTGAGCGTCCGGATAGGCTTGCCCGTCGTTTCGATCTTTTTGATCTGTTCATCGCTGATATCCCAAAGCCGGAGCCGTTCCTTTGCCGCCTCCAGCATTGCCTGGGCGTCTTTGACAAGCAGCATGGCGGTTCGTTCATCCTTGACGGACTGACCCTGGCTTGCCCAGCGCAGAACATTTAAAAACTCCTGTTGGGTTGCCACCAGTTCCGGGCTGTAAATCTCCGCCAGCGGCTCCCCTTTCTTCACATAGCGTCCCGTATAATCGACATGGAGCTTTTCGATCCAGCCCTCGATTTTGGTATTGGCAGTGGCCAGTTTTCGCTCATCATATTCGATGCGGCCCACAGTCCGGATAATCCGGTGCAACGGCTTGATTGCGGCCTTGACGGTTCGGACGCCGATCAGTTGCTGCTGGTCGGTGGGGATTTCCACCGTGGGTGCTTCCTCCGTCTGCGTTGCCTCTTCCGGGGTGGCTGCTGTTTCCGGCGGGGTGGCGGGCGCCGCCTGTTTGCTGTCGGCGGCTTCTTTTAAGAGGCCGATTCTTGTGGCCTCATTTTTCAATTCAACGCGGTACAGATACGAAAAAGCGCCTGCAAAGGCGGCGAACAGGCAGATAACGCCGATAGTGATGATTCTTTTTTTCATTTTGCGCCCACCCCGTAGTCCGTGATGGCCGCCAGCCCTTCCAGTCTTGCCGCGGCCTTTTCCCTGTCGGCAAACTGCCGCCAGGATAAGAATTCATAATCAATCAGAGATTTAAGGCTGGCAATGACAGTTATCGCCTCAATCTTTCCCGTCACGTACCCGGAGAGAGCCAGTTCAAACCCCTGGTAGGCCTTGGGAATCAAACCATCCCTGTAAAGCGCAAGCAGATTTTCCGCCGTATTCAACATGGAGTAATTGTCCCGCAGCGCGGACGAAGTCATCAGTTTCACTGACTCAACGCTCCTCTTGGCTTCCAGAAGGGCCATCTCGGCCTCCAGCACCCCCTCCCGCTGTTTTGTCTTGTAGAAAAGGGGGACATTAATTGTTGCGGTAAGATTCCACATGTCCGGGAATTGGGAGCTGCGGGCAAAGTAACTGGTTCCAAGCGTAAAATCAGGATAGTACTCTTTCTTGGCCATCAGCACCTTCGCCTCGGCGGCGCTGACCATCTTTTTTCTCGCGATGATCATCGGATAGCGATCATGGGAGAGTTTAATCAGCTCTTCCAACCGGTAGGGCTTGACGACAGCTTGCGGCTTTTCAGGCCTGCCGAGCGGCGCGAGCGCATCTCTTCCCAGAGAGGCGTTCAGCATCGCCTTCAGGGACTCCACTTTCTGTCTTTCCATTTTCTCCCGCTCGATCAGCATGTATTTCTCGGTCTGCGCCATCAACACTTCCTGCTGTGGCGCCATTCCTGCTGCATAGCGTGCGAGGGCCGCGTCTTCCACCCGGGTAAAGAGCGCCGCCAGATCCTTGAGCAGGTCGATATTGGTGTAGGCCAAAAAGAGGTCCTGGTAGAGTTCCTTGACCCTGACCTCGGTTGCCAGCCTCGTTGCATCAACCATCGCCTTCAGGTTTTCCATATCGCGCGTTGCCATTTCACCCTTCAGCGCAAGTTTGCCCGGGTAGGGAAACATTTGAGATAGGGAAAACATCCAGCGGGAATCGGCGGGCATGCCTTTGGTCTCTCCTCCGAAGGTATAAAGGCTGTCCGTGCCTTCATTTTCATAGCCCACCATTACCATAGGATCGGCAAGACTCAGCGCTTGTGGAATCTTATGCAGCGAACCGTTTGCCCGCGCCTCCGCAGCATGGATTTCCGGGTTGTTCTTCAGCGCCTCCCGGATCAGCTCCGGGAGCTTCAAAATCTCTTCCGAGGCGAAAGCCTGGGCGGTTGTGAGGAAGAGGATACACAATCCGAAAAGGAGAAAACGGCGCATTTCTCTACCTCACATCAACGCTGAATTTGGCCTGAACGGTCTTGCCGCCGCGGGTTATTTTGGTTGCAATGCTCCAGCCCCCGGCCATGGAAAAATTAAGTTTTGCCTTATATTCGCCGCCTTTCAACTCCGCATCCGTCTTGACTCGAACGGCAGGCATTCCGGGCATGGCGGCCATCGAATACTCCACAGCCACCCTGGCATCCTTCACCTCGGCGCCGGCCGCATCCCTGATGGCAACGGACAGGTTATTGTCGCCGGTAATGGGAGGGTTTCTGTCCATTTTTACCACCACTGTATAATCGCCTGCCTTCCTGGTTGCTTCATAGTCCTTTGCCATTGCCGTACCGGCAACCAGCAATGCCGCCATCACCGCCAAAACTAATTTCTTCATCTTCTATTTGTTGTCCTTTCATGTTCTAAGTGATTGTCCTGAAACCCCTGTCAGACTGACTGCCTTCTCCCGTTTCCGCATAATCGATTTATATTGCTTCCGACTCTGCGGACGTTCATTTTAGAGCAATGGCTGTGCCAACAACATGCTATCCCGCCACTTGATCAATGTAAGTCACTTAAAGTATTATTTAATAATATTACGGTGGCTATTTTTGTTCGGATTTGCCGTGTTTTATTGCGAAATTTTTTCTCACAAGACGGTTTTCAGGGGAAAAAGCGAGAATAATATTCGCAGCGGAAACTTGTATACGTTTCCTGACGTCCTGATTCGCAAGAAGCGGCTACAGCTTTCTGAACAGCTTCTCTCTTCGGAATCAGCCCTTCAGGGCCGCCAGGATTTCTCCGATATCGGGGAGCTGCCGGATCGGGTATACCTTGACGAACGTAACCCGGCCCGTTTCATCCAGGATGATGTTGGCCCTTTCTGAAAAACCTTCGACACGCAGAATGCCCAGTGATTTTGCCACTTGCCCGTGTGGCCAGAAATCGGCAAGGAGCCGCGTGTCTTTGATTTTCAGGCTTTTGGCCCAGGCCGCCTTGCAGGGAACGCTGTCGATGCTCAGACCGACGGCGATGGCGTTGAGCCTCTCCAGAGCCTTTTTGCTTTTTTCCAGTGACTGCATCTGCTGGGCGCAGACGGGGGTCCATGCCAGCGGGTGAAAGGAGAGCAGCACCCGTTTCCCCCGGCAAGCGGCCAGGTGGAAATCCTGGCCATTCTGATCCTTTAGACTAAAATCCCTGACTTTTTTGCCTTGCTTCACTGCCTCAGCCATAATGAACCTCCTTTTTCACGTAAGATGTTCCTTGAAATGAGTTTGGATGATCAAATCCGCTGGGTTCTGTTTTTCATGGAGCGCCTCTTGGGACGGTCAAATCCTTTTGACGGGAATGCGCTTTATAGATTGGAAAATACTACTATAAGCGAGCCGGTGAGTCAATGAAATGATTGATGTTGATTTTTTCTTTTAACGGGCGCGATCTTGTTATTTTAACATGTATGCAAATTTCAAAAAAGAGCTTGACAGGCTCAAGGAAATCTGTTCGAAAGACGCGGCGGGGAATTATTTGATGATGGTTT
>CAZKHU010000127.1:0-7292 GCA_964552725.1 uncultured Syntrophus sp.
GGCAAACGGGTCCTATTCGATTTCCGACGTCATTCCGGGGAGCTATACCCTCATCGGTTCGGCGCGGGGCTACATGCCGGGTCAGGTTTCCGTGGTTGTGGCGACTGGGCAGACTCTGACGCAGAACGTTACCCTGAACAGCACGAAGAGTGCCATCGTCAATGGTCTCAACTGGTTGCTCGCCCATCAGCGGGCGGACGGTTCGTTCGACGACAATCTCAGCGGCAATGCGGACCAGTTTGCCTTCGGGTGGACGGGATACACGGGGCTCACCCTGCTGGCCGTTTTGGAGAACCCAAAATACAAAGATTCCGGCAGTCCCGATTACCTCGGGATTGATCTTCTGGGGCAGGTCCGTGACGCTCTGTACGGCGTTACCGGAGCCGCGCCCAAAAACGGCATCAAGCAGTACTTTGAAAGCACCTATCACGCCACGGACGATCCATCCACCGGGTGGAACGATACCGGCGCCTTCTACAACGACACTGTGGCCTGGTCATCCGTGGCCGCCACGCCGGTAGCCCTGGAGAAGCTCATCGCTCTGGGGGTACCGCTGAACGATCCCAAAATAACGGGGGCTGTCCAGTTCCTGCTGGGCGCTCAGGTCACGGCAGCCAAGGCCGGCAATCCCATCTTCGCCGGCGGCTGGCGTTACAACCCCTGGAACACGGACACGGACAATTGGGAGACGGCATGGGTCATCATGGCCCTCATGAAGGCGGGCGTCAATCCGTCCGTCCAGGCGGTTGTGGACGGCCTGGCCCACATCCGGCGCAGCCAGATCACCGTTGGCGGCGGTGCGGGTCTCTTCGCCTACCAGCCCAATGACACCAGCGGTTACGGTCCGCTGGGGACGAGCGCGGCCTCGATTCTGGCCCTGAATTTTGCCGGCGCTTCGAACACGGATGCCAATGTAGACAGTTTCTTCCAGTGGGTGAAAAATAACGGCGGATTCAGCGGGTACGAACGCTGGGCCGACGCCTATTGGTGGTCCATGTTCCCCTGGGCGGCGATCCTGTACGACGATCCCGCGACAGCGGGGAAAAAGTATTACGAGACGCTCGATCTGACCTGGAACATGGCCGACGACATCATCCTGCGGCAGAATTCCAACGGTTCCTGGAGCAATCCCAACTATATTGCGGGGGGATCCAACAGCGGCAACACCGTCATGTACACGGCGAGCGCCCTGATGGCCATCGCGCCCTACGCGGGTCTGACGCCGAGGCCGGATGAAGCGACGATTGCCGGTACGGTCCGGAATCCGTCGGGAGTGGGGTTGCAGAATGCAAAAGTGGAGGCCCTGCTCGACAGCGTCGTGAGGGCGTCAACGGTCACAGACGAGAGCGGCGCCTTCACGTTGAGCGTGCCGCAGAATTATGCCTATACGATTCGCGTGACGGCGGCCGGTTATGTGAGGAAAACGATCACCACGGCCAATGTGACCGCCGGCGGGTTGACGGGTCAGGATATCGCCTATCTAACTGCCGAAGCCGATGCCGCCTTGCCGACGATTACCGGTCTGGCCCCCACGCCCGAGTCAACGGTGGAGGGTGGCAGGCCGTTCATCTCTGCGGTGCTGACGGATCTCGGCTCGGGCGGCAATGCCCCTGCGGGCATCGATCCGGCCACCATCTCCATGACGCTCAACGGCAATGCGGTAAGCGCGGGCTACAACGCCGCTGCCGGCGTTGTAGCCTTCACGCCCCAGTATGATCTTCCCTATGCAGCTCAAACCGTGACCGTCGATGTGAAGGATTTCGCCGGCAACCCCGCCGTACAGGCCTCCTGGTCGTTCATCACCGCAGCGCACACGATCACCTTCGACGGCAAGGTGACCGATAAAGACGGCAATGCCGTTGTGGGCGCGACCATCGAAGCCCTCGGCGTTACCGGCGTCTCATCAGTTCCATCGCGTGCCGACGGAACGTTTACCCTGACCGGCATCCCCGCCGGTCAGGACTTCCATCTCATGATAACCCCGCCGGCAGGGATGACGGGATATCTCCCCACCTATTCGTCGCATGGCAACTATTCAGCGCCTGTCAACAGGGTGGGCCGGCCCTTTATTTTTCACACCGGCGCCGAGGTTTCCGGATGGGGCGTCAATGCGGGTTATGGCGTGCTCGTCGCACGCGTGCTTGATGACCGGAATCCCAGAAACGGTCTTGCCGGCGTGGTTGTAACGGCGCAGGGTTCGAGCAAGACCTATCCGGTGACCTACCGGGATGATGCGGGCAATTTCGGCGGCCAGTCGACGTACGGAAACGGCGACTATTATGTGCTCAATGTGGATTCCAACGATACGGTCACCATGACGGCGCAAAAAGACAGTTGGGCGTTCCCGGCGAGGGTCTATGTTACCCATGCCGATGCCGTCGGCCAGGGAAATTCTTCCATCGGCGCCCGTTCGCTGGTGGGGACATGGGGTTTGGTCAACCTCGATAAACAGGATGGCCTGGATAATTGGGCATCGGGCGCCAGAAGGTATCTCTTCAATGCCGACGGGACCGGTACTATAACGGGCAATGTCAATAGCAGCGGAACGATCAATAATACGGTCGACAGTCCCTTCACGTATACCCTGACCCGCAACACCGACGGCAGCTATCAGCTTCCTCTAACCGTCAATCAGGCCATCCGCGATTACAGGGTGGTCTTTTCCGACAACGGCAACATGGCGGTCATCGACGGAACGACCCGCGCCGGGTGGTTAAGATTGATGACGCTCATCAAGGTCGATGCCAACAAGACCTACGGCAACTCCGACATTTACGGTGAATACTACAACCTTGGCTTCGAACGGAACATAACCGGCGCCGCAGATCCGCCTAACGGCAACGGAAGTTTCATGTCGATCTCGGGCGTTCACACGTTCAACGGCGCCGGGACCTACTCCTATTCCGGCAAGGCCAATTCCGTAAAGCTCGACGGCAGCAACTTCATCTGGGATGATCCGGGCAAAACGAATCAGACTTACGCCGTCAATGCCGATGGCTCCTTCACGGCCGGCACCGGCGCCTTCCAGGGGGTGTTTACCGGCAACGGCCTTGCCGGCGGCGGTGGCGGCGCCTTTGTGAACGGCGTCAACAACCAGGTCGGCTACTTCTTCATGAAGAAGGGCGACCGGACCTACCAGCAGACCGATTTGGCTGGCAGGTGGGCTCTGGTCAGCTTTGGCCAGGACAGCCAGGTCGGGGCGCCGGTGAGTTTTGATGCCCAGATCGGCACGATGGAATGCAACACCGCCGGGGCGTGCAGCTTAAAATTCCGTGACCGCAGAAGCGACGGCTCATTAAACATCAGCACCAGCAACGCGACCCTATCCGTGGCCGGTGACGGCAGTTTCGGCGGATCCCTTCCCGGCGGCGGGGCGCCCGCCTACGCCGGTGCGATCGGGAACGACGGCAACACAATCCTGTTCAACGGGAGTTTTGATCCGGACAAGCCTTGGCACCGGGAGATCTTCATCGGCGTCCGGGCAAGCGCCATCGGCGATCTGGCCGGCGACATGGCTCAGGTGACGACCTTCTCCAGCGAGGACGCCTTTAACGCCGCGGCTTCATCCGCGACCTTGATCGATTTCGAGGATCGGGATACCTCCGCGGGCAGGGTCTCCTTCACCGGCAACGAATACGCCGGTTCGGGGGTGATCTTCTCTTTGCCCAGCGCCCAGCCGTTGTGGGTCTATCCGCCGCCCACCAGCAACTGGACGTGGCCTTCCAAGTACCTGTCGCCCGGCAATGCGCCGTTTGAGGGCGGCGACAGCAATGAGGACAGCCTGACGCTGACATTCAACCCCCCGGTAGCGGCCGTCGGCTGGACCTTCCTCGATATGCCGAATCCCTCCGTAGTCACGATCAGGGTCTATGACCAGAGCAATGCCCTGATTTACGAAGCGCCAAACGGTGCAGGAATCGTCCCGGGTGCGGACAATAACACGGCCTTCTGGGGGATCGTGTCGCCGACGCCGATCGCGCGGGTGGAAATTATCGATACGGCAAACAACGGGGACGATGTGGCCTATGACAATTTCCGTTTCACCACCACGCTGACCTACCCTGCCCCTTGGGCGGGATCGTCCCATAACCAGAATGACGGGCGGTATTACGGCGATTTCGGTGTATCTGATCCGGGCCACATCCTCCAATCCGTGGCGGTGACCGGTGAGGGTATCAGCGGCACGCTCTATCTGACCTACCGGCCGGATGCAGGCCAGTGGTGGACCCCACAGCAGATTAGTTACGGGACGAATCCTCCGGCGAACGCCCAATATCAGATCGTCGTTACCGGTCCGGCAGGCAGTCAGACCTACAACCGCACGATCAACGGCGGCGTGGCCGATTTCGCAACGGATTTGACGCCGACCGGTAACGTCGCCGGCGCTCTGAACTTTACCTTCACGGGGATAACCGGCGCCGACTATGCCGTGCATCTCTTCGACGCCAGCTGGTTGCACGTCTGGATGTCTCCCCCGTCGCCATCCACGACGGCGACGTATACGGGACTGCCCCTGCCTGCGGGGACTTACAACTATCTGGTTCACAGCTTCATCGGCAACAACACCTCCATCGCGCAGGGCCAGTTCACCTATACACCGGCTACCGCGGTTTCCTACACGGGCTATGTTGTTGACAGCCAGTCGCCCTCCCAGATCGTCGCCGGCGCCGCTGTCGAGCAGGGAGGCGTGCCGGCAAACTCCACCATCACGGATGCGGTGGGCCTCTACACCCTGGGCAGTCTGCCGGCCGGGACGCCGTTCTATCTTAAAATCTACAAGGATGCCTCCTATGCGTCCTGCTATTCGGCGGAGATGACGTACACGGCGGACCGGGTTAACCCCCGGGATCGGGCCTTCACCCTCTTCTCCGCGAGCCGCCTCGGTTCCGGGACCGGCAACTGGAATGTGGACGCCGGCAAGGGGATCATCCGCGCCTACGTGCGCGACAAGATCGACGGCTATGTCGGCGGGGCCGTCGTGACGGCGAAAGGCGTGCTCCAGGCGACCTACCCGGTCTGTTACGACGACGCCTGCACGCCTTCTCTAACCGCGACCAAGGACAAGGGCGGCGCGGGCCGTTTTATGATCAAGAATGTCCTGGACGGCGACACCATAACCGTGACGGCGACGAAGGCCGGTTGGACCTTCAACACGCGTGTCTACCACACCTTTGCCGGTGGTGTCAGCCAGGGACGGATCACGGGTCAGGGGCCGGTTTCCCTGGCGCTGACCGTGACCACGCGCGGTCCCGATTGGACTCCCATTCAGGGCGCTCTGGTGCAGGTGGTGGGATTCCCTGCCGTGTCGGTGGCGACGGGAGCCGACGGCAAAGCGACTTTGACGGGTCTGCCGCCGAACACATCCATCCCCTTTGCGATCAGCAAAGCGGGGTATGTCAGCAGCTACGAGATCTTTTCGGCCACGGGGGTCTCAACCTGGAACGTCCCGCTCTACACCCAGACGGATCTGAACACCTGGGGCGTCCGGGAAGGGGCCGGCGTCATTTACGGGCGGGCGATCAACAATGCGGACAGCAACAACAATACCAACGCCGTGGACGGGGCGCAGGTGACCTGCACCAGCGATCAGGGGAAGGTCTATGAAGAAGTCGTATACCTCAACGACGACTATACCGTTGCCGCCGGTGCCGCCGCGACCCTCTCCAATGGGCGGTACCTCGTGCTCAACGTGGCGCCGGGGGATAAAGTCACCGTCTCTGTTCGTAAGGAGGGATGGTCGTTCTGGTCCAAAACGACCACAGGTTACGCCGGAGGGGTGAGTTATGGCTACATTTACGGCAACGCCGGGGGCGCCACGATCTCGATGTTCGTGAAGGACAAGAATTCCTCACCCATTGCCGGCGCCACGGTGCGGATGGCTGAAAATCCGTCGTCGTTCGCGATATCCGACGACACCGGCAAAGTCACGCTGACGAACCTGCCCCTCGATACGCCGCTGACGTTCGAAGTGATGAAGGCGGGCTATGCCAACACCTATTCGCGGCATGCGATTCTGACGGGTAACAACAGCGACTGGGGGACCTACTACCTGTTCCCCGGTCTGAACGCCGTCTGGGGGGTGCTCGACGGCAAGGGCGTTGTCATAGGGTGGGTGAAAAACGGGGCGGATGGAAGCACACTGCCCGGGGCGCAGGTGACCTGCGTCAGCGCCTGGGGAAGGAAATACGCGGTTGCCTACCTCAACAGCGATCACTCGATTGCTGTCGGCGCCGCCGCGACCTCATCCAATGGGCGCTTCGTCATTCTCAATGTGGAGCCCGGCGACACGGTGGTTGCCACTGCCCAGCTAACGGGTTGGACGTTCCAGCCGCGGGCATACACCGCCCGTGCCAATGCGGTCAATCAGTCGAGCATCAACGGGCGGCAGTACAAGTACCAGGGAACCGCCCGGTTGCTCCATGGGATGGCGCCGACGAATTATTTGGCCTATCTGCGGATGGACGATCCGCAGGCGGCCATCGGGTCCATCACGGTCACGGGACCGGGGATCGCTTCGTCCCTCAGCCTGACCTACGACGGCCAGAAGCAATCCTGGCAGAACGAAGGCGCTATCGGCTTCGACGCGCTGCCGTCCCTGCCGCTGACCTACACCCTGATGATTACGGAGAAGGGCGTAGGCACGCCTCTGAAGCAGTATCTCTACGTGGCCGGCACAACCGGCGTCCCGGGGGATGTCAACGGAGACGGCTTGGTGAGCCTGACCGACGCCGTCCTGTCGCTCCAGGCCTCGATGGGCAACCTGCCGGCCGGGGCCGCAGTGTATATTGATGCCGATGTAAACGGCGACGGCCGCATCGGGATTCCGGAGGCGCTCTACATCCTCCAGAAGGTTTCCGGATTGAGATAAGGAGAGGCGAGTGAAAGGGGAACAAATCAAACAACTCATCGGGGGCGTTATTGCGCCTGCAGGAAGAGGTCGGTCGTGAGGCTGGGTCCTTCGAGGTTCCGGCCGCCCCGTTTCAGAACGAAGGGGTGGTCCGTTCGCAGATGGGCGGTTTCCGGAATAAAGACCAGTTGTTCCGTGGTCATCTCCCTGTTTCCGGACGAGATCCGGACCTGACCGGTGAAGAGGATTTTCTTTTCTCGGAGGCGAACGGAGGCCCTGGCTGCGGCGATACTCGTCAGAATGGCATTCTCATTGCGGAGCCGCACCGTTACGGGTGATATCTCGATTTCCGCGATATTACGCGCGGGGAAAAGGGAAGAGAATGTCTCCTCGGCAAAGATGCCGTTGAAAGCAAATTTTCTTTCAGAAGAGGTAATTGCAAAAC
>CAZKHU010000128.1:0-7211 GCA_964552725.1 uncultured Syntrophus sp.
ACAATAATGTCAAGTAATTATATCCATTTTAAGCCGGTTTTATGCCACTAATTCAAGGTATACCTAAAACAAAATATAGAGAGGAGAATACAATGAAATCCTGTTGAGTTATTCAAATGATTTTGTTATCAATGCAATGTGGAAAAGCAAAATTACAAAGTCAGCCCCACCGCAAGCAATCCGGTTTCTTTCCCCCGCTGGCTGGCGCTGATGATATCCGAGGTTTTCTTGACCATTCCGGCGATTTTTCGGGTTATCGTCCGGGGCGTTCCGGGAAACGGATACCGGTCGTATTGCCAGCGCGAATGTCAGTATCAATTTGTGGTATGATTAATCCATGGATCAGATACCGAATAAGGAATACCTGCGTGCCATGGCCCTTGCCCGCGAGATCGCTGCCGAAGTGGGCGAGCCGCTATTCTACCGCGAACGAATACTTGAGCGAACCGCTTCCGAAGAACTCTTTTCTTCGGAGCCCCTGGTGCGGGATATTTTGCGGATTACCGAAGCACGGGGGGACTATCTCGGACACGGCCTGATTCACGTCCGCAAAGTCGCGATTGATGCCGGGGCCTTGATTTTAACGGAAAACGACGAGGAAATGGTCGCTCCGGCAGTCAGAAGAATGGTTTTACTGGGGCACCTTGCAGGGCTTCTTCACGACATCTGCCGCACGGAAAAGAACCACGCGCTAAGAGGCGCCGAAGAAGCGGCAAAAATTCTGGCCGCCTTTCCCCTCGGCAATCAGGAGCGCCTCTCGATCGCCGGCGCGATACAAAATCATGAAGCGTTCCGTCCTTTTCAAGCGGGCGCCTCGCCTGAAGCGCAGCTTCTTTCCGATTCCCTCTACGATGCAGACAAATTCCGCTGGGGGCCGGACAATTTCACGGAAACAATCTGGGCGATGACGGCGCCGCGTGCGATTCCCCTCAGCAAACTTATGCCGAGGTTTCCCACCGGAATGCAGGGAGTTGAAAAAATTAAAGACAGCTTCCGCACGGCAACCGGGCGCAGGTACGGCCCTGATTTTATTGAGCGCGGCCTGGAGATCGGCCGCAGGCTTTATGCGCTTCTGACCGGCAGCGTCTGAGCGGCGAAGATATCAAGGCTCGCACAAAGGATCGGTCGCCGCGAGGAGCCGGGTCATCTCGGCGTGAATCAGGCCGTTGGTGGCGAGGATATGCGGCGAATGGATATTGTACGGATCGCCGGCAAGATCGGTGACAACGCCTCCGGCCTCTTCCACGATCAGCCAGCCGGCGGCTGTGTCCCACGGGGCAAGTTTCAGTTCCCAGAAACCGTCGAATCGCCCCGCCGCGATGCAGGCCAGATCGAGCGCCGCCGAACCGGCCCGCCGGATCGCCTGGGCATGAAACGCCATGGATTTAAAATAATTGATATTATTGTTGCCGTCGGTTCGTATGTCATAGGGAAAACCGGTCGCCAGAAGAGACCGGGAAAGCGCTGCGGTAGACGATACCTTCAGCCTCCGGCCGTTCAGATATGAACCCGCCCCCCTTTCCGCCGCAAAAAATTCATCGGACATGGGGTTATAAACGGCACCCAGGATGATCGCCCCTCCGACCTCCAGGGCGATGGAGACCGCGAAAACCGGGTAGCCATGGGCATAATTGGTGGTTCCGTCCAAGGGATCGATGATCCAGCGCGATTCCGAATCGTTTATTTTTTCAGGAGATTCCTCGGTCATTATGCCATGGTCGGGAAACCGGCGGCTGATCCTCTCCACGATCAACTCCTCGGAAAGGCGGTCCGCCTCGGTAACGATATTAATTTCCCCTTTGTACTGCACATCATGCCGGTCATGTAACCTGCCGCGCAGCAGCGCCCCTGCCTCGCGCGCCGTTTTCCCGATAAACTCTCTCAACTCGCCGTTATTTTGCATGCGTCTCATCCTCTTCATTCGCGCCCCGCGCCGCGGGACAATTTATTTGACGCCATACCCTCTGGGGGCGCCGCGCTGCCGATCTCACCACAAAGATGAACGAATAGCCAGAACAAAATATTTTCTCCCGCTCCTGTTTCAGATTCACTGCGCATATTTATTTCATTGCATTTATCTATTTAATGATGCTAATCTTTATTGCTACTTGGGAATGCCTGCAACACCGATATGAAAATGGACAAGGCCACCGTCACCGGCCCGGAATTTATGAGCGCTATCGAATATGACTTAGCGGGTTATACTATCGGCGAGGACATTGAAAAATGAACGACAGTAATAACATTCCCCAAACAAATACAGGCTCGGCGCCGGAAGCAACTGAGGCGGATCTGAAGGCGTTAAGAGAAACCCGCGGATTGTCGCTGCATGATATCTTTGCCACGACACGGATCAGCATCGTTAACCTCAAGGCGCTGGAAAACGGCGATTTTAAAAGCCTCCCCTCTCCGATCTACACGAAAAGCTTCATCAAAAAATACGCCAGGACGGTTGGAACCGACGAAAAGCCATTTCTCGAGAGGTATGAGGCTTATCTTGCAGCCACAAGCAAGCCTGCGGAAACCGAAGAGGTCCGGAAGCCCTGGCCCGAAAACAGCCGGCGGTATCTGTTCCTTTATGGCAGCCTTGCAATTGCAATCATCGCCGGCCTTATCGTCCTGACAGTCTTTTTCTACCACGGCAGTAAACCGGCGGCGCCAGTCCCGCCCGCCGCAAAACCTGCATTGGAACAGGCCGCTCCGCCTGCCGCAAATAATGCTGCCCCGGCGGCGATCTCCCCGCAAGCCACGGCTCCAGCCAGCCCGGCCCCGGAAAAAACTGTTTCACCCGCCCCCGGCCAGGCTCCGACGGACAAGTACCATCTGGTCATTGCGGCTCGTGAGCTGACATGGATAAGAATAGTTGCCGACAAAAAAAACCGCAGTGAAGTCTTGATGAAGCCGGGAGAGAAAATCGAGCGGCGGGCCGCGGAAGGCTTCCAACTGAATATAGGCAACGCCGGGGGCGTAGATCTCTTTTTCCAGGGAAAGCCCCTGGGGGCGCCGGGGAAAAGGGGCGCGGTAGTTACCGTAAATCTTCCGGCGGAAGAACTGAAAAAAGAAAATAACTGAAAGCGGTCATTTACTGCCTGCAAACGGTTATTGTTTGACAATGGCTTTGCGATAGTTTAGGATCACACCGGTAAATTTAGAGAAAGAGGGTGGAAAATTATGTTTGGAATAGGCATGCCTGAATTGCTGGTGATCCTGGTTATCATCCTGATCATCTTCGGCGCCGGCAAACTCCCCGAAATCGGCAGCGCTCTGGGGAAGACCATCAGAAACTTCAAGAAATCCAGCAATGAACCGAATGAGATAGACGTCACTCCCAAAAAAGAGGATAATAAATCCGACGACAAAAAACCATCCTGAATCCGCTTCAACAAAAAACCGGCGACAATCTCTTTAAAACCGCCTGAACCGCCCGTGCCGGCCGCCTTCGTTCTCAGGTGAAAAGACCGGTTCTTGCGAATTCCTCTATCTCCGCCTCCTGATAGCCAAGGCTGCCGAGCACCTCTCGGGTATGCGCCCCCGCGGGAGAACCGGCAGGTCCGTATTCGGGAAGAGTCGCCGAGTAGCGGATCGGATGGCCGATCTGTCTGATTGTTTTCCCGTCGGGGAGAGACGTCTCAATTACCATCCCCCGCTCCCTTGTCTGGGGATCTTCCAGCATCTCGTCAAGCGACAGCACCGGCTCGACGCAGGCATCCGTCTTGGCAAAGAGGGCGCACCACTCGTCTCTGCTCTTGCTTTTTATAATCGCCCGCACCTCTTCCTTGATTTTTGGCAGCCCCTGGGGGGCTACCCCGCCGGCAATCAGCTCGGGGCGGCCAATGACCGCGCAAAAGGCCGAGAAAAACTGCGGCTCCAGTCCCCCGAAAGAGATATATTTTCCGTCGCTTGTTTCGTAAAAATCGTAAAGGGACCCGCCGTTGAGCAGTTCCGTCTCGAAGCCCGGCTCTTGTCCGCCGGCAAGAAAAGCCGTCCCGGCAAAGGTATTGAAGGCGACAACGCCGTCGGTCATCGAGACGTCGATATGCTGCCCCTCGCGGGTATTCTGCCGATGAATAACCGCGGCCAGAATGCCTACAAGCGCGTTGCCCGAACCGGCAGCGACGTCCGCAATCTGCATTCCCGTCAGGGTTGGCCCCGTTTCTTTCCTGCCCGAGTAGGACATGACGCCGGCGCGGGACAGATAGTTGATATCATGCCCCGCCCGGTTTTTCATCGGCCCCGTCTGACCGTAGCCGGTAAGCGAACAGTAAATAAGCGACGGATTTGCAAGGCGAAGCGTTTCGTAATCCAGCCCCAGCCGCGCCATCACGCCGGGACGGAACTGTTCAATGACTATATCGTATTCGGCTATGAGCTTTTTTATAATCACGGCCGCCCTCTCGTCCTTGAGGTTCAACGTCAGGGAACGTTTCCCCCGACCGAGCATTGCCGAGGCGGCGGAAAGTTTTGTGCCCGGGATAAAAGGCGGCCAGAAGGCGGTCAGATCCGGCCTGGAACCGGAGACAACCTGCAGAACATCCGCGCCGAGATCGGCCAGGGTCATGGTTGCAAATGGTCCCGGCAGCAACGTTGTGAAATCAAGAATTTTCAGTCCTTTCAGCGGTCCAGCCATCTTTTTCTCCTGCGGAATTTTCTAAAGCCCCATAAAGCGGGCGGCAATAACCTTCATTATCTCGTTGGTCCCGGCAAAGATCCTTGTTACCCGGATATCGCGCCAGGCGCGGGCAATCGGGTATTCCTCGCAGTAGCCGTATCCCCCGAAGAGCTGCACGCAGCGATCGGCAACCCGGGAGGCCATCTCCGTCGTCCAGTACTTGGCCATCGAGACATCGATCACGATTTCCTTCCCCTCCATGTGGTCGGCAATCAGCTTGTCGATGAAGGTGCGCCCCAATTTCACTTCGGTCGCCATCTCGACAATCTCGAACTGGGTGTTCTGGAACTTCGAAAGGGGCTTCCCGAAAGCGGTCCGCTCCTTGCAGTATTTAATCGTCAAATCGAGCATGTATTCCGCCCCTGCGACGGCGCCGATCGCGCAGACGAGGCGCTCCTGCTGGAGTTTCAGCATCAGCTTCAAAAAGCCGGAGCCCTTTTCGCCGAGCCTGTTTTCCTTTGGTATCCGGCAGTCGTTGAAAAAGAGCTCCCCGGTATCCTGGCTGTGCCAACCGATCTTCTTGATCTGCTTGCCCTTTTCAAAACCGGGAGTGCCCGCCTCGACAAGGTAGAGATCAACCGCCTTGTGCGGGTTTTTTGTTTCAGGATCGCGGGCGGCAAGCACGACGAGATCGCAGTTGATCGCATTGCTGATGAAGGTCTTCTGACCGTTGAGGATTATCCCGTCCCCCTTTTCGACCGCCGCAGTTTTCATCCCGGCCAGGTCGGTGCCCGCATTCGGCTCGGTCATCGCGACGGCGGTAATGATGTCGCCGGATACGCAGCCGGGCAGGTATTTGCGTTTCTGCTCTTCGGAGGCGAAGGACTGGATGTAGGGAACAATGATGTCGCTGTGCAGGGGCGCGGCAAGACCAGTATGGTTCGTCCGGGCCATCTCCTCGGCAACAATAACGGAATAGAGGAAATCCGCCCCCAGCCCCCCATACTCTTCGGGAACCCCCATAGCGAGATAGCCCTGCTCGCCCATCCGCTTCCAGGCCTCCCGGGGAACAATCCCCGCCTCCTCCCATTCGTCAACGTGGGGGGTTATCTCCCGTTCCAGGAACCTCCGGAGAGAATCGCGAAATATTCTGTGTTCTTCTGAATATTTGAGTATATCCATTGGCGCTCCTCCTATTTCTCGTAGCGGCCGAGAATCGAGACGGCGCAGACATTCTGGAACGGAAACCCGCCGAGATTGTGCGTCAGGCCGTAGCGCGGATCCTTGAGTTGCCTTTCCCCGGCCCGGCCGAGGAGCTGCAGGTACATCTCGTAGAGCATCCGCAAACCGGAGGCCCCGATCGGATGACCGAAACATTTGAGCCCCCCGTCCACCTGGGCGGGCAGTCTGCCGTCGCGATCGTAGAAACCGTCAAGGGAATCTTTCCAGGCGTGACCGCGTTCAGAAATATGGAGGTCTTCGTAGGTGACCATTTCGGTAACCGAGAAGCAGTCGTGCAGTTCCATCATGCTGATTTCCTCACGGGGATTTTTGATCCCCGCTTCTTCATACGCCCTTGTGCTGCACTTGCTGGTTGTCACAAAATGCGCCCCATCCCATTCGTTGAAACTGCTCTCGCTGCCATCGGAGACGGCAAGCTGGATTGCCTTGACGGAAACGATATCGGTTTTTCCCAGTGCTTTGGCTATTTCCGGGGTCGTCACAATCGCGCAGGCCGACCCGTCGCTGACCCCGCAGCAGTCGAACAGTCCCAGCGGAGAGGCGATGATCGGGGCGGTGATAATCTGCTCCAGTGAGACGGCCTTGCGCAGATGGGCCTTCGGGTTAAGCGCCCCGTTGGCGTGGCTCTTCATTGAAACATGGGCAATTGCCCTTTTCAGATCCCGGTCGGCAACGCGGTATTTCGCCGCGTAGGCGGTCGCCAATTGGGCGAAGCTGCCCGGCGCGGTGAGGTTGGGCCACCACAGCCAGTTGAGCGAGCCAAACCCGGAGCCGGGATTGGGGAGACCTCCGTAGCCGGTGTCCTTCAATTTTTCCACCCCGAGGGCCAGGCAGATGTCATAGGCCCCGGAGGCAACCGCATAGACGGCCCCCCGGAAGGCCTCGGTGGCAGTGGCGCAGTAGTTTTCCGTCCGCGTCACCGGGATATTCGGCAGCCTCAGGGTAACCCCGAGCGGAATTGCCGATTTGCCGACGCCGATCTCTTCCATGCAGGTTCCGAACCAGGCCGCCTGAATCCGGTTTTTCTCGATCCCCGCATCGGCGAGGCACTCCTGGAAGGCTTCAACCATCAGTTCTTCGGCCCCGGCATCCCAGCGCTCGCCGAAACGGCTGCACCCCATCCCGAGGATCGCCACCTTGTCTCTTATTCCAGAAGCCATTGTTTTCCCTCCTTGTTTGGAAAAGCGAAGCTTAATATTCATCAAGCGAGCCAATTGCAAAACTCCCATTCTTGTCATTCCCGCAACGATTCTGAGCGGGAATCTGGTTCTAACTGCTTGAAAAACCATATTCCCGATAGAGACATTCGGGAATGACAAATGGTTTTGCAATTACCGCAAGCGTCAATTTTTTAATTTGA
>CAZKHU010000129.1:0-7168 GCA_964552725.1 uncultured Syntrophus sp.
GGCGCTCTTCCCAAAAACTGAGCAGGGTAAGGGCCAAACCGCGCCCTTCGTACACGCTTAAACCGGCACTCTCCACCCTTAACAGACATTTTAAGCCTGTCCATCCCTGTCTTGCCTCCTTATGCCTCTGTCATAACTCATTGCCGCGCTTTCCCTTCACATATGACAGTGAGAACAAAATTACCGTGAAGGAGTGATATTCTACGCCTTGGACAAATGGAGAGGGGAGAAAAAATGACGGCGCTTACAGGAAAAAGTGAGAAGATACTCGTGATTGTTGTCTTTGATAAAGCCCCTCCCGGGGTGTGGGTCACTATTTGTCAAGGTGAATATCTGAGCACAAAAATTTCTTGACAGTGTCGGTTTTCTGAGATAGAAAGGGTCGAAAAATGAGCATTCATTCATGTTGTGGGTAAGGTTTTCACATGAAAACATCAGACAAGCGCAGCGACATCATGCAAGCAGTCCTCGACCTCATTGCGGAACAGGGTTTTCATCGAACCCCGATGGCCGAGATAGCCGCAAAGGCGGGCGTGGCCGCCGGGACGATTTACCGTTATTTCGAGAGCAAGGACGTTCTCATCATCGAGTTGCACCGGGAACTGGAAGGAAAAATCATGACGGTTCTCCAGGGAGGCTATCCATCCGGGAGGCCCCTCCGGGAAAGATTTCTCTACCTGCTCACGGAACTTATCCGATATTTTATAACGAATCCTCATCATTTCCGCTATATGGAGCAGTACTACAACTCACCGTACGGAATCTCCGTGCATAGAGACAAGCTTTTGGGTAAGTCCGGCAACCACGATATCCTGATGGATATTTTTGAACAGGGGATCGAGCAGCAGGTTCTCAAAGAGTTTCCGAAGGCCGTGCTGTTTTCCCTGGCCTTCGGTCCCCTGATCTCCCTGATGCGCGACCATATTGCCGGCTTCATCGTCCTGGATGATTCCCTGATCGAGCAATTCACGGAAGCCTGCTGGGACGCGATCAAAAGGTGATGCCCATATTTCATGGGGGAATCGGGGCGTTATTCTTAGAATAAAGCATGAGAGTTCATTTTTACTCGGAAGTGAGTTTCACTGTGTTTTACTCACGATCAAAACGTCGTCTTCCGGATGTGATCGACAATGGGTCGCAAAATTTCAAATAACAGAGGTGTCGCATGCAGATTTATGACAGGGCAAAACGAATCGCCGCCGGGGGTGTGCTTGCCGGGATCTTGATCCTGGGCGGTTGCGGGCAGACCACCACGGGCGGATCCCCACAGGCTGGCCCCCCCGAAGTCGCCGTTGTTGCCATCCAACCGAAACGGTTGGTGGTGACAACTGAATTGGCCGGGCGGACGTCCGCCAATCGGGTCGCCGAAGTGCGTCCCCAGGTGGGCGGCATCATCCAGAAGCGTCTGTTCGAGGAAGGCGCCGATGTCAAGGCCGGCCAGGTGCTTTATCAGATCGACCCCGCCCCCTTTCAGGCGGCGTACGACAATGCGGCCGCGAGCCTTGCGGCCATGCGGAAGGCTGCCGACCGGGCACGGGCCGCCCTGAGAGCGAGCCTCGCCGGCGTCACCCGGCAGCAGGCCACCCTGGATTTCGCCCGGACGAACCGCGGGCGCTTCGAGGAGCTGTCCAAAGAGGGCGCCGTCTCCGCCAGCCAGCGCGACCAGGCCGTAACTGAGGCCGACGTGGCCGAAGCCACGATCCGGGCCGTCGAGGCGCAGGTGGAGAGCGACCGGGCAGCGGTAGCCGCGGCCGAGGCAACCATCGATCAGGCGGAAGCGGCGCTGGAGACGTTCCGGATCAATCTGAAGTACACCCGCGTGACGGCCCCCATCTCGGGCCGGATCGGGAGATCCGGCTTCACGGAGGGCGCCCTGGTAACGGCGCAACAGCCCGTAGCCCTGGCTACCATTCAACAACTGGATCCCATGTACGTGGATGTGCCCCAATCCACGACCGAGCTGCTGCGATTGCGGCGCCGCCTGGAGGACGGCCGTCTCAGTCACAACGGGGAGATCCGGGACAAGGTCCGCCTCCTCTTTGAAGACGACGCCAAATATCCCTTGGAAGGGGCGCTTCAATTCCGCGACGTCACGGTAGATCCGACGACCGGCTCGGTCATTCTGCGGGTTCTCTTTCCCAATCCGAAGGGCGTTCTGCTGCCGGGCATGTTCGTCCGGGCGGTGGTGGAAGAAGGCGTCAATAAGCAAGCGCTCCTGATTCCTCAACAGGCCGTCTCCCGCAACCCGAAGGGGGATCCCGTTGCGCTGATCGTGGACGCCGAGGGCAAGGTGCAACAGAGGATGCTTACACTGGATCGTGCCATCGGCAATGCATGGCTTGTGTCATCGGGTCTGGCAGCGGGCGATCGGGTGATCGTCGAGGGGATGCAAAAGGTGAGACCGGGCGCTTCCGTGAAAATGATTCCCTTTGAAGCGGATGGGGCAAAGAAAAACGGGGAAGGTCGGAAAGCGGCCCCGGCGGCCGTAAAAGCGGGAGGCAAGTGATGCTATCGAGATTCTTCCTGAACCGTCCAGTCTTCGCCTGGGTGATCGCCATTGTCATGATGGTGGCAGGCGGCCTGGCAATCTACAATCTGCCCATATCCCAATACCCCCCCATCGCACCGCCGTCGATTGCCATCACGGCCTTCTACCCGGGGGCTTCGGCGGAGACCGTTGAAAACAGCGTGACGCAAATCATCGAGCAGAAGATGGCCGGCTTCGACAAGATGCTGTACCTGTCCGCTGCGAGCGACTCGTCCGGCTCGTCCCGCATCGAGCTGACCTTTGCCCCGGGGACCGACCCGGACCTCGCCTGGGCTCAGGTGCAGAACAAGCTTCAGCTCGCCATGTCGAGCCTGCCGGACGTGGTGCAACGGGGAGGCGTCAAGGTCAGCAAATCCACAAGGAACTACCTGATCATCGTGGGTCTGATCTCGGAAGACGGCAGCATGGATGGCAATGATTTGCGAGACTATGCCCAATCCAACCTGGAGAAGGTGCTCTCAAGGGTTCCGGGGGTCGGCGAGGTTGAAACCTTTGGCACCCAGTACGCGATGCGGGTCTGGCTTAACCCCGATAAACTCACCGATTACCGGATGACGGTTCAGGATGTGATCACTGCGCTGCGGGTCTACAACGCGCAGGTTTCCGCGGGCCAGTTCGGCGGGGCGCCGGCGGTGAAGGGCCAGCGTCTGAACGCCGCCATTATTGTCCAGAGCTTGCTCAAAACGCCGGAGGAATTTGCCGCCGTTCCCATCCGCACCAATCCGGACGGATCGATCGTGCGGATCGGGGATGTGGGTCGAACGGAACTGGGAACCGAGCAATATGATATCCAGTCCTACTTCAACGGCAAACCCTCTGCCGGCATGGCTATCCGGCAGGCCGCGGGCGCCAATGCCCTGGACACGGCCGATGCCGTCCGGGCCAAGCTGGCAGAAATGAGCCGCTACTTTCCCTCCGGCATGAAGGTCGTTTATCCCTACGACACCACTCCCTTTGTCACGGTGGCCATCAAGGAGGTGGTCAAGACCCTTTTCGAGGCGATCCTGCTCGTTTTCCTGGTGATGTTTCTGTTCATGGGAAACATGCGGGCCACCCTGATTCCGACCATCGCGGTGCCGGTGGTGATCCTGGGCACTTTCGCGGTGCTGGGGCTTTTCGGGTTCACCATCAACATGCTCACGATGTTCGCCATGGTGCTGTCCATCGGTCTTCTGGTGGACGACGCCATCGTCGTGGTGGAGAACGTGGAACGGATCATGGGCGAGGAAGGGCTTTCGCCGCGGGAAGCCACGGCCAAGTCCATGGACCAGATCACCAGCGCCTTGATCGGCATCGGGTTGGTGCTCTCGGCGGTCTTCGGCCCGATGATGTTTTTCGGCGGTTCCACCGGGGTGATCTACCGGCAGTTTTCCGTGACCATCATCGCCTCCATGCTCCTTTCGGTGGTGGTGGCCTTGGTGCTGACGCCGGTTCTCTGCGCATCGCTTCTCAAGCCGGTGCCCAAGGGGCACGAGGCGGCGGAAACGGGAATCCGGTTCTTGCGCCCCTTCTTCCGGTGGTTTGACCGCATCTTTCTCCGAACCAGGGACGTTTATCTGAACGTGGTCGGTCACGCCCTTTCGAGGAAACGGCGTTATATATTTGTCTTTTTGCTGATCGTAGTGGCGATGGGCTACCTGTTTCAACGGATGCCCACCGCCTATCTCCCGGACGAAGACCAGGGAATCCTGATGGTTCAGGCCATGCTCCCGGCCAACTCGACCCTGGAACAGACCGAGGCAGTCATGGAGAGAGTCAGGAACCATTTTCTTGAAGGCGAGAAGGACTCAGTGGAATCCGTCATGACGGTTGCCGGCATGAGCTTCTCCGGCAGGGGACAGAATGTGGGTCTGGCTTTCGCCAAACTCAAGGACTGGAAGCTGCGGAGCCGTCCGGACCAGAAGGTCTGGGCCGTGGCCGGAAGGGCCATGGGGGCCTTCTCCCAGATCCGCAACGCCATGGTATTTGCGTTCGCGCCGCCGGCGGTCATCGAACTGGGCCAGGGCACGGGTTTTGATTTTCAGTTGCTTGACCGCGGCGGTCTGGGCCACGCCGACCTGATGGCGGCCCGCAATCAGCTTCTCGGCATGGCCATGAAGGACCCGAGATTGGTCCGGGTTCGACCCAATGGCCTGGAAGATGTGCCCGAATACCGGATTGACGTCGATTGGGAAAAGGCCGGCGCCCTGGGGGTCCCCATCGCTGCCATCAACAACACCATTTCGGCGGCCTTCGGCAGCGCCTATGTCAACGACTTTATCCAAAGCGGCCGGGTCAAACGGGTTTACGCCCAGGCGGACGCCCCTTTCCGCATGCTGCCCGGAGATCTGGAAAAGCTCTATGTGGGCAATACCGCGGGCAAGATGGTCCCCTTTGCCTCTTTTGCGTCCGGCCATTGGACTTCCGGATCTCCCAATCTGGAGCGCTTTAACGGCTTTCCATCCATCAACATCTGGGGCGAGCCGGCGCCTGGGAGGAGTTCCGGTGAGGCGATGCGGGTCATGGAAGAACTGACCTCGAAGCTGCCTCAGGGGATCGGCTTTGACTGGACAGGGCTTTCCTACCAAGAGCGGCAGGCCGGCGCCCATACGGCCCCGCTATACGCCTTTTCGATTCTGGTGATTTTCCTGTGTCTGGCGGCGCTCTACGAGAGTTGGCCTATTCCCCTTTCGATCCTGCTGGCCCTGCCCCTGGGGGTCATCGGCGGTGTGATCGGCTCGACACTCCGGGGCTTCCCCAACGACGTCTATTTCCAGATCGGGCTCTTGACGACCCTGGGCTTGACCACCAAGAACGCCATCCTGATCGTCCAGTTCGCCAAGGCGCGGGTGGATGAAGGAATGGGGTTGATCGAAGCAACGCTGGAAGGGGCAAAACTGAGACTGCGTCCCATCATCATGACCTCGCTGGCCTTCGGATTCGGCGTGATGCCGCTGGCGTTTGCGACCGGAGCAGGCGCAGGCGCGCAAAAGGCCATCGGCACCGGTGTGCTGGGAGGGGTGGTCACTGCTACCTTTTTGGTGACCTTGTTTGCACCCCTTTTCTATGTGGTGATCGAAAAGCTCTTCGGAAAACGGGGGAAGCGTGAAGCATCCAAGACAAACGATACAAATCCATCGGAGGATCGATGATATGAATATAAACCGGTTTCTTCTTGTGGGTGCGATCGTCGCCCTTCTGGGGGGGTGCACGCTGGCCCCGGAATACACGCGGCCTGCCGCTCCCGTCCCGGCCGATTGGCCGGCTGGCGCGGCCTATCAGGAAACGAAGTCCGCCGCATCCGCGCCGACGGCGGAGGGGTTGCCGTGGCGGGAGTTCTTCACCGATGAACGCTTGCAAAAGATCATCGAAACCGCCTTGAACAACAACCGCGATCTGCGGCTTGCGGCCTTGAATGTCGAGAGGGCGCGGGCGTATTACGGCATTCAACGGGCCGAACTTCTGCCTTCGGTCAATGCAATCGGGAGCGGGAGCAAGGAACGCGTTCCGGCTGATCTTTCGTCCACCGGAAGCGCGATGACCGCCGAACGATACGGAGTCAATCTCGGCATCACTTCCTGGGAAATCGATTTCTTCGGCCGCATCCGTAGCCTGAAGGACCGGGCGCTGGAAGAGTACCTCGCCACGGATGAGGCCCGCGGTAGCGCACAGATTTTGTTGGTGTCCACGGTAGCACAGGCGTATCTCGCCCTGGCAGCCGATCGGGAAGCCCTCAAACTGGTGGCCTCCACTCTGAAAACGCAGGAGGCCTCCTACCAATTGATCCGGAAAAGTTATGACGTCGGGCTCGCGTCCAAATTGGATCTCGGTCGGGCGCAAAGCCAGGTGGATGCGGCCAAGGGAGACGTCGCCCGCTATACCCAACAGGCGGCGCAAGATGAAAACGCCTTGAATCTTCTGGTCGGATCTCCTCTGCCGCCAGCGCTCCTGCCTGCGGAGTTGGGCAGCGTTAGCCCCCCCAAAGAGATCTCTCCCGGCCTCTCCTCCGAACGGCTCCTGCGCCGGCCGGATGTGCTTGCGGCGGAACATCGGCTCAAAGCGGCGAACGCCAATATCGGCGCTGCCCGTGCGGCTTTCTTTCCCCGCATCTCCCTGACGACCGCTGTCGGAACCGCAAGCGCCGATCTGTCCGGTCTCTTCCAATCCGGCCAGGGTACATGGATTTTCGCGCCGCTGATCGCCATCCCGATTTTCGATGCCCGCACGTGGTCGGCATACGATGTCACAAAAGTGGAAAGGGAAATATCCGTGGCCCAGTACGAAAAGGCGATCCAGGCGGCTTTCAGAGAAGTGGCCGACGCCCTGGCCGTGCGGGGAACGGTGAACCGGCAGATCGCGGCGCAGCAATCGCTGGTAGACGCCGTTGCGGAAACCTACCGCCTCTCCCAGGCGCGCTATACCAGTGGAATCGACAGCTACCTGGGCGTCCTCGATGCGCAACGTTCCCTCTATGGCGCGCAGCAGGGCCTGATCGCCCTCCGCCTTGCCGGGGTTGCCAACCAGGTCACGCTCTACAGGGTGCTGGGCGGGGGTATGTAGGAAGGAAGTAAACTGACTCTGGCCGATGAAGATGATCTTTCTTGCTCTTGTGGAAAAGAAACTCATGATTCAAGGCATTGG
>CAZKHU010000130.1:0-7096 GCA_964552725.1 uncultured Syntrophus sp.
CCCGTGAGGCCGAAGAGGAAGGCATTCGGCAGCGCCTCGCGCATCTTGCGGCCCAAGTCGCCTTCCTGGGTGCGATGGGCCTCATCGACCATTACGATGATGTTAGGGCGCTCATTGAGCCTGCCGCCCGTCTCGGCAAACTTATGGATGGTGGTGATCAGCACCTTGCGCACATCCTGAGAAAGGAGCGTCTGCAGCTCCTGCCGGGTAGCGCAGCCAACCATGTTCGGCACGTCGGCGGCGTTGAACGTGGCGGTGATCTGGGTGTCGAGATCGATCCGGTCCACGACGATCATGACCGTCGGGTTCCCGAGCTGTGGGTGCAGGCGGAGCTTCTGGGCGGCAAATACCATCAGGAGCGACTTGCCGCTCCCCTGGAAATGCCAGATGAGTCCCTTCTTCGGGTAGCCCTTGACCACACGGGCAACGATCTGGTTGGTGGTCATGTACTGCTGATAGCGACAGATGATCTTGATACGGCGGTGCTTCTTGTCGGTAGCAAAGATGGTGAAGTTTTGCAGGATGTCAAGGACGACCTCCGGCCTCAACATACTCCGTACCGCAACCTGCACATGCTCAATTCTGCCCTCGTCCTGGTTGTCGTCATCACGCCACGGCCCCCACATCTCGATGGGCATGCGGATGGAGCCGTAACGGAAGAGCTTGCCTTCCGTGGCAAAGGAAAAGACGTTCGGCACGAACATGGCCGGGATTTCCTTCTCATAGATCTGGTTGATCTGAAATGCGCCGTCGAACCACGTCACGGCACCCCGCGCGGGCGTCTTGGCCTCGCCGATGACGAGGGGCAGTCCGTTGACGACAAAGACGATATCAAAGCGTTTCTCCACCGTCCCGGCCTGATACGTCCACTGGTTGGTCACGGTAAGGCTGTTCTTTGTCTGGTCAAGGGCATCCACCAGAATCACCGGCACATGCTCGCCGTTCGGACCGAAGGGCATGGTCTTTTCGCCCCGCAGCCAGGCCGTGAAATTTTCGTTGGCCCGCACCAGACCATCGCCCTGCACGGAGAGGATACAGGCGCGAAGGTTGTAAATAACCTCGTCGGCCCGGTCGGGTTGAGTGGCAATTTCGGGGTTAAGGCGGACCAGCGCCTCCCGCAGCCACGGCTCCACCATCACCTCGCCGGACTGGCGCGGGACCTGGATGGCGGGGACGTAAGTCCAATGTGCCGGATGCAGTTCACCACCAAGGGACTCGCCCCAGCCGGGTAAATCCTCGCGGAGCATGGCAGTCTGTTTGCCACCAAGCTTCGTGACGGCGTCGAGAATCATCTGTTCAACGGTGTTGGCTTCGGTAAAAGTCATGCGTCACCTCCTTTCTGATGGCGGAGTTGTCGCACCTTACTGGTGGGCCAGTATCGCCGCCTACAGGTCTGTAATACAGCCCTGCTTATATCTGAGTTGAATAGGAAGTTACTGTATCCGACGACGGCCACGGAGGGGAAACTGTTCGTCTTCATGCCGACACCTCAACTTTTCTCTTCGTGAACAGAGCGTGCCACGTTAATAACTTGTCAATGTCAGACTTAAGTTCATCCGGGGCGGGAACGTCGACGGGGGACTCGGAAGATTGACTGTGCTCGTAGCATGAGTACTTCGTCATGAAATCGTCAATCAGCTTACAGTCTTCCGGCTTGATCTTCAATAGATTATCGATCTTTCCCTTCGTATTGATTGCCCTACGATGCCGTTGAATCACATCCGCAAGCAATACCAATTCCACAATCCGTTCTACCAAGATACGGAAATCACTGCATATGGCTTTGGCGAGGGGATAATATGTCTCGGAACCATGATCCTTGAGAGTCTTTTCAGCTTGGGGCAGACGTTCATCGCGGAGCTTTTTCAAGGCACTTTCAGGTTTCTTTCCGAACAGCGGAACGTCTCCTGGCTCTCCAGCTCCCCACGGTTCGAGGCGGATGCAGACTATGGCGGGGTTGGATTTATCGCATAGAATCCCTAAGAAACTGAGCCGGTGCGTGAAAACAATCACCTGACGTTCCGCACTCAAATCAATCAATCGATCTATGGTTCTTTCCTCAAAATCCTGATCGAACGATGAAATCGGATCATCAAAGACAAACGGAGCCTTGCTTGGCCGTCCCGTTACATCGGCAAGGAATGCAGATAGTTCAACGATCCTTTTTTCTCCTTCACTAAGAATGTCGATAGGCGTCACTCCATTTGCTGTAACACCTCTCAGCCTGATGCCGTGCAACGCCTTACCACGAGTTGTCTTGGTCTTGACCAGTTCTACTCTTATTCGTTTGGCTCCAAGTATTTCGAGTTCTTTGTTAAACCGGTCAATGTAAGCACCTGTTATGACCTTCTCGGCAATATCACCTGCTTTCTTAGAAATCGCAGTGTGATCAGTTCCTTTGATCAATTCGTCGTATTGAGCAACAATTTTAAGCCGTTGTATTTCCGCCTTGACGCCTCGGGCTTGTTGGGAAGTCCATCGCTTTGCCAGCAACTCGGTTCTTTCCATCATGGCCTTTGGACGGTCGAAAGATAGCGCATCCGCATCAAGCTGCTTTGCCTGCACCTCACGTTCTGAGCTTATCTGTTGGAGAATCTCGATCCAAGGAAACGCATCCGGTTTGACTCCTGCAACTATATCCTGCAACGGATTTTGAAGCTGCTCCTTCGCCATGGAAACTGCTTTCCAGAAGTATGATAATTGCTGTGGCCATTCTTCTTCCGTAAGACCGGCTGCCTGGCAAACGGTTCTCAAAATTTCGTCTTCCTGGATCAGGGGAAGCGATTTGACCGCATCTTGATATAAAGTTTCGGCCGCTTTTGCAGTCGCTTCCAGCTCACCCTTCACATAATTTTCAAACTCTGCCAGACGCTGTTGCGCGTCGGTGTTAAGCAGTTGCTGACACAGCACACATTTCGCCCCATCAGCGGTGTTAGGAAAGATAGAGGATGGGTATGCCTTCTCCTCGGAATAACGGCGTGCGGCTTCCCATAGAGCACGCCATGTATCGCAACCAATGCCATCTAAGGAAGCCGAAGTTAATGCTTTTGTTGCGCCTTCTGTCGCAATTTGACGCTTCTTCCGGGCGTTTGTCATTAATTCAAGGATTTTACGGCATGCTTCGGGGGAGAGCGCGGCCAGAGCGCCTTTGATCTTTAGGAGAATGCCGGCAATCTGGGTAATCTGGGTTCGTTTTGTGGCTGCAAGCTTTGCTGGATCGTCAGCCTTGAGGCGATCCTCCAACTCCTCCAGCTTTTTTTGATTTTCTTGACTCCAGGTAAGAACCGAGGCCAGCTCAATTTCAGTGTGTGTCGCCTTCAAACTCCCACACAACTTGGCAGCACGGGTGCTTATGTATTCCAAAGGCATGGTCGGCAGCTTGCAGGGCAGAGCATCTCTTTCTGTCTGCAGCCGTTCCCTGACTCCCTGACACGCACGGACGAGATCGTCGAACAAGGCAACTGCACGGGGTGTGTAGGAGGCCTCGTTTTCCCTGCTGAGGTACCGCCGTCCACTGTCCATGTCGAACATGTCAACCGCCGACAGCTCTGCAATGGCGGTGCCATCAACATTCCATTCTTTAGTCGTCGCCAGCCCGTTGATTTTGAATCCGATTTTACAGCAACGTTTGGCCGGAGCCGCCGCGAAGACATTGGCCCGCAGTATACCTGTATTCGTCTTACCGCATATTTTTTTGAGAATACGAACATATCCGGATTTTCCGGAACCGTTATTCCCATACACGACAACCAGGTTGCCATCACCGAAGGTGAGTGGTCCTCTGGGGTTCAAATTTTCAACACCATGAATTTCGCCAATCGAAACAATATGCAGTGGCTGACTTTGAGCAACACTGCCACCAAGTCCCGGAAAGATTCTTGTGGATGTCTTTCTTAGACCATCCGTCGTTTTGCAAAAAGCAGCCAATTGATCTAACTCAGAATCGCCAAGTACAAGATTCGCCAGCATTCGAACCATAGCTTCCTGCTGCCAGTCAGGTCTGCCGTGCAGCCAGTCAACAATTTCTTGCTCTATGCTCATATAAACGACTCCTCAATCATATTTCCAGGCACACTGACGCAGATCGTATCCTAAATCATTTATTCAACGGTGTGATTTCGGTGAAGGTTCCCTGTTGGATAATCGCGTTTCCAAGAGAAATAACTAAGTCCTTGCTGCTGGAAATTGCAGACAAGAGGGCGTCGTCTATCTTATTCATGCCCTTCATAGCGTTAATGACTTCATTTTGCTCATTAGATGTAGGAATTGGCACTTCAATCTTGTGAAGAAGCTTTTCGTTGATCCCCGGCATTGTTGTCCCAGAAGCATGGCGAGCAACCCATGTACGGGTTTTTGGGGCCAACATAAAGTAATAAAGGTAGTCAGGACGCACCTCTGAATTGATAAGCCTAAGCCTGATGATGTCGGATCCAACAATGAAATCCTCGTATTCCGAGCTAACGAGCACAGCGCGGCCGACATCCCCCTTCCGTCCGAGCAAGATGTCCCCTGTTTTCATCTTATAGCGGCAAATGCGTTCGCATTCTTCAGGACCGAGGAACGGTCCTTCTCTGACATCCAACCTATGTTTAATCATATTGACCGGGTTGACGATTGGCGTTCCAGCCTTCACGTAGCTCGAAGCTTGAACTACTGTGCCAAACGGGCCTGTCTGGATGTCCAGCTCGCCAGTTTGCACCAAATGGCCAAGCGTGGTTCGAGAACATTTCGTACCAAACAGCCGCTCATCGGCAAAAGCGGCACAGAGCTGTTCAAAGGCTCCATGAGCTATTTCCAAACGCACCTTATGGTCATCCATCGCCCAGAGAATTTCGGCAATCCGGTTCTGCTGGTCGAGGGGTGGGAGGTCGAACTCTTCCAGCTTAAGCGTTTTCCAGTTAATGGTAGGCGAGAGCGAGCCGACGGAAATCTCGACCGCCCGGTTCATGAAACGGTCGCTCATCATCAGGAATGGCAGGAACTCCGGCAACACCATGTCCTGCTTTGCCCGGACGACCATCGCGTGGGCGGAGCAGATACCATCGAACTTCGCCACGGCAAGCTTGCGCTGGTAGGCGCGGCGACGCCCAAAGATGATGTCGCCCTTCCGAAATCGCAGCTTCGTGCCGATGACATCGCTACCCTTGCCCCAGCGACGGATTTGTAGACTCTGTGTGTCCAAATGTTCCAGCCCGACGTATATATCTTCAGCCGCCTCGCTCGGCTCGACACGCTCGTTAATACTCTGCGCAAACTCGCCAAATGGCAGCATACGCCAGCCTGCGCGGTCGAAAAGCGGCAGCTTGGTCCAATCGGGGTTAGGCGTTGCAGTACTCACTCGCTCCCCTTCTCCGACCAACGATAAAATATCTTGAGCTTGTTTCCGTGGGCGTTTTGCATCTGCTTGTCATGCTGCAACCTTCCTACGACTATACCTGGCGCAATGCCGACTTGGACCGCAAAACTTTCAATTTCTGCAAGAGAATGATTCCATTTCGTTAAAAAAAGCCTTAACTCCGCCGGAGGAATAAGCTTGTCAGAGGCAAAGAGATCAGCTTCTGCCTCTTTCTCTCCTTCCAAGCCATTGCCCTCGATAAAAATATCCTTGCGCCCGTGCTTGATGATGTGGCCCGCTTCATGAAAAAAGGTGAACCAGAGGTGATCGTTACTCTTGTAGCGCAGGCTTAACTGGATGATGGCTTTTTCGCCAAGCCAGCGTGTGGCGCCATAAACACCAGCTTTGGGAAGCTCGGGAACAAAAACCACAGCCACGCCGGTATCGGCACACCATTTCACTAACTGCGGCAAAAAAATCTGCGGCTCCTCCCTGGTTAGTCCGCGGATATTTTCAAGTGTCTCCTGGAAACCCTTCTTATCGAAGGGCGCACATGGTATTTGCCGGGCTTGGATCTCTCCCATGCGCAACCAGGCGGAAACGGATTCCTCACAAGTCGTAAATCGTTGCGTCTGGCGATACGCGACCTGATATTCCCGCCATACCATTGCCCATTGCTCGGGTGTGGAAACGCCAAAAAAACGCAAGACTTCTTCAAGTTGTGAAACCTTGTCCGGTCTTTTGGGAATCCATCCCAGGTTGCTCATGGCGTTTACCGGAACCTTCTTCAGCCAATCCAGGTGAGATTGCAGACGCTCATTTTCGGCAAGGCGCGTACGGTCTTCCTGAAACTGCCTCTCCAGATTGTTCCAGAAGTGAGCGGGGCGTCCCAGGGATCGCTCCAACTTGAGAGCGGTTTCAGTGGTGATCGGCGACTTTCCTTTGATAATCTCGTTAATGGTCTTTTTTGCCAGCCCCGTCCTGGCGGCCAATTCGGCTTGAGTCATGCCGTAGCTCTCAAGGTACTCTTCCAGCACCTCTCCCGGCGTAACCAAGTAATCCGGCACATACTTATTCGGCATTGTATCAATCATGGGTATCCTCTATATCTAATATTGTTATGGCGGTCACAAGTGACCAGTCCAAGCCGCCGTCCTCTCGTCTTGGAACCGGATCATGGTCGGGGATGAAAATCAGTCGATAGGGATGATCCAAGTCCACAGATAGCTGGCCGGCTCTTTGCCCCCCTGTAAGCTCGTGACACCGTCCCGGCGGACTTTTCGGCGGCCAGAAGTCCATAAGGCTCGTGGCAGCCCGCAACTCTTTCATCCGAATCCGGATTTTCTTCGCACGTAACGTCCCGTGAATCCTTTCGATCTGAGTTCCCTCGTTGAAGGATTTGGCCAGTTTTATGTTTTTGAAGGATATGTCCATATTTACTTTCTGTCAAGTATTATTAACCCATGGGGTTAATAATACTTTCATGTCAGCGGTTTCCTCCCGGCTATCCAGGCGCGGCCTTTGTCGGTGAGGCGGTATTTCTGGAGGCGGCTGGTGGGCTTATCGGGGATGGTCATTTCAATAAGCCCCTCATTCAAGGCAGGTACGAGGTAGGCCTCTCTAAAGTAATCTTCATGGCGGAGGCCAAGGGCTGCCTGCATATCCTGACGTCTTATTTCGCCCTGCATCACAAGCATCAAGCGCTCGACTTCCCCGGTGACTTCCCCGGTGACTTCCCCGGTGACTTCCCCGGTGACTTCC
>CAZKHU010000131.1:0-7057 GCA_964552725.1 uncultured Syntrophus sp.
TTCCCGCCTGCGCGGGAATGACAAAAGGGTATAGATTTTCAAAGCTCTCGCACAGCGGATTCGGGTTTCAGGGATCGCCTGTCTGAAGTGGGCTTGTGAGGGATCGTCATGGAAAAAGAAAAAATTATTAAGGAACTGGAAAAGATAGTCGGAGAAGCCGACGTGCTGACATCGGAGATGGAGCTGCAGATATACGGTTATGACGCCTCCCTTATCAAGGGGAAACCGGATTTCGTAGTCATTCCGGAGTCTACTGAGGAGGTTTCGCAGATCGCACGGTTCGCCCATCAAAATAAAATGCCTCTGATTGCCAGGGGCTCCGGCACATCGCTTTCCGGCGGGCCGGTACCGAACCAGGGCGGCATCGTGATGCTGATGACCAGGATGAACCGGATACTGGAGATTGACCTTGAAAATCAGCGGATTGTAGTGGAACCGGGCGCAATCACGCTTGATATCAAGGCGGCGGCAGCGAAACTGGGCTATCTCTATCAGCCCGATCCGGCGAGCGAAAAGGCGACGACAATCGGCGGCAATCTGGCGGAAAATTCCGGCGGTCCCCTCTGTTTCAAATACGGCGTCACCAGCAACCATGTTCTCGGCGCCGAGGTGGTGCTGGCCGATGGCCGGATAATCAGGCTCGGCGGAAAAGCACTCGACAATCCCGGGTTCGATCTGATCGGTCTGATAACGGGCTCCGAGGGCACGCTGGCGATTGCAACCAAAATCATTCTGCGCATCATGCCGAAAAACGAAGCGGTAAAAACGCTCCTCGCGATTTTCAATACCGTGGAAGACGGCGCCAACACGGTCTCCGGGATCGTCAAGGCGGGGATGGTGCCGGCAACGCTGGAGATGCTCGATAATGTGGCGATAAACGCCGTCGAAGCCTTTTATAAAATAGGACTGCCGATAGATGCGGCTGCGATGCTGCTGATCGAACTCGACGGTTTGCAGGACGGGCTGGACCGGCTTGCCGAACACGTCATCGCTATTTGCAAAGACAATAACGTGCGGGACGTGAAGCTGGCGAAAACCGATGCGGAACGGGACAAACTCTGGATGGCGCGCAAAGGCGCCTTTGGGGCAACCGGCCGGCTGCGGCCTAACTATCTCGTCAACGACGGCACCGTTCCCCGGACCAAACTTCCCGAGACGCTCCGGCGCGTAGGCGAGATCAGTAAGAAGTACAATGTCCAGATAGCCAATGTGTTCCACGCCGGCGACGGCAACCTCCATCCGCTTATCCTTTTTGATGAACGGGACAAGGATGAACTGGACAGGGTGCACAAGGCTGCCTTTGAGATCATGCAGCTATGCGTCGAAATGGGGGGGACGATTACCGGCGAGCATGGAGTCGGAGTCGAAAAACTGGTGGCCCTGCAGTTGCAGTTTTGTCCCGAGGATCTCGCCGCGCTGGAGAATGTCAAGAGGACGTTTGATCCTGACGGAATCCTTAACCCCGGCAAGCTGAATCTGATGGCAAGCGAAGCCTGCGGAGCAAAGGAGATTGCTTATGCAGAGAACTGAAAATTTGGTTAGTGCGTTCCGGGAAATTGTCGGAGACGCCCATGTAGTCGCTGATCAGGACAAGCTGAAGTCCCTGGCGGTGGATGACGTTATTCCCGGATTGATGGTTTCTCCCGGAACGATTGCCGAAACGTCAAAGGTCATGGCGGTTGCCCATGGGCTCGGTCTGGCGGTGCTTCCCAGGGGAGGCGGCACGAAGATGTCGCTCGGGGGAATCCCGGCAAGAGCCGACCTGATCCTTTCGACGAAGCGGATGAACGGGTATGCCGATTACGACATCGCCAATCTCACCATCGAGGTCGAGTGCGGGGCTACGGTAGCCGAGGTGCAGGCAAAATTGAGCGCGGAAGGCGAAGGCTATTTTCTGCCGCTCGATCCGCCCCACTTTCGAGAGGCAACGATCGGCGGGGTTGTCGCCGCAAACTCGAACGGACCCCGGCGGCTTCTCTACGGGGGGCTGCGCGACATTATCCTCGGCAATACCGCGGTGCTTGCCAATGGGGATATCGTCCATGCCGGCGGCAAGGTTATGAAAAATGTCGCCAGTTACGATCTGACCAAACTGCTGATCGGTTCGCTGGGGGCGCTGGGGCTGATCTGCCGGACGACTTTCCGGATTTATCTGAAGCCGGAGGCGGAGGCGACCCTCTTTCTTGCTTTTGCAGACCTGAAGGATGCCGACGCGTTCTTTCACAAGGCGCTTCCGTCGTTCTACTACCCGGCGGCGCTGGAACTGCTGAACGCGCAAGCCGCAGCCGCCTGCCGGAATCTGCTGCCGCTTTCCGGAGAATATCTTGTCGCGGTCGGACTCGAGGGGATCAGCGAGGCAGTGGAGAGGCAGATTGCCGATATGACGGAAATGGGCCGCAAGTCAGGGGCGCAGGGTACCGCCTCCCTCAAGGGGGACGGACATCGGGGTTTCTGGATTTCGTACAGTGATTTCACCGACGAATTAGCAAAAAATCATTCCGATCTGATCATCCTCAAGTCTAATTTTGCCATTTCCCGTCAGACGCAGGTGATGGCCGCCGCGGAAAAGGCCGTCAGGAAAGGCGGATGCGAATGCGCGTTGGCGTGTCATGCCGGAAGCGGGATTCTCACCACGGCAATTCTGGCGGGCAGGGATGTGGAGAAGAAAGAAGGGGAAATCATAAAAATAATCGAAGATATGACCGATATGGCGGTGAAAAGCGACGGGAATCTCATTGTGGAAAAGGCTCCGCGCTTTATCAAGGAAAATGTCTCCGTCTGGGGAAAGATTGGCGCCGATGTCGGGCTGGTAAAGGGGCTTAAGGAAAAGTTCGATTCGAACGGCGTTATCAACCCGGGCCGTTATGTCGGCGGAATATGAGAAAGCAGGAAAGAGAGGAAAACGCTTATTATGGAACAGCAGGCATTGCTCGGCAATGATACGGCGGAAAACGTCTATCATTGCATAAAGTGTGGGTTGTGCTCGGCCCACTGTCCGGTTTACCGGGAAATCCGCATGGAACATGCCAGTCCCCGCGGCAAGGTGCAGATTACCAAAAAAATGCTGGAAAACGACCTGAGCCTGACGGAAGAGGTCAAAAAGACGTTTTTGTCGACCTGCCTTCTGTGCGGTTCCTGTGTCGCCAACTGCCCGAGCGGCGTCAATCAGGTGAGCCTGTTCTCCGGCGTTCGCTGGCGCGCGTTGCAGAAATACGGCGCCGACTGGCGCAAGCGGGCAATGTTCAGGGCGCTTTCGAGCCGCTGGATCATGTCGGCTTCGGCGGCCTTCGGGGAGTGGGCGCGGCGCAATTTCGGGGGGGCATGGATTGAGTCAAAGCTCAATGCCGGCGCCCTGTCAGTTGAGAGGATTCCGCAACTGAACGAGAAGCCCTTCAACGAGATGGTTCCTGAAGTGGTTCAGCCCAAACAGGGAAAGACCAATGCCCGGGTTCTCTATTTCCACGGCTGCGCCACCAAATATCTCTACGGCGACGTCGGCATGGCGGTGGTCGATGTGCTCGGCAAAATGGGCGTGGAGGTGATCATTCCGGGCGATCAGGGTTGCTGCGGACTGCCGGTATTCTTTTCGGGCGAACGGAAGGCCTCAATCGAGGTGATCCGGGAGAATTTGCGTCTCTTCGCGAGGGATGATGTGGATGCGGTGATAATTGACTGCGCCACCTGCAGCGCGTCGCTGAAAAACGAATACTATCACGTTCTGAAGGATCTGCATGATCTTGGCGAGGATGTAACCGATCAGGAACTCAAGGCAGCCCTGCTGCTTTCGGAGAAGGTTCAGGATGTCGCTCTTTTCATCGATTCCCACAGGGAATGGCTCCCGGCGATGAAGCCGGCAGGAGAAAAAATCAGGGTTACCTATCACGATCCCTGCCACCTTGCGAAAGGACAGAAGGTGAGTGTGCAGCCGAGGAATTTGCTGAAGTCGATTCCGGGTGTGGAATTTGTGGAAATGAACGGCGCGATTGACTGTTGTGGCGGCGGCGGCTCTTTTCAGATCGACTATCCGGAGATTTCGGCGAAGATCACGAAGCGCAAGACCGACAATATCGAGGCGACGAAGGCGCAGTTTTGCGCAACCGGCTGCCCGGGATGCAGTCTTACCATTTCCAACCATCTCGATCCGTCGATCAAGGTGATCCATACGGTGCAGATATTACAGAAGGCTTTGCAATGATTTTTAAATGATGTCGTTTATTTTTAACGTCAGCTCAATCTAAGGCTTGACGCAGCTTATGAACTGATAGTAAGAAAAACGCGGAACGAAAGGTTAAGCCGGTTTTACACTCTAAAATGAAGCGCTGTACAGGGAGTCCCGGACTTCATCCCGGGACGAGATTGCAACATAACAATACAAGGAGGAGAGTTATGAGCGAAGTCAAGGAAGAGAAGAAAGTGGGACAGGCAAAGGGCGCGGGAAAAGAATCTCGTCGTAACTTTTTGAAAACGGCGGCCGTTGTGGCCGGGGGCGCGGCAGGCGTTATGGGATTTCCGGGCGTAATGCGTCTTTCCGCTGCGGCGCCGATAAAGCTGAAGATGCAGACGGCATGGGATGCAGGCACCGTGGGCTACGTAAAATTTCAGGATTTCGGCAAGAAGGTTGCCGAAGTGACAGAGGGGAAGCTGCTGATCGAATGTCTGCCCGCCGGCGCCATCGTCGGAACCTTCGAGATGTTCGATGCGGTCAAATCAGGGGTGTTCGACGCGATGCACTGCTTTGACGTTTACTGGCCCGGCAAGATCCCGGTGGCGACCTTCCTTTCCTCCTATCCCTTCGCGATGGACCGTCCCGACCAGTGGGACACCTGGTACGATGTCCTCGGGGGGAAGGAGATTGCCCGCCAGGCCTACGGCGCCCACAACATGATGTATCTGGGGCCGATCCAGCACGACGACAACCTGATCCACTCCAAGGTGCCGATCCGCTCCTTCGAGGATTTCAAGGGCAAGAAGATCCGGTATCCGGGCGGAATCATCGCCGACATCTACCGCGCGGCCGGCGTTTCCACGGTGCTGCTCCCCGGCGGGGAGGTCTATCCCGCTTTGGAGAAAGGCGTCATCGACGCCTCCGACTTCGTCGGCTGGGCGATCAACTACAACCTCGGGTTCGCCGAGGTTGCCAAATACATCATCCTGGGGCCGCCTTCCACCCCCTGTCTGCACCAGCCTGTTGACATCATGAGCATCGAGATCAACATGAATTCCTGGAAGAAGATACCCCAACACCTCCAGCAACTTTTAGAGATGGCGGTGACCTGGCACTCGCTAGATCACTACACGGCGATTCAGAAGGCGGACCTCGATGCGATTCCGAAGTACAAGGCCAAGGGGGTCGAAATTATCCGCCTGAAGGAGTCGGACATCCAGAAATTCCAGAAGTTTGCCCCCGAACTCTGGGTGAAGTGGGCCAAAAAGGATCCGCTGGCGATGAAGGCGTTCAAGTCCCAGTGGGAGTACATGAAGTCTGAGAAGATGAAGTACTACAACGACAAGGATATGGTGGACAGCAAGGGAAAGAAACTGGTCATCTGATAGCCGTTCCGGGTGGGGGAGGGGAGGATTCCTCCCTCCCCTTTTTTATGAACGGTTTTCCGGGGCGCTCGACCGGTGACGCGTTGTCCCACGCGAGGAGCGCTGGGGCGACGCGGGTTTTGCGGGCAACGAAGCCATGCTCCCATTCAGACCGACAGGGGGGTGGGGAAAGAACGAGGAAGGTTAATTTATGAACAAATTGAGGACCTTTATGATGGCCGTCGAAAAGACCAACGTCTTTGTTGGCAGGATGATGGCCTATATCTCGCTGATCTGCGTTGCGGTCATCTCCTTTGAGGTGATAATGCGCTACGCGTTCGGCATGCCTACGAACTGGGGGCACGAGACGATGTACTCCCTGTTTGCGATGTACTACGTCATGATTGTGGGCGTTGCCCACTTCTGGCGGGCCCATGTGCGGGTCGACGTGTTCTATGCGACCCGGACCCCCCGGACCCAGGCGATAATGGACCTGGTTACCAGCGTTTTCTTCTACTGTTTCGTTCTGGTTTACATCTGGACCTCGTGGAATTTCTACTGGAGTTCCCAGACGATGAACGCGGGCAACACGTTGTTCGGCATGGAAATTCCCGGAGAAAATTCCTTCACCGACTGGGCGCCCCCCCTCTATCCCGTCAAATTCTTGATGCCTTTCGGCGGGGTGCTGTTGCTGTTGCAGGGCATCGTCTGGACTATCCGGGACGCCCACATGGTTTTTACGGGGAGGGAATTTAAATGAGCATTGAATGGATAACCATACTCCTTTTCGGCAGCATGGTTTTGGTGATGTTTATGGGTCTGCCGGTTGCCTTTGCCACCGGGTTTGTGGGCATCCTTTTTACGGCGATCTTCCAGGGGCCGTCCGCGGTCAATGTCGTGCCGACGCGGATCTTCGGTCTGATGACCAACTACCTGCTGGACGCCATTCCGCTCTTCATCCTGATGGCGAACATCCTTGAACGGAGCGGCGTCATCGAAGATATTTACATGATGGTCTACCACTGGCTCGGCTGGCTCAAGGGCGGCGTCGCTACGGCGACGGTCGCCGCCTGCACGATGATGGCGGCGATGGCCGGCGTGGTGGGGGCAACGGAAGTGACGATGGGGATGATTGCCCTGCCGCAGATGCTGAACCGCAAGTACGACAAGGGGCTGGCGCTGGGAGGGATTCTGGCCGGCGGCACGCTGGGGATTTTAATTCCCCCGAGCGTCATGCTGATCGTCTACGGCATGGTGGACAACTCCTCCATCGGCCAGCTCTACGCCGGGGCCTTCCTGCCGGGATTCATGCTGGCGGGGCTTTACATGATCTACATCACGATTCGCTGCTATATCAACCCCAAACTCGGTCCCTCCATTCCGAAGGAAGAGCGGCTGAATTGGGTGGGCCTGTTCAAGGTGGCCCTC
Source organism: uncultured Syntrophus sp. (assembly GCA_964552725.1). GTDB lineage: Bacteria > Desulfobacterota > Syntrophia > Syntrophales > UBA5619 > DYTH01. Next base: position 6,958 of record CAZKHU010000131.1, read on the forward strand.
CCGATCATTCCCGCGGGCATTCTGATTTTCCTGGTTCTGGGAACGATCGTCATGGGCATTGCCGCCCCGACGGAGGCGGCCGGCATCGGCTGTCTGGGGG
>CAZKHU010000132.1:0-6994 GCA_964552725.1 uncultured Syntrophus sp.
CATATTCCCGATAGAGACATTCGGGAATGACAAATGGTTTTGCAATTGCCTCCCGATAGAAACATTATGAACATTAAGCTTCGCTTTCGGGAATGACAAATGGTTTTGCAATTGCCTCAAAGGAAAGATGGAAAGTCATGAACATCCTTCCGTGAAAGCGCCTATTTTCAAAATTGGTAACCTTATGAAAGATGAGAATGAGACAAGGAAGCAGTCAGCAAACGAGCTGACGGAATTGCGCTCGCAGAATGCCGCCCGGCAAGAATCAGAAATCCGGATTATATCGGCTGAGCTTGCGGCCGAGGGGTCCCGTCGCTATGCCGAAAGTATTGTGGAGACTATTCGAGAGCCCCTTTTAGTCCTTGATGCGGACCTGAAAATAATCTCGGTGAACCGCAACTTTTACAAAACCTTTAAAACAACTTCCGGGGAGACGGTCGGAAGTTTCGTCTATGACCTTGGGAACAAGCAGTGGGACATTCCCAAGCTTCGGGAACTGCTTGAAGAAGTCCTTCCTGAAAAAGAAGCTTTCGACGACTTCGAGGTTGAGCATAATTTCCAGGACATCGGTGATAAAATCATGCTGCTTAATGCCCGCCAGATATACAGGAAAGACATCGGCGCCAAAATGATTCTCCTGGCCATTGAGGATATAACCGAGCGCAGGCGACTGGAAAGAAATTTGATTGACTCTGAAGAGCGCTTCAGACGCCTTTTTGAAACGGCAAGTGACGGGATACTTCTTCTCGAAAAATGCGAAGGGAGGATAATACAGGCCAATCCGGCCACCGAGACTATATTGGGCTATACCAGCAGGGAGTGCATTGGGAAAAAGCTTCCGGACATCGGCATTTGGCTTGATAAGGGTAATTTTAAAACAACCATGCAAAACCTGGAAGAGAACGATATTCTCAATTTCAATGATTCCCCGGTAAAAACCAAGTCCGGGCAGTATATCGATACGGATATATATCTCGTTGACAGAGCCACGTTGGCACAATTTAACATTCGCGACATCACCAAGCGCAAACAGATGGAAAAAGAAAAACGGTGTTTCGAGGAGCGCATCCAGAGATCCGAGAAGATGGAGGCTTTGGGGCGACTGGCCGGCGGAGTGGCCCATGATCTGAATAACGTCCTGGGGGCGCTCAGCGGATACTCGGAGTTGTTGCTTATGGAAATTCCCCAAGGGCAAAGGGGCAGGGGGCACGCTGAAAAGATTTTGCTGTCCGTCGAAAAGGGGGCAGCGATCATTCAGGATCTCCTCACCCTGGCCAGGCGGGGCGTAACGGCATCGGATGTGGTCAATCTCAACGGCGTGGTTTCCGGTTTTCTCAGGAGCCCGGTGTTTGAGAAGATGCAGGACTATTATCCCTGTGTTACCTTCCGGACAGAGCTTGACAATAGCCTTCTGAACATTAAAGGCTCCCCCCTCCACCTGGAAAAGACACTGATGAACCTGGTGGCGAATGCGACGGAATCGATATCCGGGCAGGGGGAAGTAACGATCCGGACGCAGGCCATCTACCTGGACAAGGCCGTCCGGGGTTATGATGAGGTACGGGAGGGGGATTACTCCGTTCTGATTGTATCCGATACGGGGATGGGCATCCCGGCTGAGAATATGGAGAAGATATTTGAACCTTTTTATACAAAAAAGAAGCTGGGACGGAGTGGGTCCGGACTGGGGCTGGCGATTGTCTGGGGAACGGTAAAGGATCACCATGGATATATTGATATCCAGACAAAAGTGGGGGCGGGAACCACGTTTACGCTTTACTTCCCGGCAACACGGGAGGAACTGGCTGCGCCGCAGCAAAAAGAGCGGATAGGCCAATACATGGGCAGCGGTGAATCGGTGCTGGTGGTGGATGACGTGCCTGAACAGAGGGACATTGCCTCCGGATTGCTGGCACGGCTGGGGTATAAGGTTGAGGTTGTTGCCAGCGGGGAAGAGGCTGTTGCCTACCTCAAGGGGCATAGGGCCGACATGCTGGTTCTGGACATGATCATGGCGCCGGGGATCGATGGTCTGGAGACCTACCGGAGGGTTCTGGCGATCAGCCCGGGGCAGAAGGCTGTTTTGGTCAGCGGCTTTTCCGAAACGGAAAGGGTTCGGGAGGCGCAGCGGCTGGGAGCGGGCGCCTATGTCAAGAAGCCCTACATAATGGAAAAGCTCGGCGTGGCTATCCGGGAGGAACTAAACCGGTGCCCGGTCTCATTCGCATAAGCGCCTTCAATAAGCTCCGTTTCGCCTTATTTATTCCTCATGCCTTTCGGCGCTGTTTGAGGATCAGCTCCATAACCAGATAAAATTCCCCGGTGTTTCCCGCGTTAAGAGTGAAGAAGAGTTTTATCTTAAAGAACCCTGATACGATGAAACGGACTTATTCGATGAGACACAAATGGCTCAAAGAGGTACTGAAGAACCTCGGCTTTCTCTGGCGAACCCTGAAAAAATTCAATGATGACAATGGCTTTTTCCTGTCTTCGGGGATTGCTTTTAACATCCTCATCACTCTGATTCCTTTTATCATGCTGCTCTTGGCATTGTTCGGGACTTATCTTTACAACGACCAGGAGGTGCTCTCTCATATTCGGGACTACATCCGGAATGTGGTTCCGGCATTGGATCCCAAGATCATGAAAAATCTTGCGGACGTCATCCGGAACCGTCAGATTGTGGGAATCGTGGGACTGGCAGGCTTGCTGTGGTTTTCCACAGGGGTCTTCAGCTCGCTGCGGATCGCTCTCAACATTGTGTTCCGCGTGGAGAACAACAGGGGGATGCTGCGGGGATTCGGGATTGATCTGTTGATGATTCTCCTGGCGGGAATGCTGTTCCTGGGGAGCATGGCTCTCAGCTCCGCCGTCACCTTTTTGCAGGGCTACGAGGGACATATTCACATGGCGATAGGGCCGACGGTGCAATGGATACTGAAATACCTTCTCCCTTTTTTCCTGACCATCAGCATGTTTTTTTTGATTTACAAAATCGTTCCCAATGAGCTGATCCACCTCAAATCCGCCCTGCAGGCGGCCTTCTTTACCGGTTTGCTGTGGGAGTCGGCCAAACATCTTTTTGCCTGGTATGTCACCCATCTGGCCGGGTACTCCATTTTTTACGGATCATTGAGCACCGTAATCGTTTCCGTTTTGTGGGTATATTATTCCGCAACGATTCTCCTTTTGGGCGGGGAGTTTGTCTATTTTTTGGAAGAAGATCGACAAAGCTAAACGTTCTGACCTGAGCCGGACTATTTAGAGACTCCTCCCGGAGTCCCTTCTTCTTCCAGATTCAGCAGGGCTTCACTCACACCGCCGGAAACCCTCCGGGTTGAGAATCCCAGGCGCCTGAATATACTGAGCATTTTACAGTTTTCGGTGAGTACGTCTGCCCGGACATCCTTAAGGTCTCTCTCGCGAGCTATTTCGATGAGCGCCTCGACAAGTTTATAGCCAAGGCCTCCCCCCTGGAACCTGTCGTGCACGAGGACGGCCACTTCCCCGGACGTCATATCCTGGTTCATAATAAGTCTGGCAACTCCTATCATTATCTTCTTCCCGTTCTCCCGTAATTCCGCGATGATAGCCATGTGCCTGTCGTAGTCGATATTACAGAAAAAGGTAAGACCCTCATGTGATATACTTTTGATAACGGAGAAAAACCTGGCCCTCAAGGTGTCTTCCGACAACGAAGAGAGCATCTCGCGCTCAGCGGGTTCATCTTCAGGTCTTATGGGCCTCAGAAGCACCACTTCCCCTCCAGTCAATTGCCAGGGTTTGATGTACTTCGTCGGGTAGGGAGTGATAATCAGGTGAGGATAGGGCGATCGGCCAGTGGTGGTATAATTCTTGTCAATAATGATTCGAGCGTCCAGAGCAGTGGCTTTGCCGCTCGCTATGGCAAGCGGATTTATGTCGATTTCGGCTATTTCGGGGAAGTCAACGACAAGATTGGAAAAATTGACAAGAATTTCCTCAAGCCCTTCAAAATCGGCTGGCGCTTTTCCCCGGAAGCCCTGGAGCATTTTGTACACCTTCGTGTCCTGTATCAACATCTTTGCCAATGTCCGGTTGAGCGGCGGGAGTCCGATCGAAAAGTCTTTTATAAACTCGGCTGTCGTCCCTCCCATCCCAAAGAGGATAACTGAACCAAAATCCCTATCCTTTTTGGCCCCAAGGATGAGTTCGTAATCAACATCCGTAACCATCTTTTCGACAGCCACACCCGTTATGACTGCTTCCGGGACTCTTTGCTTCACGCCTTGCATCAACTTCAGATACGCTTCCTTCAGGGCCGTACCTGAATCTATATTCATGATGACGCCGCCCACGTCACTTTTATGGGAAATTTCAGGCGAGACAACCTTGATGACCACCGGATAGCCCATTTGATCGGCTATCCTTACAGCCGTTTCCGAATTTTGTGCGAGCTGCGTCGGCGCCACAGGTATGCGATAGGTCAGGAGAAAATCCTTGGATTCTTCCTCGCTGAGAAGCGTTCGTCCTTCGGTGAGGGCCGCCCGGAGGAGCTCCTTCAGATGATTTTTCGAGGGAGTGTCCTGCTCGGGCAACTCTTCGGGGGTTTCATAGAGCTGGTCGAGATTTCTTTTGTATTTGCACATATTCACATAAGTTCCTACAGCCTCCTCAGGGGTGTTGTAGTTCGGAATCCCGTTTGCAATAAAAACGTTTATCCCTTCTTTGACTTCCCTGCCACCCATCCACGTTGCGATGAGAGGTTTCCAGGAGTTTTTTGCAATATCGGCGACCGTATTCGCAAGCTGGGTTGAAGGGGCCGAGTCCAAAGGTACGTAAATGACGATCACTCCGTCCACCAGGGGGTCGTCAAGACATATAGTGATGGCCTTTGTGAACCTGTCAATGTTTGCGTCTCCCAGCACGTCGACCGGGTTGGCTTTGCTCCAGTAGGGCGGCAAACATGCGTTGAGTTTCGTCATGCTCTCGTCGGAGAGAGTTGCCAGTTCCCCACCAAGGTGAATAAGGGCATCGGTGGCCATCACGCCCGGTCCGCCGGCAGACGTTACCACGGCAAGCCTCGGCCCGGCTGGCAACCTCTCAGAATCAAGAACCTGGGCGGCGTTGAAGAGTTCTCCTATTTCCCGGACCCTTACGGCGCCGGCCCTCCTGAAGGCTGCTTCATATACCGCGTCGTCCCCTGCCATAGCGCCGGTATGGGAACGGACCGCCCTTGCGCTTTCGGCAAATCGCCCCGGCTTCAAAATAATGATGGGTTTGCGGTGGGCAAACGCCCGTGCCGCACTCATGAATTTTCTCGCATTGCCCACACCCTCCATGTAAATAAGGATGCTCCTTGTGGCCTCGTCATCTCCCAGAAAATCGATCATGTCGCCGAAGTCAACGTCAATCATGGAGCCGAGCGAAGCAAACATGCTAAAGCCTATGCCCGCGCTGACCGCCCAATCGAGTATCGCACTGCCGAGGGCGCCGCTCTGGGAGATGAAAGCGATGTTTCCCGGAGGGGGATTGCCCCGGAGAAAGGACGCATTCAAGTCCGAGGCGGGTCTCACAAAACCGAGGCAGTTCGGGCCCATAATGCGCATCCCGTATTTTTTCCTGATCCGATCAATTTCGCTCTCTAACTGTGCGCCTTTTTCCCCTATTTCCTTGAACCCGGCGGAGACGATTACTACCCCATCTGCACCTGCCTGGCCGCATTCCTCAACCACACCAGGCACTGAGAGGGCGGGAGTTGCCACGACGACCAGATCCACGTGCTCGGGAACGCTCGCGATGCTGGAATAGCTCTCCGCACCCAATACCTTGCTCGCATGGGGGTTTACCGGAAATATCCTCCTCTCTTTCGACCGGAGCAGGTTTTCCAGGATTGTCCGTCCGATGGCGCCTTCCTTCTCGCTTGCGCCGATCAGGGCTATTGTCTGGGGATCAAACATCACATTTATGCGGCTCATTTTCTGTTTCCCCTCTGTTATGCTCATAGATTGTTACCAACGCCGGTCTTCATGCCTTTGGCCTACGTCATGACGTCCGCCTCTGACACGTCCGCCTCTGACACGTCCGCCTCTGCCATCTTCATACCAACATTGCCAATATCCTCGAATAGATTCAGCCATAACCATCAATCGTACTATGAAAAGCAGAAAGCTATTTCTTTCCACCATATAATTCCGCCTTTATCTCTTCCAGCGCGGATATTACCGGTTTGAGGGCTGCCCTTAACGAGTCCAAATCTTGAACGGTCTTTGCGGCAACGGGTGTGATAGCGTCAATCCCTTTGGACGTCAAATCGTTGGACAGGTGCGTCTGAATTTCCTTCAGGTCCGTCAGTGAAGCGTGGTCCGACAATTTTATTCCTGAACCCGCTGTAGGCGCCTGGGCGTACATTGCAGCTAATTTTATACGGCGCTCTTCGCTGAGCTCGCGGATCTGCGGATTAGTATAAGTGTCCTCCTGTTTTTCCCACTCTGCAAAATACTCGGTACTTAGTAACCTCATTTCGTCGATGTGTCTGATCACCTGCTGACCCTGACTGTCAAGAGCGGCGACATTGTCTGAATAGGCCTCGAATGATTTTTTCAGGCCGGGTTGCCCTGCCTTGACAAGGGAGTCAAGTGACGCAGCCGTAACATCGATCTGAATAATTATTTTTTTGATGTCGCTTCATGATCAGTCTCCTTGAGTTTAATCTTTGTCGTTTATAATCGCCAGGAGGTTATGAACCTCCCACCATTGACTGCTGCCCCCGTTTTCTTACGCATTGCCTCATCCAGGTTGCTCTGCACTATCGACTGCAAAAGGCCTGCCAATAACCGGATAACGCCGTAATCTTTGATTAACCGTTTCATAACAGTTGGTTATATGAACGGGAAGTAACGGCCGGGGAGTATGGAATGATTCCTTCGGCCTCAATATTTGACTGAACCTCAACGTGTTGAGGGATGCCTTCAAAAGGGTTTTATGCCCGGGCTGCCCATTTACATAAGCCAGC
>CAZKHU010000133.1:0-6865 GCA_964552725.1 uncultured Syntrophus sp.
ATGAACATTAAGCTTCGCTTTCGGGAATGACAAATGGTTTTGCAATTGCCTCATTACTATTGAAAATTAATCTGTCCATTTTTCTTGAGGCTTGCAGTTGGCCAAGATGGTCCAGAATATCTTCTTGACATACAAGCCGGTTGCTGCTTACACTGATCCCCGTCAGAAGCAATGCCTCATCAAATGAAGGAGTTATGGAATGAGTATCGATTTTTCATCATTAGCAAGCGCCATTGCTCAACTGGAAAAGAGCATAAAATATTCGCAATCCGACTTGGCGCAACATGATGATGAGCTTTTTGAGCAATTGCGAAACTCCGTTATTCAGTGTTTTGAATTTACCTACGAACTTAGCGGAAAAATGCTGAAGCGTTATCTGGAGGAAACTGCAGCTAATCCGGAAGAAATAGACATAAGCACATTTCAAAGCCTGATACGCAGAGGCAATGAGCAAGGCTTATTACGCTCTGACTGGTTACGCTGGAAAATTTATCGCCAGGCGCGCACCAACAGCAGTCATACCTACGATGCCGACAAAGCCGTACAAGTATATGAAATAGCGCCAGACTTTCTTGAAGAAGCGCGTTATTTATATCAAAAACTGGTTAAAAAAGATTATACAGCATGAATTCCTTGCCCGATATTCCCCCTATTTCCCTTAATCAACATGATTGGAGTGAGGTTTGCCGGATTCTCAAGCAACATGTTCCGGACCACACCGTGTTGGCATTTGGCTCGCGTGTTACAGGTAAGGCAAAACCCTACTCTGACCTTGATCTGGTGATACTGACAGAACAACCGTTTTCACTTGAATTCATGGCAATAATTAAGGATGCCTTTGATGAAGCGGATTTACCCATTCGCGTCGATGTGGTTGATTGGGCGGCGACCAGCGCTGTCTTTCGGGGAATAATTCAGCAAGATTACAAGGTAATTCAGCAGGGTAAATCATTACAGCATGAAATATTTCATGTCCATTATTGACGGCCGAGGGCAGGATTTGGTTTCGGCCAACCCTGGGAGCGGCGGTGTCTCGCCGTCCTTAGATTATATTTACCTGCATTGTGTCGAGTATCACACAAATCTGAATTTTATCTTGATTTTGTGAGTTTGGGATGTAAAGGACTCAACACCCAAATATATGACAAATTGTAACTATTCAGTATGATGACCCCTCTGACGTTTCCGTATGGGGATAACCATCAGGGATGCAAGATATGATGATACAGACAGAAACATCGGCGCCTGAGCCTGAGACTGAAATCTTGAGAGGTTTTTGCGAATGAAAGGAAATAATGTTTGAACAGGCTTTCAAAAATATAGACGACATTCTCTGGAAAGAGGCGGGGTGCACGACCGAACTCGATTATACCGAGCAGACTTCCTGGCTGCTTTTCCTGAAATACCTTGACGGGCTGGAACTGGACAGGGCGATGGAGGCAGAGCTGGCAGGAAAGACGTACTCCTTTATTCTCGATAATCCCTACCGTTGGGAAACATGGGCCGCACCCAAAGGCAAGGACGGCAAACTGGACCACAACAAGGCTATGACCGGCGATGACCTCCGCGATTTTGTCAATCTGAAACTCTTTCCCTACCTGCACGGCTTCACCCAGAAGGCTACGGGCGCGAACACCATCGAATATAAGATCGGTCAGATTTTCGCGGAGATCAAGAACAAGATCCAAAGCGGGTATAACCTGCGCGAAATCATCGACCATATCGACGAACTGCGTTTCCGTTCCCAGACCGAAAAGCACGAGCTGTCGCACCTTTACGAAGCCAAGATCAAAAATATGGGCAACGCGGGGAGAAACGGCGGCGAGTATTACACCCCGCGCCCTCTCATTCGCGCCATAGTGCAGGTCGTCAAGCCCCAGATCGGCGAGCGAATCTACGACGGCGCTTGCGGTTCCGCCGGCTTCCTCTGCGAGTCGTTCGTTTATTTGAAGGACGAAGGCAACCTCACCACCAAAGACCTGACCACGCTCCAGACTAACACCTTCTACGGCAAAGAGAAGAAGTCCCTCGCCTTCGTCATCGCGATTATGAACATGATCCTGCACGGCATCGACGCCCCGAATATCCTGCATACCAACACGCTTACCGAGAACCTTGCCGACGTTCAGGAGAAAGACCGCTACGACGTTGTGCTGGCCAATCCGCCCTTCGGTGGCAAGGAGCGTAAAGAGGTGCAACAGAATTTCCCCATTCGCACCGGTGAGACCGCCTTCCTCTTTCTCCAGCACTTCATAAAGATGCTCAGGGCCGGTGGGCGCGGCGGTGTGGTTATCAAGAACACCTTTCTTTCCAATACGGACAATGCCTCCACGAGCCTCCGCAAATTGCTGCTGGAGAGCTGCAACTTGCATACTGTTCTTGACTGTCCCGGCGGCACCTTCTTGGGGGCTGGCGTGAAGACTGTGGCGCTGTTCTTTGAGAAGGGAGCACCCACCCGGAAGATTTGGTTCTACCAGCTCAACCCCGGACGTAACATGGGCAAGACGAACCCCCTTAATGACGACGACCTTGCTGAGTTCATCGAATTACAGAAGACCTTTGCTGATTCTCCCAAGAGTTGGAGCGTGGACGTCAAGAATATCGATCAAACGACCTTTGACCTCTCCGTGAAGAACCCGAACGGCGGCGAGGAAGTCACCCACCTCAGCCCACAGAAGATCATGGATGAAATCGTTGCGCTGGATGCCGAGAGCGCCGAGGTGCTGGCGAATATCAGGAAGTTGTTATGAAGGAGGATTAGGCTATGCATGACATTCGGTGGAAACAGCGGTTCAACAACTACCTCAAGGCATTTCAGACGCTCGTTGAGGCGGTGGAATTGGCGCGCTCGCGCGAACTGTCCAAGCTCGAGCAACAGGGATTGATTCAGAGTTTTGAGTTTACCCATGAGCTGGCTTGGAATGTATTGGAAGATTATCTGGAGGATAAAGGGATCGCGGGGTTGATTGGTTCCAAAGACGCGACGCGTGAAGCGTTCAAAAATGGTTTGATCGAGCAGGGCGAGGACTGGATGAAAATGATCGAAGCTCGCAACAAAACCACGCATACCTACGACCTTAATATCGCCCAAGCGGTCGCGGATGATATCCTGGAACGGTTTTATCCCGCCTTTCAGAGTATGACTAAAAAATTCACCACACTACATGATCAGGAAGACAAGAACTCATGAAATATGGGTTGACGGAAACAACAGTCGAAAACATCTGTGCCGTTTTTGCGCGCTTCCCGGAGATTGAGAAGGTGATTTTGTATGGATCTCGCGCCAAGGGGAACTTCAAGACGGGATCCGATATTGATTTGACGCTCTACGGCGAGGCGCTAACGTCCGATTTGCGCTCGACGATCGCGTCGGCGCTGGATGACCTGCTGCTGCCCTACACCATTGATCTATCGGTTTTCAATGAACTGAATCACACGAAACTCCGGGAGCATATCGAGCGCGTGGGCGTGCTGTTTTACGAACGAGCCAAGCATGTCGCTGCTATGAAAAAGGAGTGGCAGAGAATGACCATCGGTGATGTCTGCGAGGTGGTCAACGGCGGTACGCCTAAGACCGGGGTCTCTGCTTTCTGGGATGGACCTCATCAATGGATTACCCCGGCAGAAATGGGGAAGCGCAGCAGCCCGTACATCGGTCGAACCGAACGAACCATCACCGATGAGGGCCTTCAGAATAGCTCTGCTCGTCTGCTGCCACCTCACTCGGTCATATTGTCTTCCCGTGCACCAATCGGTCACTTGGTCATAAATACCGAGCCGATGACTACGAACCAAGGCTGTAAGGGTTTAATCCCCGGTGGTCGGATTGATAGCAAGTTTCTCTTCTACTACCTTACGAGCATCGTCGCTCTGCTTAACGACCTCGGAACCGGCGCAACTTTCAAAGAGCTATCAGGCGGCAAGATGAAAGAGGTCGCTGTTCCAGTCCCTCCCCTCCCCGAACAGCAGCGGATCGTCGGCATCCTCGACGAAGCCTTTGACGGCATCGCCACCGCCAAAGCCAACGCCGAGAAGAACCTCAAAAACGCCCGCGCCATCTTCGAAAGCTACATTTATGGCTCAGATTCGGAAAATGTTCCGCTTGGCGAATTGGTAAAAATCACTACGGGTAAATTGGATGCGAATGCGGCAGTTGAAAACGGGCCATATCCCTTCTTCACCTGCTCAAGAGAGATTTACGCCATCGACAACTATGCTTTTAATTGTGAAGCAATTCTATTGGCCGGTAACAACGCGGTTGGCGATTTTAACGTGAAGCACTACAAAGGAAAGTTCAACGCGTACCAGCGCACTTACGTGATCACGGTGAATGAGCAAGCACGTGTGCTGTATCGATTCCTGTATTTCCAGATGTTAAAGAGCCTGAAGAAGTTCAAAGAGCAATCCGTTGGCGCAGGGACGAAGTTTCTCAAACTTGGAATGATCAAGGACATGGAGATTTCGTTGCCAAGTATTAATGAACAGGAGCAGATTGTTTCAACAGTCGACTCCCTACGCGAAGAAACCCAACGCCTCGCATCCATCTACCAGCAGAAACTCACCGCACTGGAGGCATTGAAAAAGTCGCTGCTGCATCAGGCATTTATGGGACAATTATGAGTGACAACCTGCAACCGGGAAATATCTCCGGGAATACCTCTGGGAACGCCAATCTCCCGATTGGCGCTTTTAATAAAGCCAGTCAGGAGACTGGCGCTCCCAGCGCTCCCGGATGTCAGTGGCACAGCCGTGGCTATCTACCGCACTTTGAAAGTGATATGGCAATCCAGCACGTGACCTTTCATCTTGCCGACGGTTTACCCAAGATGGTTTTGGAACGCATGGAAGACGAGATTCGAAGCCTGTCGCCGGAAAAAAAGGATGTTGAACGGCGAAAGCTAATAGAAGCCTCGATTGACGCAGGTTATGGATCCTGTATCCTTAAAGAGCCAACCATTGCTGCGATAGTTGAAAACACACTCCTTTTTTTTGAAGGCCAACGCTATTCTCTGGTCGCGTGGGTGGTGATGCCGAATCATATCCATGTTCTTTTTCAGTCCATGAATGGATGGTCTGTCGCAAAAATTGTGGCGTCATGGAAGAAATTCACGGCGCGGAGAATCCGTGACTATTTGAGAGACGCCAACCGCGAAATTGGCGCTTCCAGGATTTGGCATCGCGAATACTGGGACCGTGCCATCCGGAACGACCGCCACTTTCAACAAACCAGGGAATATATTCTCCTGAATCCTGTGAAGGCAGGGCTTGTTTCAAGCGAGGAAGACTGGCCGTGGAGCAGCGCCTCGAAGGTACTTGGAAAAGCCAATCAGGAGATTGGCGCTCCCGGGATTGGCGGTCCCAGAATTGGCGCTCCTGAGGAAAAGCTATGAACGAAGCCGAAACCAGAGCCGAACATATTGATCCCGCCCTGAAAGCGGCTGGCTGGGGGGTTGCCGAGGGTAGCAAGATCCTCCGCGAATATCCCATCACGCCGGGGCGTATCGAAGGTCTCGGTCAGCGAGGAAAACCGCTTATCGCCGACTATGTTCTGGTCCATCGCAACCACAAACTGGCCGTTATAGAGGCTAAGGCGTGGGACAAACCGTTGACCGAGGGCGTGGGGCAGGCCAAGCACTACGCAGAAAAGATAGCCGTGCGCTTCGCCTATGCCACCAACGGACAGGGTATTTACGGTATCGACATGGAGACCGGCAAAGAAGGCGAACTTTCTTGCTACCCCTTACCGGACACACTCTGGAATTTGACCTTTGCCGAAAAGAACGCCTGGCGTGACCGCTTTTCTGCCATACCATTTGAGGACAAGGGCGGTTCCCATCCCAGCCGCTACTATCAGGACATCGCTGTCGAGCGGGTGATGGAGGCCATTGCTGAGGGTCGTCAAAAGATTCTCCTCACCCTTGCCACCGGCACAGGCAAGACATTTATTGCCTTTCAGATCGCCTGGAAACTGTTTCACAGCCGCTGGAGCCTGAGCCGTGAGCCTTCACGCCGTCCGCGCATCCTCTTTCTCGCTGACCGCAATATCCTCGCCAACCAAGCCTACAATGCGTTCTCAGCCTTTCCAGAGGACGCGATGGTGCGGATCGAACCGGAGGACATCCGCAAGAAAGGCAAGGCACCCACAAATGGCAGCATTTTCTTCACCATCTTCCAGACCTTTATGAGTGGTCCGCCAAAAGACGGCCAGCCCTCACCCTATTTCGGCGAATACCCTCCTGACTTCTTCGACTTCATTGTCATCGACGAGTGCCATCGCGGCGGCGCGAACGACGAAAGCAACTGGCGCGGCATTTTGGACTACTTCGCCCCCGCCGTTCAGATGGGCATGACCGCCACCCCCAAGCGCAAGGATAACGTGGACACCTACGCTTACTTCGGCGAGCCGGTTTACATCTACTCGCTCAAGGAGGGCATCAACGACGGCTTCCTGACTCCCTTTAAGGTGAAGCAGATTTCCACGACACTCGACGAATATGTCTATACACCCGACGATACCGTGGTCGAAGGGGAGATAGAGGCGGGTAAGTGGTACGAGGAAGCCGACTTCAACAAGATCATAGAGATCAAGGAGCGGGAGAAGAAACGGGTCGAAATCTTTATGTCGCAGATCGATCAGAGAGAGAAGACTCTGGTGTTCTGTGCAACGCAGGTTCACGCGCTGGCCGTGCGCGACCTCATCAACCAGATGAAGACGAGTAATGACCCGAACTACTGCCAGCGGGTTACAGCCAACGACGGCGCAATAGGGGATCAGCATCTGCGTGACTTTCAGGATAACGAGAAGACCATCCCGACGATCCTGACCACATCACAGAAACTGGCCACCGGCGTGGACGCTCGCAAT
>CAZKHU010000134.1:0-6847 GCA_964552725.1 uncultured Syntrophus sp.
AGCGGTGATAGAGAAATCTACTATTATGTAAAATCAGTAATCAGCCCTGAATTGATGAAGTTGAACAGCGGCTTGGTTGTTCGCCTGATCGGCGTGAAAGAAAAAAAGCCTGCCAATGAACAGGCTATCAGATATCTGATTGAAAAAACAAAGGGGCAAAAAGTATTTATGAAGTTCGACAATCATAAATACGATGAAAGCAATAACTTGCTTTGCTATCTTTACCTGGAAAACAAAACCTTTATAAATGCCCATATAATAAAGGAAGGTTTGGTTGACGTTGACAGTTTAACTGACTTTAAATACAAAGACAAATTTCTAAACCTGCAGAGGCATTAAATGGTAAAAAAACAAAGATATTCCATGGAATTTGGCAAAAAGGAAAAAGTCCTGAACTATGCCAACCAAACTTACCAGTTATCAAGGCCCAATAAAGTCGGAGCGGTGATGGCCCTTATTAGGGAATGCCAGCCAAAAACAATTCAAGAATGGGAACGATGGTATTTTGAAAACGCATACACAGTCTCAAAGGCGCCGACCAAAATTTCCCCAGAGTCTTTGCGGGAACTTGGCGAACGGCTTTACGAGAAAATAACAGAAGTAGTTATTCCTGAATGGCAAGCGGCCTTCAGTCAACTGACGCTTCAGGATTGCATTGATTACATTTACAATCTTACCGTCAATAGGACATTTGACGGTTTCCTCCGGGAGAAGTCTGTTGTTAATGACGGATTAGCCAAAATCTTTCCAGACATAATTTTTGAGGAATCAGATCCTGAACTTGACCACGCGGGAGACATCGACTATGTGGCAAAAGTTGATAATAGAGCATTTGGAATTCAAATCAAGCCATTGACAGCGAAAGCAAACTTCGGCAATTATTCTCCAACTGAAAGAATGAAAAACAGTTTCGCGGAATTTGAAGAGCAATACGGCGGCAAAGTATTTATAGTCTTCAGCTTGGATGGAGAAATAGGGAATAAAGAAGTGATTGAACAGATTCGAAAGGAAGTAGAACGACTGAAGAAATAAATACCCGCCCAAACAAATCGCTTAAGACGGACGTGGCAGCGGCAATAAAGATTTTGACTACGCCAAGCTTTCAGACAAAGAGGCGGAGTTCGGGCGCGCCGATACGGTAAAGGAAAAAGGGTTCTATATTCTGCCGAGCGAGCTTTTTGTCAATGTCCACGCCAAAGCTTAAAAAAAGCAAGAAAGATAATAAAATACTGTTTATAGATGCGTCAACCGAATTTGTCCGCGGTGGAAATAAAAATAAATTGAGCGAAGAAAACCGCGAAAAGATATTAAACGCGTTTATCAAGCGCAAAGACATCGAGCATTTTGCCAATCTGGTGGGTAATAAGACCATTGAAGAAAATGACTACAACATCGCGGTATCCACCTATGTGGCGCAAAAGGACACCCGCGAGGTAATTGATATACAAAAACTCAACGCCGAGATCAAAGGCATTGTTGCCCGGCAGAACGAACTGCGCAAGGCGATTGATGAAATAGTAAGCGCTATTGAGGGCACGAAATAATATGAAAAACGACGAACTAAAAAACGAAATAATCATTTATACGGGCGACAATGGTAAGTCGAGTGTTGAAGTACGCATGCAGGGCGAAACGGTATGGCTCACCCAAAAACAACTCGCCGAGCTTTTTGATACGACGAAACAAAATATCAGCCAGCATATAAACAACATTCTCAAGGACGGCGAATTACAGACAGATTCAGTTGTAAAGAAAATATTGACAACTGCCGATGACGGCAAAAAGTACCAGACGGATCATTACAATCTGGACATGATTATTTCTCTCGGGTATCGCATCAACTCGCACATCGCTACCAATTTTCGCATCTGGGCAACGGAAAGACTGAAAGAATATATCGTCAAAGGTTTTACCATAAACAGCGAAAAACTCAAAAATATTGGCGGAGGCAACTTCTGGAAAGAATTGCTCGATGAGATCCGCGATATTCGCAGCAGTGAAAAGGTGCTTTACCGCCAGGTGCTCGACCTCTATGCCACAGCAACCGATTATGATCCGAATGCCAGCGAGTCGCTGAAATTCTTCAAAATCGTTCAGAATAAAATTCATTTTGCCGCGCATGGTCATACCGCAAGTGAAGTGATTTATCTGCGAGTGGATAGTGACAAGCCTTTTGCGGGACTCACGAACTTCAAAGGCGCGCAACCGACCCAAGCGGAAGCAATGATCGCCAAAAACTATTTGGATTTGAAAGAACTCAAAGTGCTCAACAATCTCGTTTCGGCCTATTTTGATATCGCTGAAATAAACGCCATCGAACACAAGCCCATGCGCATGGCGGATTATGTCCGTGAACTCGATGCCATTCTGTCATCAGCCGGACGTAAATTGCTCAACAATGCCGGAAGCGTGAGCCATGAGCAAGCCGAAAAGAAGGCAACGGTTGAATACAGGAAATTCAAAGCAAAGACGCTCAGTGAAGTGGAGAAGTCCTATTTGGAAAGTTTGAAACAGGTTGAGAAGCAGATGAAGAAAAAAGAGAAATAATATGCCCAAACATCAAAACAAAATTGAAAAACTGATCGCCGAGCTTTGTCCTGAGGGAGTGGTGTTTAAGGAGTTGGGAAAGGTTGCGAAAATAAAGAATGGGAAAGAATGGAAACGGCTTGGCGAAGGCAATATTCCTGTGTTATCATGGCAGTTGTGAAAAAATAATCACTGAAAAAATCGGAATGAGGAAGTATAAGGGAAAAAGAGATTAGCTTGTCACGGTCATCCAGCCGCTCCTCTTCAGGGTTGAGGCGGGTAATCCCTACCTGATCATCATAGCCGGCGAGCGCCGCTATGCAGCAGCCCAAAAGGCGGGCCTCTTTGTTCTGCCTGCTATCTGCGTTACGGGGGACTACGCCGAGATCGCCCTGATCGAGAATTTGCAGCGGCAGGATCTCACCGCCGTCGAAGAGGCGGAGGCCCTCCTGCGGCTCAAGGACGAGCAAAAATACACCGACGAGCAGCTTGCCGGCGTCATCGGCAAGGCCAGAACGACATTGACGGAGATGCTCTCGCTGAACCGCTTGCCTCTGGCGATAAGGAACGAATGCCGGGGGGATCGGAAGATCACCAAGAGTGTTCTCATCGAGATCGCGCGGAAAAAACAGGAACGGGGGATGCAGACGGCCTATGATAATTATCGGGAAAAGCTGAGAAAGGCGGCGGAAGGCCGAACGACACGGATAAAGGTGCCGGAAACCGCCGCGGACGTCATGGAATGGTTAGGCAAGGCAATCGTCCATCTGGGCGCCGTTGACGCCTCCGCCTGGAGTGAGGAGGAGGCGGCCGCCTTCAACCAGACCCTGCTGGAGTTCGAGGAAGCCATCCAGACCCGCCTGAATCCACAACCGCCGACCACTTTGGCATAGCAAAACGTTGTATTTCAATAAATGGGGACTCCCCGCGCGGTGCTTTTCCCCGGCATATTATGAACATTAAGCTTCGCTTTCAGGAGGCAAAACTTTTTTACCGTCGCTAATTAGCTAATTGTATCAATGCTTTTACCTATGTCGGATATCCGACATTCCTTTTTAAAAAGCCTGGAAAAATCCCCCGGCTTCCGTAATTTAATGATAAACTGGGGCAGGCTGTTTTTGGCCATTTTTTATACTACCCTTTCAAGTTGTTTGGGGTGGTTTCGTTCCGCAGACGGAATTGCTGAGCATGGGGAATCAGCCGCTTTCTGCATAATCTTTATATTGGCATAATATACGGAAAGACAGAAATAAATTGTTGTAAAAAAATCTTCAAGAGTTTATGAGCCTAAGTCAGAACGCTCACAAAGGAATAGAATGAAACCGGTGGTCCGAGAGTGCAAAGACACCAGATAAATGGTCATTGCATAGATTCCTATAGATTACCGCGGGCGCGGTGTTATACGGAAACTTCAGAATAACTTGTTATGCAGCCAGGAGACACTGTGCGTCCTAACGAGATACGAGCGAAGAAGAGCTTCGCGGCGTTGCTCAGCCAATTGACCGGAAATGGGGGAATCTGGCAAGACGGCGAGGATCCGCCTGACTTCTGGCTAGATTGGGCTGGGGAGCGATTCGCCGTTGAGGTCACAGAGGTCATGCAGCGAATTCCACTCGGCTACGGTTCGCTAACGGAGCGAGGTGCCATTGAAGCCATCAAGCGTGCGTTCGCTCAGTTGGAGAAGGAGATTCTCGCTGAAGGGAGACTTGATGGTACCTACGTCATGAATGCTTGTCCGATCCCAGACCTCCGCGGCCAGATGCCGGCGCTCAAGGCTGACATCTGCGAATACATCGCTAGCACCAAGCATGTTTCGAGTGCGCCTAGCAAGCAGTTGTTGAAGGGACGGCGGGGCCAGACGTGGGCAATCTCCAAAGTTCGGTCCACCGGCACTGATCTGCACGCAGGATTCTCGGTTGGTTCGGTAAAATTGGCTATCGAGGCGTCTGCGGATCTTAGGGACCTTATTGTAGAGCGAGTCGAAGTGAAATCGACCGACTATCAGAACATTCCCGGGAAGAAAGTCCTCCTTTTCGTCGATTCATATCTCTATGCCGATTGGGAGCACTGGCTGGATGCTGCAGCGGTGGCTGCGAGGAGTGTCTTTCACACAGTGGCAGTGATTTCGTCTGTTTTCGGCTGCCGCGTGTTGTGCTCAGAGAACAAGGCCTGGACAGCTACTGCATAATCATACTCTTGCAGCGGCGCAAAAAACCGCGCCCGCTGAAGAGCGGCGTTAGCCGGGAAAAATATGAGCTACAGAATATCATCAAGAGACTACCTGGAAAGAGCAAAAAAAGGAGGTACTTATGAAAAAACTATGGTTTATGGTAATATTTTTAATTACCATCACATTTGCCAGTTATGCCCATGCAGAGACACTAAAAAAGTATGCAACTGTATGCCGGACAAAAGAGCAGCTTAAGGAGATCACTGAAAATAGAAGCGACAAGGCTTATGTTTGGAAAATGCTTGGAGAAGGAAAATGCAAAATGCTTTTAAGCGATGCAGTTGTGCCTGTACAACATTTGGAGGGAGTAATGCCATTGATTAAAATAAAGATGCAATGGGCGGATGAGACGTTTATAGGTTGGACGGAGATGAGCAATATTAAATAAAGAAATAAAGGGGATAGAATTATTTTTGCCTAACGATCGGCTGCACTGGATCGCCGAAAAAGTCGGCTCCCAGTGAGCCGTATGTTATGCATTGAAGGAGGCAATTATGAAAACCATATCTGCACTATTGGGCATCGTCATATTGATTCTCGTTTTGGCGACAGCAGGAGGAGCAACTTCAATCAAGGCCAAGGCTACCAATAGCAAGTCATCAAAAGTCGCTAACATAAACGCTGACCAATTGCCGAAAAGATACGACGGAGATAATAGCAGAGTTGTAGAAATTCTGAAGATATCCCATTTACAAAAAGGCGAATTTGAGACAAATGAGGCCTACGCAAAGCGGACGAAAGCCTTAGAAAACAACGTATATGTGTTCTCGTATAAGCCAAGACGTTTTGATGAACTGGGCGGAATTTGGAAGAAGGAACTCTCCTATGACATTGAAATAAAATCTTTCAGGATCAGTCTCGATAGTATCAAGGTGATCGAGAAGCTTTGGGATGATGTGAAAGGTTCATATATCGGACAGAACGCATTCGGAGCCAAAGTCAGAATTACAAAAGGTACACGCAATAGATACAATATCTCTTTGCCTAAAGAGGATTTCAACGTCGACTTACAAATTGAGCCTGCTAAAGCTAAGTTTATTGCTGAGAACATAAGAATCCTATACTGGGTAAAGCTACGAGACGTCAAATGTCGTAAAAAAACGATTAATCCAACATTCGACAATTCGTTCGATGGTGGATATATCGAGTGCGAGAGCCTTTCAATTCCCATGGAAATGTGGATTTATGATTTCAACACTGGAGAAATCTTTAAGAAAGTTAAGGCTGAATGAGAGCATGCCCTACAAAACTTAGGATACCCGTCGCCAACCGGATAGTGGTGGCGCTGAACAAAGTTGGCCTTAAGGCAGGCAATGATCCCATACGGAAGGAGAGCATTTCGGGGGTTCAGGCCAACACAGTGTACTTGATCGTGGAGCACGAAAACCAAACCCCTAACGAATAGGTGCACCGGACGTGGCAATACAGCGCGCCACGCCGGTGACCATCATGTTATGCTAGATAGGAGCAATATGGCCCAACTAAAAATTCAAAATGACAAAGATGCGAAACAGAAAGCCGATGTCTCTTGTGGTACATGCAAACGATCAACTAAACACCTTATATTATGTTCTGTTGAATTGTCAGGCCGAGAAACAAAAATGCCAAATGAAGTATTCCGATGGATTAACGACTATCAGATTATTCAATGTCAAGGATGTGAAACAATTTCATTTCGGAAAACGCATACCAACTCAGAAGATTTTGATAATTTTATAGATATCTATCCAAACCCAGAAGAAGGCAGAAAATCAATAGCAGATGACCACCTCCTGCCTTCAAATTTACAAAGAATTTATACCGAGACGTTAAAAGCATTAAACGCAGGTCACTTTGTTTTAACAGGTATAGGCATAAGGGCGATCGTCGAGACAGTATGCAAGGATAAGCAGGCAAACGGAAAAGATCTGTTTATTAAAATAAATGATTTAGTTACTCATGGCGTGCTAACTAAGGATGGCGCAGATATTCTTCATAAGTTAAGAACTCTGGGCAATGAGGCGGCTCATGAGGTAAAACCGCATGATACCGTTCAGCTTGGTTTGGCCTTTGATGTCATAGACCATTTGCTTCAAGGGGTTTACATTTTGC
>CAZKHU010000135.1:0-6621 GCA_964552725.1 uncultured Syntrophus sp.
TAGCGGAACCAATTGACTTTGTCAACTATTTACCCATATTTTTGTCGCAGACCCTCCTGTTTCAAACCCCTTGACTTTTTAAAAGGGGAAAGATATTACCCGAAGCGAAAGGTGGCGACAGGGTTGACAGTCACGATTTTTTCATACAGCGTTGCAGCTTAAAGAAATTAAAAAGGGGGATAGACATGAAAAAGAGTTTACTGCTTGTTCTTGGATTGTTTCTATTGGGGGGCCTTTTTCTGCCCGTTGCATCACCTGCGGCCCAGACGTTGAAGGTGGGCATTGTCGATACCTATACGGGTCCGGCAACGGCTTTTACGCTGGATGTCCTCGATGGTTTCAAACTGGCCGTGGACAAGATCAATGCCAAAGGCGGGGTTCTGGGGAAAAAGATCGAGTACCTGACCAGGGATGACAAGTTCAAGCCTGATATCGGCTTGAACATGGCCAAGGAGCTTGTATTGAAGGAAGAAGTGGATGTGCTTGTGGGGACAATAAACAGCGCCACCGCCCTTGCCATTTCCGACTTTGCGAAGGCCGAGAAGGTGCCCTTCTTCGTCACTTTTTCCAAAAGCGATAAAATAAACATGCAGAAAGGCCATCGTTATGTCTTCATGATGAACGAACATACTGAAATGGCAGGCAGGGCGGCAGCGGAAGCCCTCGCCAAAAAACCCTACCTGAAATACTGGATTGCCGGCGACGATTATGAGTACGGTCATTCCGTCGCCAACGGCGTCTGGAAGCATCTGCAGAAGCTGAACCCGAAGGTCAAGCTGGTCGGCGAGACCTGGTGGAAGGTGGGCGAAGCGGATTTCACCCCTTACATTACGCAGATTCTTGCCGCGAAACCTGATTTTGTCATTGTTGCGACAGGCGGCTCCGGGATGGTGAATTTCCAGAAGGCGGCAAAGGCGACGGGGTTTAAGGTGCCCTTTTATCAGCACACGGCCATTGAAACTTCAACCCTTGCCCCCCAGGGTAAAAACGCCCCCGTGGGCGTTTACGGAACAGCCAATTATCTCTTTTATTACCCGAATTCTCCGGAAAACAAGGTTTTTGTGGAAGAGTTCAACAAGGCGTACAAGAGATATCCCAAGGTTGGCGCCCTGTACGGCTATCTGACGGCCAATTTTATCGCGGAAGGGTTTAAAAAGGCAGGCAAAATCGACAAGGAAAAGTTTATCGACAGCGTAGAAGGCATGTCGATTGCCAGTCCCGTGGGGAATCTGGCAATCAGAACCTGCGATCATCAACTGGAACTGCCCATGTATTTCGGCGTCACCAAGGTTGATCCCAAATACGATTTTCTGACAGCGGGCGATATTCAGGTGGTTCCGGCAAAGGATTACATGCCGACCTGCGATGAAGTGAAGGCCTCAAGAAAATAGATTGAATCATTAAGGGGATATGCCGGTGGACGCTGTTTGGGTGCTGTTTTCGCAGAAGGTCCTCAGCCAGATTCTGGTTGGTCTAAGCAGGACTACGATACTCTTCATAGTATCTTCAGGGATGTCCCTTATTCTGGGAGTGCTGAGGATTCCGAATGTGGCCCACGGCTCCCTTTACATGATCGGCGCCTTTCTGGCCTACAGTGTCTCCCGTCTTTTCGGGGGAGGCTCCCAGGGCTTCTGGATGGCTTTATTGCTGGCCCCTCTTGGCGTGGCTCTGCTCAGCCTGATCACCGAGAGGGTGCTTTTTCAACATCTCTATAAACGCGAGCACTTGATGCTGCTTCTGCTTACCTTTTCCCTCAGTCTGATTTTTGGCGATCTGACCAAACTTGTCTGGGGCGCCGAGTACAAGTCGGTGCCTGTGCCCCAGGTTTTTCAGGGCTTTGTGACGATTCTCGACGGGTTTACCCTTCCCCTTTACAATCTGTTTCTGCTGGCTGTCGGCCCGGTTGTGGCTGTTCTGCTCTGGCTTTTTGTCAACAAGACGAAGATGGGGAAGATATCGCGGGCGGCCGCAGTTGACCGGGAGATGGTAGGTGCGGTAGGGATAAATGTGGGTCTTGTCTTTGCCGTTGTTTTTGTAATCGGCTGTCTGCTTGCAGGGTTGGGCGGGGTGCTTGTCGCTCCGACGGTAAGCGTTACCCTCGGGATGGATCACACCCTCATCATGGAGGCATTCCTGATTGTCATTATGGGGGGACTGGGAAACATCTGGGGTGCGCTGATCGGGGCGCTGATTTTTGGACTTTCCCAGTCGCTGGGGATTCTGATCTGGCCCCAATTCGGCATTATCTTCCCATATCTTGCCGTTGTTATCGTCCTGATGATAAAGCCCACCGGGCTTTTAAAATCGACATGGTAGCTGCCCGGAACCGGACAGGCCGAAGGGCTGAAACAGGCTCCGAAAGGCCTTCAGTCTGAACAGCTTCATATAATACAGGTGTCCTGGATATGAATAAAGGTTTTTCGTTAGGGGTTTGGGGATCGGTAATCGCCGCACTGGCTGCTCTTTTTCTGCTGCCCGTCTTTTTACCCAGATTTTACGTCTATTTGATCTCGCTGATGTTCGTTTACGGGCTTTTGGCCACGAGCCTTAACATTGTTCTGGGATATGGCGGCGTTTTTCAATTTGATCATTGTGTCTTTTACGGGTTGGGAGGTTATGCAACGGCGTTGTTTCTGACCAGGACGGGGGCGCCTTTTTTCGTCAGTTTTCTTGCCGGGGGATTTGCCGCCGCCGCACTCAGTTTTGTTATGGGGCTTATTACCGTAAGACTTTCGAAGCTTTATTTCGGGATGCTGCAGATCTCCCTCGGCTCCCTTGTCTGGGCCATTGTCTATCGCTGGTACTCCTTTACCGGCGGGGATGACGGTATCCACGGGATTTCTCTGCCGGATATTATCTCATCCCAGAAGGGCACTTACTATTTCACGTTGATTGTGACCCTGGTCAGCCTCTTTGTCATCTACAAGATCATAAAGTCGCCCTTCGGGAGCGTTCTGCAGGGCATTCGGGACAACCCAGTAAGAAGCGGGATGGTCGGCATAAACGTCAAACGGCATATCCTTGTAGCTCTCATTATTGCAGGTTTTTTCGGGGGCGTTGCCGGGTCTCTTTTTGTGGTTGTAGATAAAACGGTTTTTCCGGACATGCTTTTCTGGACGCTGTCCATGGAGGTGCTGATCATGTGCCTGATCGGGGGCTGGTTTAACTTCTTTGGGCCTATGCTGGGCGCGGCAATCTATATCTCCCTGAGAACCTTCGTCAGCGGCTACACCGTTTACTGGGCGCTTGTTTATGGTGTTGTCATAATCTTTGTGATATTTTTCCTTCCCGACGGGGTGCTTGGGTATCTCCAGAACAAGCTCAATCCTGCAAAAGGCAGAGTTGCTGTAAAAGAGGGGTGAATTTTGTTAAAGATAGAGGCGCTGTCGAAATCCTTTGATGGATTCATGGCGGTAAGCAACGTAAATCTTGAGGTAAAAAAGGGGGAGATCGTCGCCGTGATCGGTCCCAACGGCGCCGGCAAGACCACCCTTTTCAATCTTGTCTCGGGGGTTTTAAAGCCCGATGGCGGGAGGATAATTTTCAAAGGGGAGAACATTGCCGGCCTGCCGCCGCACGCGATCTGCAAAAAGGGGCTTTCCCGTTCCTTTCAGATTGTCAATGTGTTTGAAAGGCTTACCGTCTTTGAAAATGTGCAGATTTCCCTGATGGCCAGAGAGAAGATGAACTGGAATTTCATTACCCCGTCTTCCCGGGTTTTGATTGGGGAAACCTTGAAGATATTGGAGAGCGTCGGGCTTGTCGAAAAGAAGGACAGTGTCTGCGGCCTCCTTTCTCATGGCGACCGCAAGGTGCTGGAGATCGCGGTTGCCCTCGGCGTAAATCCCGAATTTCTGATTCTCGATGAACCGACGGCAGGGATGGCCCCCGAAGAAACCGGACGCTGTATTGATCTGATCAAGGGGCTTTCCGATAATCTTGGCTTGACGATCCTTTTCTGCGAACATGATATGGCGCTTGTCTTTGCTATCGCCAACCGCATCATGGTCATGGCCAGGGGCGCGACGCTCGTTCAGGGCAGTTGCGAGGAAGTGAGAGGCAATCAGGCGGTTCAGGATGCCTATCTCGGTGGGGGTGGCGTATGCTGAATGTGGTTGATATAAATACCTATTACGGGCTGAGTCATGTGCTTTTCAATATATCCCTGAAGGTGGGAAGCGGAGAGGTGGTGGGACTGCTCGGGAGGAACGGGGCGGGGAAATCCACCACCATGAAGAGCATCATGGCGCTTGTTCCTCCCAAGACGGGGACCATCCGCTTCAAGGACGAGGATATTGCCTGCCAGTCCCCTTATATGCTTTTCCGAAAGGGTATTGGCTATGTTCCCGACGACAGGAGGGTTTTTGCGGACCTGAGCGTTGATGACAACCTCGATATTGTTTATGGGAAGGACTGCGAACGGACAAAGGAGATGGTTTATCAGCTCTTTCCTGCCCTTGAAGAAATAAAGACGAGAAGGGCCGGCCATTTGAGCGGCGGCGAGCAGCAGATGCTGACGATCGGCAGGGCCCTCATGGGAAGGCCGGCGCTGCTGCTGCTCGATGAACCGACCGAGGGGCTGGCGCCGCTTATCGTGAAATCGCTCGAAGAAAAGATTCTGAAATTAAAGGCTACCGGGATGAGCATTCTGCTTTCCGAACAGAATGTGCGGTCGGCTCTGAAGATGGTCGATCGTGTCTATGTCATTGACAACGGCTGGATACGCTTCGATGGCTCCGTTGGCGAGCTTGAGGCCAACAAGGAGATAATGAAAAAATATCTGATGGTGTAAAGGTTCCGCTCAACGTCTTCCGAAGTCCCTTTGATAATTCAATAATTTGATCAGGATATCGTTATGGAAGGTAGGCTTGATGCTCATAAAACCGTTTTGGTCCCTTCGCGTCTCTGGTACGAAAACGAGGAAAGGTCGCTCGCCTTTCCCGAACGCTG
This sequence comes from uncultured Syntrophus sp., assembly GCA_964552725.1. Lineage (GTDB taxonomy): Bacteria > Desulfobacterota > Syntrophia > Syntrophales > UBA5619 > DYTH01. The sequence goes on from CAZKHU010000135.1 coordinate 4,951, forward strand.
GAGTGTCGATAATTTAACCTCTCCCGGCTTTGACAAACCGGGGCTGACGCCTGCTCAAATAAAGGCCAGGATATCCCGGCCTCTGGAAGGGGAAACTCTCGAAGAGCTGGCCCGCGGGAAAAAACAGGCCGTTATCGTGTTCGACGATATGACCCGTCCCACGCCGGTTCGGGAAGTGGCCCCCTTTGTTCTTGAAGCCCTGCACAAGGCGGGCTTGCAGAAGGAGCAGATCCGTTTCATCTGGGCGCTGGGAAGTCACGGCGCCTACGATATGGCGAACGCCCGGAAAAAGTTGGGGGACTGCATCGTCGAGAACTACGCGGTGTACAACCACGATCCCTTTCAGAACACCGTCCGGGCGGGAAGAACGCCCACCGGGGTGGAGGTCTGGTTCAACCGGGAATTCATGAGCTGCGACCTGAAGATCGGCATCGGGTGCGTAACTACTCATGTTCACGTGGGATTCAGCGGCGGCGGGAAGATCGTGTTCCCCGGCGTCGCGGGCCTGGAATCCATCAATCAGTTTCACAATCAGCTTTACCGGGATCAGAGCCGCACCGGTCTCGGCAATTTTGACAACAATATCATGCGCGCGGAATGCGATGCCGCCGCGGAACTGGCGGGGTTGAACTTCAAGATCGACTGTCTGGTAAACCGGCGGGGAGAAATCGCCAGTCTTCATGCCGGGCCCTTCCAATGCACGCATGCCGCCGGCGCCGCGGAAGCAAAGGAACATTACGGGATACCCTGCGCCTCCGGTTACGATATTGCCGTCTGCAACGCCTACGGGAAGGCGGGCGAGGCGATCATCGCCCTCGTTCCCGGTCTGATGGCGTTGAAGCAGGACTCCTCCGGCACGGCGCTTCTCATCGCCGATGAACCGGGAGGCCAGGTGCCCCACTACGTGATGCGTTCCTGGGGGAGCGATTACGGCGGCCGCCATTATCTTCCGAAGGCCCGGGGCGAAAAAACGCTGGCATCCCTCATGAAACGCCTGATTGTCCTTACCCCGTATCCGGACAGGACGATGCTTGACATGGTCTGCCATATTGACGATGTCGCCGTAGTGAAGACATGGCCCGAGGCGCTCGCCCTGCTGGAGCAGGATTATCCCGCAGACGCCCGTGTCGCCGTCATCCAGGACGGGACGATGCAGTACATGAAACCCCGCTAAAGATGAAAAATTACATACTTTCCCTTGATCAGGGGACGACGAGTTCGCGGGCGATTATCTTCGATGGAAAAGGCCTGCCGGTTGCCGTTGCGCAAAAGGAATTTACGCAGCTCTACCCGAGGCCCGGCTGGGTGGAGCACAACCCCGAGGAGATCTGGTCAACCCAGGCCGGCGTTGCTACTGAAGCGATTGCCAAGGCCGGTCTGGATGCAGCCGCGATCGCGGCGATCAGAATCACCAATCAGCGCGAAACGACGGTTGTCTGGAACAAAAAAACGGGGAAACCCGTTTTTAACGCCATTGTCTGGCAGGACAGACGCACCGCCGGTTTCTGCGACAAATTAACAACCGCTGGTTACAGCAGCATAATCCTTCAAAAAACGGGCCTTGTCATTGACGCCTATTTCTCCGCCGCCAAGCTGCGCTGGATACTCGACAATGTCAAAACTCCCCATTCTTGTCATTCCCGCAACGATTCTGAGCGGGAAAGCGGAGCT
>CAZKHU010000136.1:0-6524 GCA_964552725.1 uncultured Syntrophus sp.
TTTGTCAAGCCGCATTTGGCAATCGGCAAGGTCAGTGACGCAGTTTCTGCGGAAAAAGGGCAATTGCGGTTTCCCAAGGGTTATGTTAGGAGAGCAGGGCGGAAGAGGTTTCCTTCCCGATAGCAAAATCCAAACATGAAACAGCGAGGCGGATATGAAGGTAAAAATGATGGGCGCGGCAAGGACGGTTACCGGTTCCTGTTATATTGTCGAAGCGGCGGGGCGAAGGTTTGCAATCGACTGCGGCATGCATCAGGGCAACGAGGAGATTGAAAAGCGTAACTGGGATGTTGATATTTATAACCCCCATGAAATCGAATTCATCCTGCTGACACACGCCCACATGGACCATTCCGGACTGATCCCCCGCCTCGTACAGAAGGGGTTTAAAGGCAAAATCTACATGACGCCCCCAACCCGGGAGCTGCTTCATATCATGCTTCTGGACAGCGCCCACATCCAGGAAATGGAGGCGCAATGGAAAACAAAGAAGCAGCTTCGCCACGGAGAGTCGGACATATCACCTCTCTACGGACAGAAAGACGCCCTGGATTCCTTTCCCCTTTTTTCCGCGCTCACCTATGACGAACCCTTCTCTCCGTTTCCCGGCCTGACGATTACTTTTCGGGATGCAGGCCACATCCTCGGCGCGGCAATGATAGAAATGTCCCTGACGGAAGACGGGAAACAGAGCAAGATCGTATTTTCGGGAGATATCGGCAGACCGTCGCAGCTTATAGTCCGCGATCCGGCTATTATCGAGGAGGCGGATTTTCTTTTCATGGAATCGACTTACGGGAACCGCAACCACAGGGATGAAGCTGACAGCCTCAATGAACTGGCCGAAGCGATTGCGTACAGTTACAAGCGGGGAGAAAAGGTGATCATTCCAGCCTTTGCCGTTGAACGCACCCAGGAGATGATCTACTCCCTGCACCTGCTTGCAAAGGATGGCCGCCTCCCCGACATACCCGTATATGTCGATAGCCCCCTGGCCATCCAGGCAACGGAGATATTCAGGAAGTGTAGAAAATACATGGATGAGGAGACAAAATGGATCATGGAGAACGGCGATGACCCGCTGCAGCTTCCCCATCTCAAATACACCCAGTCCACGGCAGAATCGATGGAAATAAACAACACGAAGGGACCGGCAATCGTCATCTCCGCAAGCGGTATGGCCAATGCGGGCCGCATCAAACACCATCTGCGCCACAACCTCTGGCGAGAGGGGGCAAGCGTTGTCTTCGTGGGCTTCCAGGCGCAGGGAACGCCGGGCAGAAAAATCATCGACGGCGCCGAAAAGATCCGCATCATGAACGATGACGTTGCCGTTCGCGCAAGGATATTCACGATCAACGGTTTTTCGGCCCATGCCGGACAGAAACAGCTTCTGGAATGGTTCGGCCATTTCCATAACAAGAATATCAAACTCTTCCTGACGCACGGAGAGTACGCCGGCCAGCAGGAGCTGGCAGGGCTGATCAAGGAGCGTTTCGGCCTCGCAGCAGCCATCCCTGACTATCTCGAAGAGATAATGCTGACGCCGGGAATGCAGCCCCAGGTAATTGCCTACCCGGAAAAGGCCGAACCCAGAATAGACTGGGGGTACCTGATATCCGACCTTGAGGGAAGACTTGCCCAGATTCAAAGCCGCCGGGCGGCAATGGAGAAAAAAAGCTGGGTGGAACAGGCCGATCTGCGCGACCGGCTTCTCGAAACGAGCCGGGATCTGGCGGGAATAATCGCCGAAATCTGATACATTCAGAGGTTTATCCGGTAGCTGAAGGTAGCGGTTACATTGAGGAGAGAAAGATTGAAGGAGGCGGGCAGCGGCTCAAAGGGCGAAGCGGCCTCGATGCAGGCAAGAGCCCCTTCATCGAGGAGGGCGCTTCCGGAACTGGAAAGTACGGAAGAACCCTTCAAGGAACCGCTTGCATCAATAGTAAAGCGGATCACGGCGCTTCCCTCCCGGTTTTCGGCAAGCGCCTGAGGCGGGTATGACCAGCGGCGCTCGATCCTGCGGCGAATGTTCAGCAGATAAGGTTCATAAACGCCGCCGGGGTTTTCGAGCCCCACCGTGGCTTCACGTGTCAACTCTGCTTCCGTGCCATCGCCGGAAAAAGTCGGCGCCGGATATTTCTTCTGGCGGCTGAAACCGGTTTTTGCAAGTTCCTGCGGCGGTTGCAGATCAATCTTCATCACCGGATCGTCATGCGCAACTGCCGGCATGTCGATACGGAGCGAAAGCCCAATCACCAGCGCATGAACTGCCAGTGAAAACAGAACAAAAAGAAACAGGAATTTCTTCTTCATCGTTTACCGCGGAATCGTTTTCATCCTGCCAATAACGCGGCGGATTGCCGCTCGTAAATAGTCGCTTCCCATTGCAGTATGGTGAAATTATGTTGAAAAGTCAAAGATGTAAACAGCAACATTGAAAAAAATTGCCACAGGAAGGCTGCGCTCTGACATAAATGCTAAATAAATTAGATATTTGCCAACAAAGTACGGAAAAAGACGAGGAATGGATGCGGGCAGCTTTTGCCCAGGCTGAACTGGCCCTGGACGCCGGAGAGGTGCCTGTCGGCGCGGTTATTGTAATGAACAACGAATTGCTGTCCAGTGCCTGCAATCGCCCGATTTCCCTTTGCGACCCCTCGGCCCACGCCGAGATTCTCGCGCTCCGCGCGGCCGCCTCGATAATCGGCAATTACCGCCTTGCCGGCGCCACGCTTTACGTTACGCTGGAGCCCTGCCTGATGTGCGCCGGGGCGATCATTCAGGCACGGATAGCGCGCCTTGTGTTCGGGGCGCCCGATCCCAAAAACGGCGCAGCGGAAAGCCTTTATCATCTTTTCGACGACCGGCGCCTTAACCACGCAGTCGCCGTTCAGGGCGGTGTTTTGCGCGAGGTGTGCGGAGAAATTTTAAGTGGATTTTTTCGCCGGAAAAGGTTATCGTCCCCCCGTTAAAAAGCTTCCCGAAGAAAGCGGGCAATGCGCGGTTCTACAAACAAAGCGCTTGCCATTATTATTCTCAATAAAAGCCTTCCCTTTGGTCGGGAAGGCTTGCTGAACCCGGAGAGGTACCGAAGTGGTCGTAACGGGATCGACTCGAAATCGATTTGGGGGCCAAAAGCTCTCACGGGGGTTCGAATCCCCCTCTCTCCGCCAATAGTATGTTTCATGTTGTTTTCTACAGTCCAGAGAAGAGAAAAAACCCGTTAGAAATAGCGGGTTTTTTCTTGTCTCTCGTCCAGGATGGTGTTACAAGGCTTTTTAACATCCAAGGTTTTTGGGGGCCTTTTAGAAGCGAAAAGCCCCCAACAAAAACCAGAAGCCCCCAAAATGAGGCCGGTCGTCAATAGTGGACACCATTCTTTTCACGCTGCCATTCTTTTTTCTAATCTAAGATATCTGTGTTAGCATACATATACGAGATGGAGCATATATAATAGCTGTTCATATGTCTTTTTTTATTAACATGATTTACATTTGAAAGATAGTAAATCAGAATAAAGTAACGCTCTCACGATTTCAGGAAGCTATACGCGTCAACCGGATGAGCCTTATTTCTTATCTTTTTGAAAAAGGCTGTCATCGAGGCCGGCATTGATCCGCCATTCGCTGTAAGAAATATCGATGTCTCCTTCCCCCGACACATCATCGAGTCTGCGCATGTCTGAGGAAACGGGATTATCGCTTGTGCTGAAAAATGCGGCATCGGCGTTGCGCATCTCTTCGGGAAAGATGAGGTGGATGTGGACTTTTTCCGGCAGCGGCCATTTCTCAAGACCCTGCTCAACGGTCCTGTAAGTAAGCTTCACCTGCCCTTTTGTCCCTTTGACGGAGAGGTTTTCCATCTGCCGGATCCGCAGGGGATTTCCCCCGACCCAGACATGATAATACCGAATAAGTGCCTTCGTTTCGAGTGGTTCCACCCTGAACACGTCCATCGTACTCCCGTTTAGATTCTCGGTCCGTTCGTAGGTGATCAGATTTTTTGCGGGATCGAACTGGAACGGGTTGAACACGCCTCTGTCGCGGGGGATCGGTGCAAAACTCCTGGTTTCGATGTGGAACTTGTCTGGTTTCTTGAAGTAAAGGGTGGCGCTGAAATCGGGAATCCGGATGGTTGGCATGTTCACTTTTGCGTGAATCCTGACGGTGTAGTCGTTCAAGTCCCGATAAGGCTTTGCCAGTTCGGTAAAGACGTGCCGGGGATCCGGCCCCTGCTTCGCGCCGGGTTTTTCCTGCGTTGCCGCCTGCGCTGGGGCAATGAGAAGAAAGAACAGGCAAAACGTCAATACTTTGTTCAGGGCAGGGAATTTCATTTACGAAAGAATGTCCTTTAGGGAGGAGACGACGAACATCGCCAGTGTGGCCAACCCGTAAGCCATCAGAAAATATGCGGGCAGATGGGATTCCGGGATAACGAGGATTCCCCGTCCGATGAGAATGCTGTTGCTTCGCCAGCCTGCGCCACGGTCGATGACGCTGCCGATTATTAATCCGGATGCAGGCTCAGCAAAAATGTGTTGACAGAATGCGCAATTACGTGTTAGGTGCCGCCCGACAGTAAGCGAAAGCCGTGCGTGCAGGGTTGCAGTATCGGCGGGGAGGGTTCGTAAGAGGTTGCATTAGGACCGGACGTTCCGTTCTTGCCGACTTCAGCAGGCCATTTATGAGGGGTTAAGCGGGAGCTTGCCCCTTTTTTGCTGAAGGGCGCCGGTAGTTAGCTATCTGTAATGATTGTTGGAATGGTTTTAAAGGGGCGTTGTTTCCGCCAGGCGAAACACGCGCACTGATCTCCGGCGTAAGGGGCTTTTGCCTATCGAACGCCACGGAACGAGACGTCTCTTTTCAAACCGTCATGCGGCAGGCAACTGCCGCCGTTCACCCCCGCGAAGGACTTTTTGGAGACATTAGCCTCCGTTTTCGCGGCATCACCGCAAAGAGATTTGCAGAGCTTCATCACGCTGAGAGTGCGACTTGGCAAGAAGGAGTCAAGGAGTATTTTCAGTGAATTTTGAACAGTTTCAGTTAGATGTGCATCTATTGTCCGCAATCCGTGCGGAAGGCTACACCACCCCGACCCCGATTCAGGAGCAGGCGATCCCCCCCGTTCTCGCCGGAAGGGATGTTCTGGGGCTGGCGCAAACCGGGACCGGCAAGACCGCCGCCTTCATGCTGCCCATTCTCCAGCGTCTCATTCAAGAGCAACCGCCAGTCACCAACAGGCGCGCCGCCGCGGGAGAGAAGCGTCACATCCGCGCGCTGATCGTCGCGCCGACCCGTGAGCTGGCCGAGCAGATTCATCAGACGGCGGTTTCGCTGGGGCGCAATACCAGCGTCAAGAGCTGCACGATCTACGGCGGGGTCAGCAAGGGGCCGCAGATAATCACGCTGCGGCGCGGCGTGGAGATCGTCATCGCCTGCCCGGGGCGCCTCCTCGATCACATGGGGGAAGGGAATATCGATTTGAGCCACGTCGAGGTGCTGGTTCTCGACGAGGCAGATCGGATGTGCGACATGGGATTTCTCCCGGATATCAAAAGGATAATCCGTTTTCTGCCGGCGAAGCGGCAGACGCTCTTCTTTTCGGCGACGATGCCGGATGATATCCGCTCGCTCGCGGATGGAATCCTGAGCAATCCCGTCAACGTCCAGATCGGCATGATCGCCCCGGCCAAGACAGTCACCCATGCCCTCTATCCGGCGCCGGACGGACGCAAGACGGATTTGCTGCTGGCGATGTTGCAGCAGACGCCTACCGGTCGCGTGCTGATCTTTACCCGCACCAAACACCGTGCCCGCAATCTTGCCAGCAGCCTGGAAAAAAGCAGCTACCGCGTCTCGGCGCTGCAGGGGAACATGACCCAGAACCGCAGACAGGATGCGATCAACGGTTTCAAGGGGGGCAAATACGACATCCTCGTTGCGACCGACATCGCCGCGCGCGGCATCGACGTCTCGGAGATATCGCATGTCATCAACTACGACATGCCCGATACGGTGGACGCCTACACCCACCGGATAGGCCGGACGGGGAGGGCCCTGCAAACCGGTGAGGCCTTCACCTTTTCCTCTCCGGCGGACGAGATCATCATCCGGCAGATCGAGCAGGTACTCGGAACCAGGATCGAGCGCCGCCGTCTTCCCGATTTTGACTACGGCAGCCAGGTGCAGGAAAGCGCCTTTATGCCGACGCGACTTCAGCAGCCCCGTCCGCAGACGGGGCGCCCGCGCACCGGTCCGTCCCGTTCCTCGCAGGGCCGCGCGGCAAACGGCGACCGGCCGGCGCCCGGCAGCCGGGGACGAAGCGGTGAACCAGTCGGCGGCTCACGCCCTTCGCGAAACAGTGCCGCCCCTCAGCGTCGCAAGTCTCTTCCCTCATCGGCGGCGCGGCGCGCCTGGTAAAAAGCCGCGCCCGGCAGCAGTTTACACCGCTTACAGGCGTAATTCGCAATCCAACCCCACCCGCAAGGAGTGTGCGCTCCCTTCTGAAGCGTTCACCCCTTG
>CAZKHU010000137.1:0-6509 GCA_964552725.1 uncultured Syntrophus sp.
AGAGGTGACCAAAGCGCAGCGGGATATTCTCAAAGCCTTGGATATCCAACTCCCTAACATGGCCTCGTTATAATTTACTCGGGAAATTAGGGTACTCTAGGTCGTTTTGCTCAGGAGACTTGCCGGAGGGATCGAAGAGAATCTGGAGAAGCCATGCCTTGTCTTTGGTAAAATTGAATCGCTCATGGACAAATTCGTCAGGCAGAGACTGTAAATGGCGATCAAGCTCTGGCGCTGTCTTTCTCAGAAAGGCGATCAATTGAGTGACGAGGCCGGAGTCGTAAAGCGGATTCTGTTGTTCATCAAGACCTTTCATGATGAAGCATAGCTCTTTTGCCGCGAGAAAGGACCCGGGAAAGGGAAGCGCGAAATATTCTCCCAAATGCTGGCAAACGTTGTTCAGTGGCTCTTCCCATTCGATCCTGTTGTTCCATCTCATCCTGAGTTCGCTGATTTGGAATGCCAATCGTTCCTCAGGGGTGAGCCTTGCCGCAAACTGTGCAGCGCCATCATCGTACACTTTCTTCAGATTATTCAGATCACCGCATTGCCGGTAATAGGCCAAACGGTAATTGTCCCACATCAATACGTCATCGATGTTGTTGAAATCGATCATCGACCGATAATCCCGAAACAAGGATTCGGCTCTGGACGTTTCGCCATCCAGGAGATAAATATCGATCATGTTGGGAATAACAGTATGTTTTATGCCGAAGGAGGGATGCTTCCCGAGAATCCCCACGGCTTTGGAATAGAAATGGCTGGCATCCGTGTGATTCCCTCTGATACGGGCGTTAACCGCGATATTGTTGTAAATCTGGCATTTCAACGACCCATCTCTGCCTTGCAGGAGGAGCGCCTTTTCAAGCGACTCCTTTTCCTGGTCCAACTGCCCGCGGGCCTTCGCGACATGCGCCCGGAGAAAATAGTATCCGGAGGTCTTCTTGAAAGAGTCCGAACCGTCGTCCAATATCTGTATGACCTTGTTCGTCGCGCCCATTTGTATGTAGAAAATGCCTTGATTGAAATCGAAGGCCGTTTTTTCAGATTCAAAAAAGGGGAGCGCCGCGTAGCGTTGGATGAGTTGATGGGTCAGCGCCCCATAAAATGGGGATCTGCTGGATTGGGTAATTAGCTCCCTTAAAAGACCGATTTTCCCAGGGGTCGTAAGGAAAAAGCGAAAAAATTTCTTTTCGAGATCCTCACCCGAATTCAGATGCCGGCTGAATTTATTCTTGATCCAAAGGAGCAGGAGCAATTCGTGGGGAAGCGGCCAGTGGATGGTGGTGAGGAGTAAAATGACAATGAGGAGAATCAAGAGGCTAGGAACGAAAATTCGCTGCACTGGATACTGAAAGTAAGCGAGAAGAGTCGGTATCCCGACCAAGAGTGCGGCGATGGCTATCCTCGGCCAAACGCGGCGGTGCTTCAGATCGATTTTGGCCAATAGAAGGCCTGCAATCCCGAGGAGGAGCGTTACCCAAATTCCCAATAGATTGCCGGTAAGGATGTATCCTGAGATTTCCATTATGGACACCTCACGTAAAGGACTTCAAATACGGATCAGGATAAAGAACTGCCGCCGCATCCTGATCGGCAATCATGCCGATCTTTTTACGTTGCGGCATAGAGTTTTGCGGTCAGGTCACGGATGATCTTTGAGAGCGACCCATTTCCCTCTGCCTTGCCTCTGTCGCGGTTCAGGGCCAGCAGGCGGCAGAGGATCTCCCAGTCGAGCCAGCCCTCGGGGTTGAGCCACTTCTTCTCCCCGGTGGGCAGCGGCATATTGCAGTAACGGCTGATCCGTTTCAGGATATTTTCCAGGCCGTTGTAAAATTGCGCCAGGAAAGCGGAAGCCGCTGTCTTTTCGAGCAGCGACGCCTCCCGTCCCCGGACGTTATGGCGCAGTTGGGAAAGCTCCCGCAGAACCGTCTCGATGTTTTCCAGTTCGATGGCGATTTCTTCCCTGAGCTCTGCCGAGGTCATAGAAGAATCTTCCCTTTTTTCTCGATGCTCTGGGTGAAACGGCTGGCAGGCGTCAAGGGGACGATGTCGGACGGGATCTCCAACTCGTCCTCGAGTTTCGCCGCCAGTTCGAAGAGCTTCCATCCCGGTACGCCGTCGCAGGCGATATCGACGTCGCGGGCCGTCTCAGGAGTGTCCAGTGCGCTACCGAAGAGGATCAGCCGCGTTGCGCCGTAGGCCCTTGCCAATTGCACAATCCTGTCAATTTTGGTGAGATCGAAAGCCATGGCACCTCCTTTCTTCAACGGGCGACGTCTTGTTTCAAATAGTAGGCTATTTCGAAGTGATTATCTCTTATTAAGCCCCTGCTGTCAATGAATCTTCACATGAATCATGCGTCTTCGGTTCACATGCAGTCCCCGGGTGGCTAATTCTGTTGAAGGAGTCTTAATGCCGATTTTTTTTCTTTCGGATTGACATTTCTGTTGACATTTCTGTGTTGACATTTCTGTTGACAATGATGGAAAAGTCTTTAGAATGGCGCGCCGATAAAGTTTCATCAATGAGGTAATCCTGAAGTAATTTGGTGCAAAAAAGGGGAATTTTAAGGGACAGAAGGCGTCGGATGTGTAAAAGGTCTGAGGATAGATAGCCGTGGAGTCAAACAATAGAAAACGTACGCGCGTTTCCGTCAATTTTGAAATCGGGGTTTTAATTGCAAACGAGACAAATCCCGTCACAACGCAGATCGTCAATCTCAGTATGACCGGCGTTCTCTGCAAATCCCAGCCGTCTTTTCAGAAGGGCGCCTCCTGCAGGGTGATTTTGTCATTGAATGACGAATCGCGGATAGTTGTCGATTCGAAGATTTTAAGGGTAGGGTCACGGGAAACAGCCATAAGTTTTGCTTCAATGGATGAGGAAAGCTTCTCCTTGCTCAGAAATGTTGTGCGGTATAATACGGTCAAGCCTGATCTTATCGAGCAGGAGTTTCAGACGGATGCCTTTGGCGATCTGCCGGATTGACTATGATAGTCGTCAATCATTGAAGGGATGAGAATAATCGTCAGACCTTCCTTTTGCGGAAACTGCCGGGAATGCCTGAGGGGCATGCCCCACCTGTGCAGCGGAGGCAGAAGAACTATAGGTATTGGGGATCTTCCGGGAGGATTTGCCGAATATCTGAAAATATACCCCCAAATGGCGATTCCGATTCCCGACGGCGTTGATTTCCGCAATGCCGCCCTGGCAGAACCGTTTGCCGTCGCGTTGCACGGTATCAAAACCGCAGGTTCTGCGGGAGGTTCCGTCTTGGTGATGGGGGGTGGCGCAATAGGCCTGGCGTGAGTGAGAATACTAAAGATTCTTGGCTATTTTCCAATAGCCCTTTCCGAGCCGGTTGAAGAAAAAAGGATGCTGGGGGAGCAATTGGGGGCCGATTTTCTGATAGACCCGTTCTCTGAAAAGTTTTCCGCAAAATGCACCGAATTTACAAAAGGAGTCGGATTTGAAACGATCCTGGAGTGTTCCGGCATAGGCGAAAATATTTCACTGGCGATGGAACTTGCCGCCAAAGGCGGCAGGATATGCATGATCAGTATAATTTTCAAAGGCATTTCCATAACTCAGCCAATGTACATGAATTTCAAGGAGATTGGTTTTACCGGCGCCTATTCCAACACCCACGAGGAAAACATGATTTGCCTGCAATGGATGGCTGAAAAAAAGCTTGACGCACGGCCTCTTGTAACTGACCTGATTTCCCTTGATGAATTGCCGGACGTCTATGAAAACCGGATAAAAACTGGAAAAGCGCTGAAGGCGATGCTGAAAATAGGGGATGAATTTCAGGAAACTTTACCGCCTTTGTTCAAATAACGGCTGCGCAGGGGGATGCTAAAATGAATAGAGAGACCGTTCCCGAAGGCTACTTATTTTCCAAGTCCTACACAAATTACCTGTTTATTCTGCTGTGGCTTCTCTATTTTTTCGACTATATAGACAGAATGGCGGTAGTTTCCGTATTTCCCTTTTTAAAAAGTGAATGGGGACTGAGCGACGCCCAGTGCGGGGCGATGGTTTCCGCCGTTTACTGGGCAATTGTCGTCTTTTCCTTTCCCGTTTCCATCTTTGTGGACAGGTGGAGCCGCAAAAAAAGCATCGGGATAATGGCCGTTTTGTGGAGTCTGGCCACGGCTGCCTGCGCGATAACAAAAAATTTCAGCCAGTTGTTTGTTGCCCGCACCGCGATCGGTCTGGGGGAAGCGGGTTACGCTCCGGGTGGAACGGCAATGATTTCTGCAATTTATCCGCAGAACAGGCGTGCTTCCATGGTGGGAATATGGAACGCCTCAATTCCCCTGGGGATGGCGGGCGGCATTGTAATCGGCGGATTGATTGCCTCCCAGTGGGGGTGGCGTCATGTATTCGGGATTGTTGCTTTGCCTGGCTTGGTTATCGCCATTCTGTTTTTTTTCGTCAGGGATTATAAGACGGTAAATCTCGAAAAAAGGATTGACGACGAACCGCAGCAGCAAAACAATAATCAAAAAATGCAAATGACAAAAATCGAAATAATGCGGACCTTTTTTCGCACCCCTTCGTTGATTTTGACATATTTTGGCTTTGCCGGAATGATGTTTACCTCGATATCGATGTCAACATTTTTGCCTACCTATTTTCAGCGGGTGCAGGGATTTCCCTTGCAAAAGGCAACCCTGCTGGCAAGCGGCATCATGCTGACAAGCATAATCGGTTCTCCGCTCGGAGGGTGGCTCTCCGATCTCTGGATGAAAAAGAGAACAGAGGCGCGTCTTCTGCTGCCCGCCATTTCCGCGCTTTTGACGACAATACTCTTTATTGCGGCCTTCAATTTTATGAAAAACGGGATATTTCAGTATGTTGTCTTTCTCATGGCGGGAATCTTCTCCATTGCCTGGGCGTCATCGGCGATCTCCGTTACCCAGGATGTCGTTCATCCCGGATTGCGGGCGATGTCGTACTCTCTTTGCGTAGTTGTCCAGAACCTGCTCGGCAGTTCTCTCGGGCCCATAGTTACCGGCGCTCTTTCCGACCACTACGGGATCAAGGCGGCGCTGGTCGTGGCCAGCTCTGTTTCTTTATTTTCATTTGCGCTTTTCTATTGGGGATCAAGGTATTACAAGCGTGATTTAAACAATGTCGTTAAGGTTTCTCTGGCGCCGGAATGACGTTGTAACGCTGGACAACGACAACATAAATATCAATATTGTTAAGGAAAGGCATGAACGCTTATGACGAATATTTACAAATCTGCAGGACAAGCGCCGGAAGCGCTGCGCAGTTTGCTGGCTATGTTTCCGAAACCGTTTGGCCCCGGCCACAGGGTTGGAATCAAATTGCACTGGGGAGAGCGGGGCAATGAGAATTATATTCGCCCGCTGTATGCTCGCGAGATCGTTCGCTGGCTGAAAGAAGGGGGCGCCAAACCATATATTTTCGATACAACCGTTCTTTATTCCGGCGGAAGACGAGACGGCGCTGAAAGCCTCAAAACTGCTGCCGAACATGGCTTTACCGAGGAATATCTGGGATGTCCGGTTTTGATCGGCGACGGGTTGGATGGCCGGGACGTCATGGACATTCCCAGTGCGGGCAGGCACTTTGATACTGTGCAAGTTGCAGGAATAATAAAGGAAACTGACGGATTTGTCATTTTTTCTCATTTCAAGGGACACATGGAAGCATCTTTTGGGGGCTCGATCAAGAATATCTCGATGGGAATGGCATCGCGCGCCCAGAAACAGCGCATGCACTCGGACGTTCACCCTGTTCTCATCCAGAAACGCTGCATACGCTGCGGCATCTGCCAGAATGTCTGCCCGGTCGGCGCCGCCGTATTGCCTTCAGATGATGAATATCCCCTTTACGATCTTGATAAATGCATCGGCTGCGCGCAGTGCATCGCCCTTTGTCCGCAAGCAGCGCTGAAGATCTTCTGGGAAACGGACATCTCCGTTTTTCAGGAAAAACTCGTGGAAACGGCTGCCTCTACATGGAAATTGATCGGCCCAAAATCCATTGTAATCAACGCGCTAATCCAGATAGTGACAGAGTGCGACTGCCTGGAGGGAAAACATCCCCCAATTGCCGGCGATTATGGTTTCATCGGGGGCTACAATCCGGTTGTGGTTGATGAGGAGGCCATTAAAATGGTCGGTCCGGACAAGTTTGACGCCGCTCACCCCGGCATCCCTTGGCAGCGCCAGTTCAGTTACGCGCGGGAGATAGGTTTCGCCCAATAGACATCGCGCCGTTCAATGACGGAAGGCTTCTCGAACAGACGCCGCTCAGCGCATCCTGACCAGCGGGGGGAGTTTGCCGGCGAGGCCGACATGACCGTTTTTGACAATCAGCACGCCGCTGATGCCGTCGATCGCAACCATTTGGTTCAGGGCGTGTTCCACGTCGCAGACATTTTTGACGAGATTGGCGGCCAGGGTCGCCGCGGCATCCGCCAGCAGATTTGCAATCTCCAATGCCTTGGGGTAGGAAGACAACGAGCC
>CAZKHU010000138.1:0-6439 GCA_964552725.1 uncultured Syntrophus sp.
TCCCGCTCAGAATCGTTGCGGGAATGACAGAATGGGGAGTTTTGCAATTACCTCTCTTATCAATAATAATAAGCAGCGCCCTAAAATGCATGCCTGCTAATCCTGGATATAAGAACGTTCATGAGCAAGCTCCAGAAACAAAAAAACAAGAGGCAAGAAAGCCCCAAGCTGCTGACGACGGAAGTCCTTGAGCAGAAAACGGCGGCCGACCTTGACAGGCATAACTATAGCCGGGCCAAGGAATGGCTGAAAGAGCTCAGCAAACGCAATAAAGATCTCTATCAGCCCCGGCTCATCGATTGCTACCAGAAACTTGCCGGTCAGATGCTCGAAAAAGGGCAGCGTAATGAGGCAAAAACCGTATTCGAGCAGATACGGCTGTTGACGGGCAGTCCTGTTGATGGACGGTTGGAGGCGCAAAGCCTGACACTTGCAGATGATTATCGCGCTGCTGCGTCGGCAATGGTTGGGCGGAATGGGGAAGAAGAGGGGAAACCCTTGACAGGAGCGGAAGGGAAGGCTTTGGCCGACAACCTCGTGATCGCCTTCGAGGATATCCCGGAGCTGCAGAAAAACCATCCGGAGCTGCAAAGAGAATTGCTATCCGTCCGCACCGCCCTGGAGCATCTGAGCGCCGAACGTTTTGCCGACGCGCAAAGTGAGGTAAAAGCGATTGGAAGGAGCTCCATCTTTGCCGACTGGCGGCTTTTTATCAAGGGGCTGTGCGCGTTTTATGCCGGGGATGACGCCAAGGCCCGCGAGGCGCTGCGACGTTTCGACGGGGATTCCCTTCTTTTCAGGGCCGCCCGGCCTTTTATCCATATCATCAATGACGGAGAGGCGCCCCTTTCCAAAGATGAGGCCAAGGAACCCCTGCTGATGGATATTTGCAGAATCCTCCACCGGCCGGAACTGGATCATGTCCTTCCCCGGGCCGAATACCTCTGGCTCACGGGGCGTCATGCCGATTCCCTGGAACACGTACTCAGGATGTTGAGCGACTTTCCGACGAACGAGCCGGGGTTGCTTTGCGCCCTGTCGAGATTCTATTTCCAGGCGCACTTTCACATGAGCGCCGGCCACGGGGATAAATATGTTCGCGACCTCCACTACATCCTGACAGCGAGGCTTAATGCTAACAAAAAGAGGCCGAGCAACGACGTCGCCAATCTCCTTTATACCCGCGGCAGAAACATTTTTTTTGAAGACAGCGATGCGCTCAGCGACCATGATTTATTGCGGTCATGGGAAACATTCCTCATTTTCCATCAACGCGTCTCGGGAGAGAACAGCCGGCTCCGCGCCCTCGTCTACGCCCACTTGGGAGATCTGTTTGCGATGGATAATGAAGATCATCCCGCAGAATCGTGGTTTGGCAGAAGAAGAAAGAAGAAAGTCAGGATAAGAAACTTTACGCTGGCCGAGGAGGCGTATGAAAAAAGCCTTGCCATTTATCGGGCAGACAAGGACATCCACATCAAACTGTTGAACCTCTACGAAAAAACCGGCGATAACGGTAAGCGCAACAAGAAACTGGACGATATCAGCAGGTCGTTCCCGGACGACAAGGACGTTCTGGCCAAAAACGGCAATTACTGCATCGAGAGAAAGGCATATCTAAAGGGAATTGAATACTTGAAAAGGGCAGTGGCATTAGACCCCCTGGCCCGGATAAACCGGGAGGCCCTCGGCGTCGCCTATATCAAGGCGTCCCTGCACTTCGCCAGGCTGAAAAAAACGTTTCGCTATCGGGAATTAATGAAGGAAGCTATGGAGCTGGGGGCGACGGAGTCCACGAATATGACGCTGGGACGGCCCTATCTGCAGATCCGTCAGGCAATTTTCGAATGGATCGGAGGCGCAGAAAAGGAAGGGGACCTGCTTCTTGCCGAGGCCCTGAAAAATGGAAACGAGAACGGTCGATTATCCTATTTTGCCTACATGCTCGGCAGGGCATACGAAGCCCCTCTGCCCCTGATTTCCCGCTTGGAAGACGCCGTCAAGCCAGTCTTCGTGACGCCTTCGCCAGCCGGCGTTGCAGCCCTTGTGGACGTTATTAAATACATAAAACTTATTGTCAGGGACAACTGGTGGCTCAATAAAGAGTCCGGGCGTCTCAACGCCTGCGCCCTGAAAGCGGCGGATCAGCCTTGTTCCCCCGATGATGCGGAAAGGATCATTCGTTACGCGCTCAATGAGCAATGGACGAATCATAAGCTCATCTACCGATACGCCAAAAATATTCTCCGCGAGGACCCCAAGTCGCCTCTGTTTCTCTACTTCCTGTACATGCACGACAAAATTTCCCATAGTTACAAGCCTCCCACGCACAATGACCTGCAAAAGCTGAAGGACATCCAGGAGATTGCTGTCGAGCGAAACCAGCGCCTGCTGGTCAATCTGCTGGCACAGGAGATCAGGCGGATCGAGGAATTGCTCTTATCGCCTCGGGAGGGCGGTTATGATCACGAAGATTATTTTGACAATGATAAAGATCAAGACCAAGAAAGCATAGAAGCTGATATCGAGAAGTTGGGTGAGAGGCTTGATGAAGAGATAAAGAGATTATCAGGTTCCCTCGGCAATTCCTCTTCACAGCGGAAAAAGAACAAGACCAGCGCATCCCGGGCAGCGCTGTTTGAAGAACCGGAATTGCCCTTTTGACGATTTTATCAGAGAGACGAATAGATAGATTATGGATCCTTATGAAACGCTGGGGGTATCTCCGCAGGCCGACGACGACACGATCCGAAAAGCCTACCTGGAGCTGGTGCGGCGCTTTTCTCCCGACACCGATCCGAAGGCATTCCAACGGATCAGCAAGGCCTATGAACTGGTAAAGAACGAGAAATTACGGATTGAGCATTATCTTTTCAACACGGATGTCCCTGGCGATACCCCTTTCCAAGTCTTTTTGCGACACGATCGATATTGCGAAAAGAGAAAACCGCTGGAATTTGAACAGATGAAGGTGTACCTGCGAAAATGCGCGAAGAAATAGAAGATACAGAAGAATCAGGGGAAGCGGATAAATTAACCGCTGTAGATGAAAACGAAGTTTACTGTTCACAATTTGCCGAAGATGATAATGACAGCGGCGAAGAAACGGCGACCTCTTCCTGGCGGGATGACATCCTCGATAATTGTCTGCGCTGGCTGGATGATCTTCAGGAGACGCCTCTCCTTGTGGAGACCGAAGAGCAGCCTGATCTGTATTCGTTCTATGAAGAACTTTGCGTTTTGCGGAATGAATTCAAGAAAAACTCCCGCCGCAGCCATGAGACCTTCCTCAAGTTCGGCGAGCATCTGGGAGAATTTGACGGCGTCATGGCCTCTTTGGCGCAACGGCTGGAAAACAGCGCCAGGGATCAGGAAAATATGGAGTTCCTGGCCCGGCAGCAGCTCCTTTTGCAAATAGTCGAAATACATGAACGTATGCGGCGGTTTGAAGAAAAACTGAGGGAAATCAAGTCCCCGCCGCGCGCTCCGGAAGCCGCCCGCCCCGGTCTATGGGCGAGGATGCTGGGCAGAGACGCTCCGGAGGGAGGCAAAGGCAAGCGGAAAGATCGGAAAAAGCAGAGGGAGCAGACAGAGCGGCAGGTAACGCAAGATATTCCCGCCAATGTCATCGACGGGTTTTTTCTGACCATGTCCCATTTTGACGAGTTTCTGGTCATAGCAGGGGTCAGGCGCACTGCCACCGCCGGGGCCCCCTTTGACCCTTCCGTCATGATGGCTGTCGGTGTCGTGGCCACTGATGCCTGCCTGCCAAATACAGTCGTAGAAGAGATTTCCAGCGGGTATCTTTATGGAAATAACGTGTTGAAACTGGCAAAAGTGACAGTATCAAAACAAAAGGAGCAATGATGGAAATAATCGTCGGCATCGACCTGGGAACAACCAATTCGGAAATATCCTGCCTCCGCGCGGAAGGGAGGCCCGAGGTGATCCCCGTGGAAGGGGAAACTATCATGCCCTCCTGCGTAGGCATCGACCAAGAAGGACGGCTGCTGGTCGGCCAAACCGCAAAGAACCAGATGGTGGCAAATCCGGAGCAAACCATCCTTTCCATCAAGCGCCGGATGGGGGAAAAGATCACCCTGCCCCTCGGAAACAAAAACTTCAGTCCCGAGGAGATATCCTCCTTCATTCTGGGAAAACTCAAAAGCGCCGCGGAAACATATCTCAGTCAAAAGGTAGAGAAAGCGGTCATCACGGTCCCGGCCTATTTTGACGATGCCCAGCGGCAGGCGACCCGGGAGGCAGGCATTCTGGCGGGGCTCGACGTGGTCAGGATTATCAACGAGCCGACGGCGGCCGCCCTGGCCTATGAGGCGGGTCATGAGGAGAAACAGCGTATCCTCATCTACGATCTGGGCGGGGGAACCTTCGACGCCTCCCTTGTGGAGATGGAAAACGGGATCGTGGAGGTTAGATCAAGCCACGGCGACACCCACCTCGGCGGCGATGACTTCGACCAGCTCCTGATTGATCATGTCGCGCGGTCCTTTCAGGAAAAGTGCGGTGTTGACCTGAAAAGCGATCTCAGGGCGGCGAATCGCCTCTGGATTGCCGTCGAAAAGGCCAAGCGTACCCTCTCCGACCGGCCGTTCGCGACAATCCGGGAGGAATTCATTGCCGGGGATCGCCACCTCGATGTCGAAATATCCCGGGAAGAATACGAGGGGCTGATCCAGCCGCTGCTCCACAAGACGATGAGCGCCGTCCATTCCTGTCTGAGGGATGCCCTGTTTCTCCCCAAGGCGATCGACAAGATCATTCTTGTCGGCGGTTCGACCCGGACGCCCCTTGTCGCACGCATGCTCGAGGAGGAGATGGGAATAGTCCCGCATCATGAAATAAATCCAGACCTTATTGTCGCCATGGGCGCCGCTGTTCAAGGCGCGGCGATGAGCGGCGCGGAGACCCGGGCCATCCTTGTGGACATCACGCCCTACACCTTCGGAACCCGGGCTATCGGGGAGTATAGAGGCAGAATAACAGACAATTTATATGTGCCGGTGATCAGCCGCAATTCGGCTCTCCCCATCAGCAAGGAGGAGTTGTTTGTCACAAGTCACGATAACCAGCAGGATATTCTGGTGGAGATATTTCAGGGGGATGAACCGCTGGCCTCCGACAATATCTTCATCGGGAACTTCTGGATCAAGGGACTAAGCAAGGCAAAGGCGGGGAATCTCCTCCTGCTCAACTTCGAACTGGATGTGAACGGCATTCTTAAGGTGACGGCAAAGGAAAAGGTTACCGGTCTTGCCAAGACGGTGACGATGGACACGGCCAACAAGGGAACAGGTTCCAATCTGGAAGAGAAACGCTCCAATCTCGAATCTTTCTTCAGGGGAGATGACGCTCTGGAAACTGATTGGGATAACGCCGATGACGAGGGTGAAGAACAAGAGTATGATGACGATATCGTTCTGAACAAACAGGAATTGATCAGCCGGGCCAAGTCGCTCCGCAAAAGGGCGGAAGGAATGATCCCCGATGCAAACGAGGAGGACGCGGCCGAACTGAGGGAGCTGCTGGAGCAAAACCGTCAGGCCATTGCCGGACATGATTGGGGGGCCGTTGACAGATTGAATGAATCCCTCTCCGATATGCTGTTCTATCTGGAGGATTGACGATGATCGCCTGCCCCGCCTGCGGAAAGAAAAGCGAGGATGCGCGGGATTGCCCCCGTTGCGGCTGTGAACTTTCCATCCTGGAAATGATCACCCGCGCGGCGGCTCAGGAGCTGGTTACGGGCAGAAAAAACTTCCTGGCCGGCGACATGCAGTCGGCCCTGTATCATGCCGGAAAGTCCTGGTATCTCAAAAAAAGCCCGGAAGCGGCTCGCCTTGCCTCCCTGTCCGCACTGGCGGCAAACGACTTGACACTTGTTGGTCGCTGGTATGCCAGGGCGAACCGGTCTGCCGGGTAAGGCAGCGTCTAACTCTCTGCAAGAAAAATCATTTTCATTATCGTGGTTGCCGGATGCGCAGGCAAGGGGATAAACCGCGGCAAACGATCCACAGGGGAGATTCATTTTTCCGGCGGCCCCGGAGATTCTATTTCCGAAAGGATCATCCCGGCAAGGATCATGGTGGCGCCAATAAACCCCGGAACGCCGAGGCGCTCGCCCGCGGCGAAATAGGCGTAAAGGGCGGCAAAAACCGGTTCCATGCAGAAGATCAAGGCCGTGCGGGTGGGGCTGGTAAAACGCTGCATACGTCTGCACAAGAAAGGCGAATACCGTCGCCAAAAGAACGGTAATTGCCAGCGCCCATGCTATCTCCTGATGCCAGACCAGGATGCGGTCCCCGAGAAAAACCGAAAAAAGGATGCTCAACAGCGCCACTGTTCCAACATGTGTACGCGGAAGGAACGCAGCATGCCGGCGGCGGCGCCAGAACGCCGGAGGGCGTGCCGATAGGCGGCG
>CAZKHU010000139.1:0-6229 GCA_964552725.1 uncultured Syntrophus sp.
GGAGGACAAAGACAAACAGAGCGATTCCATTAATGTCAGATAGCTCATGAGATTGTTTTGTTGCCCCGCTTTGCGTAATGACAGGAAGGGCGGAGATTCAGGCTCCTTTTGGGGATTGGGGTGCTTTTCCCTGTAAATAAAAGTCATCCGGTAAAAAATGGCGGAAAAATGTAAAGAGAAAAATATTATCGATCTCCCCGGAATTTCGTTTGGGATGATTGTGCAAATCCAGATAGAGGGGCTGGGAATGGCCCACAGCCGTCTGATTGGTGTCGATTCCGGCGAGTTTCTGATAGTCAAAACCCCACCCATAATCGATATAGCGACAAAATTATATGAGAAGAATAACGTAGTTGTCCGCTATTTTTCCTCCGGATGGGTGCATGCGTTTCGCTGCACCCTTCTTTCCCTGATCAAGGATCCCTTGCGGTTGTCCATCCTTTCTTATCCTGAATATATTGAAAAAATAAATATCAGGAAGCATGACCGGGTCGATTGCAATATTGCCGTTGAGGCGATAATCGCAAAGAAAACATACAAAGGAGTTGTGACAAACATAAGCGCCGGCGGCCTGTCCCTGGAGATCGATAAAGCAAAGGACGAAGAACTGCCGCAATTGAGCATTTATGATGTGATCGCCCTGACGATTCATAGAGAGGCTGAGCAGGCGATGCCCCTGGAAACAATAGTCCGCAACATTAAAAGGGACCGGAGCGCGATCAAAATCGGCATGGAGTTCTGCGCCCAGGATACTTCACAGCGGGAAAGGCAGATTGCAAAAAAATGGTTCGAAAATTTAATTTCTGAAAACCTCCAATAACGGGTCGCCGGCAAGGGGCCTTATAGAAATTAATCTTCGGCTTGTCATGCTTGAGGGTCCGGCAATGAAGGACCTGCGGGCTTTGCAATTGTTGCAAAGTCGATTATATCAAGATAATCCTGCTGTTGCTTATTTGCCATCCCGATGAATTTCTGTGCGGTGATTCCGGGGATTACTGTAGCGGCATTGGCATATTTTTTTTGCATGAGAACCATAATATCTTTTCTTTTGGGATGATTTGATGCAGCTAATCGATTTATTCAGTCTGCGCGGCAAGGTTGCGCTGGTGACAGGCGGGGGCAGGGGCATAGGAAGATTCATTGCCACAGGTTTGGCCGAGGCCGGGGCCGATCTTCTCCTTGTTTCCCGGAAGATGAAAAACCTGGAGGCGGCAGCTCTGAGCCTTTCCGAGGAATTTGGAGTCAGGGCGATTCCCCTGGCCTGCGATATCTCCAGCCCCGAAGATATTGAGGCGATGCTGAAAAGGGCGCGGGAGCAATTCCCCCGGATAGATATCCTTGTGAACAACGCCGGCGTCTCCTGGGGGGCGCCGACCCTGGAGTTTCCGCTTGATAAATGGGATCGGCTTTTTGACGTAAATGTCCGCGGGGTCTGGATAATAACCCAGAAGGTCGCGAAGATCATGAAGGAACAGGGTGGTGGAAACATCATCAACATTTCATCGGTGATGGCTTTTCGCGGCTCGGATGAGCTATCTCATCCGGCGGTGCCCTACAACTCCACAAAGGCGGCAATCAACCTGCTGACGATGAACCTTGCGGTAAAGCTTGCGCCTTACAATATCCGGGTAAATGCCATTGCCCCCGGCTTTTTCCGGACCGATATGATGGCCTATATCGAAAAACCGGAGTTCAAGGTCGCCCATGATATGACGCTGGCCGCCATCCCGCTCGGCAGAATCGGCGATATCGACGACATGAAAGGGCTGGCCGTTTTTCTCGCCTCCAGCGCCTCTGCTTATATGACCGGGCAGATACTGGTCAACGACGGCGGCATGCTTGCAAAATAGCCTTGACGGATTTTAAAAATCATGATTTTCAGCGCAATTGCCGCAGGGAGGTTTTCAGGGGAGCAGTGAATAAAGAACCGAAGAGCGCCTCGACCGTTGTTTTGCTTTCCGGCCACTCTGCGGAGGGTTACGAGATTTTCCTGATGAAGAGGGTGAAGAGCAGCACCTACCGGGAGGCAATTTATGTCTTCCCGGGCGGTCTGTTTGAGGAGGCCGATCTCGATCGGGAATTGGAGGGCTGTGCGGGAGGGTTTAATGGGGAAAAGGCGAGACTTCTTCTCCAGGAACCTGATATTTCCGAGTCTTTGGCCCTTGGCCTTTTTATGGCGGCGATAAGGGAAACCTTTGAGGAAGCCGGGGTTCTTCTGGCGCGTGATTCTTCCGGGGAGGTCGTTGACTTGTCTGACCCGGAAGCGGCCTCCCGTTTTGCCGGTTATCGCAGGGAAATCTATCAGCGGCGGTTGTCCCTGATCGGGCTTCTCAGGCGGGAGATGCTGGTTCTTGCGCCTGATCTTCTCATTCCCTATTCCCACTGGATTACGCCGGAAATCGTCCCCCGGCGTTTCAATGCCCGCTTCTTTCTTGCCGTCCTGCCTGCCGGTCAGAAACCGCTTCATGACAATATCGAGCTGACGGACTCCTGCTGGCTCGAACCTGCAGGCGCCCTTGCCGAATACAAGGCCCGCCGGATGTTCATGATGCCGCCCACGGTAAGGACAATCGAGGAATTGAATGAATTTTCCAGCGTCGAAAAATTATTGGCCGCCGCCCGCAGTCGAAAGATAGAGGTTATTCTCCCGGAGGCCTTCCGGACGGCGGAGGGCTTAACTGTGCGGCTTCCGGATGGCCGCGAATATTGCCCCGCTCCGAAGGGGATGGGAGCAAACGCAGTTCCGTAGGGGCGATGTTGAAGGGGATTTTCTTATAATGTCCATAAGGGGCGGACGTTTTCAACCGTGGGAGTGACTGATGCGCAACCGGTTTACGATCAAAAAAGCCTTGACTTTAAACTTCATTCTTGTGGCGATCTTGCCGCTGGCGCTTGTGAGCGCCGTCGCTCTCCATATCTTTTCCCGAACCATCGAACAGGACATTTCCGTAAAAGACATCCAGATTGCCAGGATGCTGGCCGGTGAAATAGACCGGTTTATTGCCGAGCCGCTCCGGGTGCTTGAGCTTGTCAACGACCGCGCCGGTTACAGTCAGCCCGGTGTCGGGCATAATGATCTTCTGCGTCTGCTGCAGGGGCGCTTCGCTGTTTTCGAACGGATTGAATTGGCCGATCGGCAGGGGAGAATAAGGGACATGGCCCCGCTGCAAAAGGAACGGATGGATACGGATCTGGCGGGACAGCCTTTTTTCGACGCGGCGCTGGCAACGGGGCAGGTCGCTTTCTCGGATACGTTTGCCTCCCTTTCGACCGGCCTTCCGACGATCGCCGTGGCGCTTCCCGGGAAAGACAGCGTGGTCGTCGGCTATATCAATCTTGCGGCGCTTGCAGGCATAATCGATAAAGTCAGAATAGGCAGGGGCGGTTATGCCGTAGTTTTCGACCGGCTCGGCAATATCATCTTCCATCCCGAGAAGCGGCTCGTTGAAGAATCAGTGAGCATTAAGAATCTGGAACCGGTCAGACGGGCCTTGACCGGTGAAACCGGAACCTTTTCATACAGTTTCCGGAATCAGCAAAAGATAGGCAGTACGGCGATCGTCCATGCCGTCGGCTGGGGGGTGATGGTATGCCAGCCTGAAGTGTACGCTTTTGCCAAAGTCTCGGAAATAAAAATTATTTACCTGGCGAGTGTGGCCGCCACGGCCCTGCTGGCGTTGCTTTTAGCCGCTGTTGTTTTGAAAAAGCCGCTGCGTTCCCTGTCCGGTCTGGTCGGCGCGGTGGAGAAGATCGCCGGAGGAGACTACCGGCTCGCAGATGTGCCGCCCAGTTATCCGGAGATCGATGCGCTGGCGGACGGTTTCAAGGGAATGGTCGAAGAAATTGCCACTCGTGAAAATGATTTGTTAAAAACAGAGGGGAGGTATCGGAATCTTGTCGAGGGAAGCTTCGATGGGATATCCGTCCTGAAAGGGATGAAGATAGTCTTTGTCAACCGCCTCCTTTGCGAGATGCTCGGCTATGAGGAAAAAGAGCTGCTCGGCAGTGAGCACTGGCGTATCTATAATCATGAATATCAGGAAGTCACCAGAGAGCGGGCCCTCGCGCGCCTTCAGGGCAGGGAAGCGCCGCCGCGCTACGAGGTGGAACTGCTGAGGAAGGACGGATCGTCGTTTCCCGGAGAGGTATCGGCCCGGGTCGTGAAGATCGATAACGAACCGGGCATTCAGGTCTGGATAAGGGACATCTCGGAGCAGAAAAGGGCGGAGCGGGAGAGGGCGATTTCCGAGCGGCGCTTCAGTGAACTGTACAATGCCGTCTCGGATCTTATCTACACTCAGGATCTTGAGGGTCGCTTTCTCTCCGCGAACAGGGCCTTGTTTGATATCCTTGGTTATGCCGATCGTGAATTCATCGGAAGAAAAACTACCGAGTTCATGAAGCCGGAGCTGGCCCCGCTTTTTGAAACCGAATACATCGGAACGATCATCGAACAGGGGCATTACGAGGGGACAGCCGCCTATTTTACCAAGAACAGAGACCTTGTTTACCTCGAATACAAAAGCGATCTTATCCGTCCTTCGCAAGGGCAGCCTTTCATCAGCGGCATTGCCCGGGATGTAACCGAACGCATCTTTGCCGGCCGGGCGATCCGGAAAAGCGAGGAAAATATGCGGGCGGTGCTCCAGGCCTCCCCTAATCCGATAGTGGCTTACGACGTGGCCGGGAAGGTTCGTTTTATCAACAGGGCCTTTACCGATCTTTTTGGCTGGACGCCGGAAGAATTGATAGGGGAAAGGATCCCTTTTGTCCCGGACGAGGAGAGAGAGAAGACGGAAAAGCCCATTAAAGGCCTGTACAGTGCGAAAGATCCGGGACCTATAACGATCGAAACCAGGCGGCTGACGAAGGACGGGGCAATTCTCGACATCTCCGTCAGCGCCGCGCTGATCATCGATTCCAGGGGAGAGCCGGAAGGGATGGTTGTGTCGTCAACGGATATAACCCAGAAGAAAAAGATGGAGGCGAATCTTCAGCAGGTGCAGAAGATGGAGGCCATAGGTCTCCTTGCCGGAGGAATTGCCCATGATTTCAATAATCTGCTGATGGGAATCCAGGGAAACGTCTCGCTGGCCCTTCTCAATGCCGGCTTGAATGTCAATCTGCGCAGGAACATCGAGAACATCGAAGCGCTGGTGAACAGGGGGACGAGTCTGACAAGACAGCTTCTCGGTTTTGCCAGAAGCGGAAAGTACGAGGTCAAAACCCATGATCTCAACGAGATACTCGATGTCGAGGCAGCGCTTTTCGGCGATACCAGAAAAGATGTCGTAATCATAAAAAAGACAGCGCCGGATCTCTGGAAGGTGGATGCGGACCGCGCCCAGTTGCAGCAGGCGTTAATGAACCTCTTTGTCAATGCCGGGCAGGCGATGCCTGCCGGGGGGCATCTTTATCTGAGCGCTGAAAATGTTTTTATCGATGAGAATTTCATAAAACCTGCCGAGATTATCCCCGGCAGGTATGTGATGGTTTCCGTGACGGATACGGGGATCGGGATGGACGACGCCACGAGGAAGAGGATATTCGAGCCGTTTTTTACAACCAAGGAAATGGGCAAGGGAACCGGGCTCGGTCTTGCCTCGGTCTACGGGATAGTTAAGAATCACGGCGGATTTATTAACGTTTACAGTGAAATAGATAAAGGCACTTCATTTCACGTCTACCTGCCGGCAAGCGATTTGGAACTGGCGCAAAAGGCGCCGGCGCCTGTAGAAGGATGTCAGATGATCTGCGGAGGGGGAACTATCCTTCTTGTCGACGACGAGAAGATTATTATCGATGTTGGAAAGGCGATGCTGGAAGCGATTGGCTACAAGGTTGTGACTGCCTCCGGCGGCGCTGAAGCGATAGAAAAATTTACTGCCGTCAAAAATGGAGTCGGGGAAGTGGAAAAGATCGATCTGGTGATTCAGGACATGATTATGCCGGAAACCGGAGGAGGGGCTGTTTTTGACAGATTGAAGGAAATTGATCCCGAGGTAAGGGTTCTTCTTGCCAGCGGCTACAGCATTAACGGTCAGGCCAAGGAGATCCTCGCCCGCGGTTGCCTGGGCTTTCTGCAGAAACCGTTTTCGATGGAGGCGTTGCGCCGCAAGGTGGCGGAGACGCTGGCGGCTTCCGTGAATTTTCCATAGGTGGTTATAATTTATGAACTGAGCCAATTGCAAAACCATTTGTCATTCCCGAAAGCGAAGCTTAATGTTCA
>CAZKHU010000140.1:0-6131 GCA_964552725.1 uncultured Syntrophus sp.
GTCGGGGCGTGGCGCAGTCTGGTAGCGTATCTGAATGGGGTTCAGAGGGCCGGTGGTTCAAATCCACTCGCCCCGACCAATAGTAAAATAAACCGCCGAAAGGGCGGTTTTTTAATATTTTTCGTATCTTCTTTATATCCATTGGTTGACATGAAAGTATCCGATGAATATAAAGACGATGGGAAATGCGAGGGTGGCGGAATTGGGAGACGCACTGGACTTAGGATCCAGCCCGCTTGCGCGGGTAGGGGTTCAAATCCCCTCTCTCGCACCATACTTGGAACGTTATTGCTGATATAACCATAAGGAGCGTGCTGCCGTGAGCGAAACCGTTGAACCGAAGATCGAGGATGTCAGTTCCATAAAAAAGAAACTTTCTTTTGAGATTCCGTGGGATGACGTTAAGCATGAACTGGACAGGGCCTATCAGAAGGCCGGAAAAACAGCCCGGATCAAGGGATTCAGACCAGGCAAGATTCCCCGCAATATACTGGAAAGATACTATCGTCAGGATGTCGAGGTTGAGGCTGTTTCCAATATTGTCAACAATTATTACTGGGGGGCGCTTCAGAAAAACAACATCGCCGCGGTAAGTCAGCCCCGGATAGAACAGGAGGGGATAGAGCAGGAAAAGAATTTTACCTTTACCGCCACGGTTGACGTTGAGCCGCAGATAGAGCCGACAGGCTATACGGGCCTGGAGCTGGAAAAACAGACGCCGGTCGTTACCGAAGGCGAGCTGGAGGCGAACATGCAGCAAATGCGCCAGATGTTTGCCGTTCTCGAGAACGTGGAGGAGGAAAGGGGTGTCCGGTCCGGCGATTTTGTCACAATCAGTTTTGAGGGGGAACTCGCCGGGAAAAAACTGCCGGAGCTGAAGGCGGAAAATCATCTTCTGGAAATAGGTTCAGGGTCTTTTATTCCCGGCGTTGAGGAGCAACTGATCGATTCTCCCAAGGGCGCGAAAAAGGATATTGAGGTTGTTTTTCCAGAGGATTATCAGGCCGCCCATCTGGCCGGGAAAAATGTAAGGTTTGCAGTTGAGATAAAGGATATTCGCCTCAGGAGACTTCCTGAGCTCGATGATAAATTCATTAAAAATTTCGGGAAATATGCCTCCCTGGATGAGCTGCGGGAGGATGTCCGGAAGAGAATGGAGGCGGAAAAAAAGAGGCGCATCGACGTGGCGTTTGTAAAGCAAATCAGCGATAAACTGTTGGAAAACAATGTCTTTGAAGTGCCGGAAGTATTTATTGAACAGCAGGTTTATTATATGATTTCGGACGCGCACAGCAAAATGGTTTCCGAGGGGATGGACCCCAAGAAGGCCGAAGAACTGGCGGCTAACTTGAGCGGCCATTTCCGGGACGAAGCGGCCAGGATAGTCAGGACAACTATTCTGCTGGACAAGATCGCGCAGAAGGAAGCGATCGCGGTAACGGATGAAGAGATGGAGGACCGGATCAGGGAATTTGCGCTGCAGCGCTCCCAGGATTATGAAACTTTCCGGAAATCTCTCGAAAAGGATAACCTTCTGGAAAATATTCGCGGCGAACTTGCAAACCGTAAAACCTATGAATTTATAGAGTCCAAGGCCAATGTAACGGTGCGGGAGTCTGAAAAAATCGAAAGCGGGGATGCTGCAAGATGAATCTGATACCAATGGTTGTGGAGCAGGATGGCCGAGGAGAAAGGGCGTTTGATATCTATTCCCGGCTCCTGCGGGATCGCATCATCTTTCTGGGCACGGCGATCGATGACGATGTCGCCAATCTTGTCATTGCCCAGATGCTCTTTCTCGAGTCCGACGATCCCGACAAGGACATATTTTTCTATCTGAATTCTCCGGGCGGCAGCGTCAGCGCCGGAATGGCCATTTACGATACCATGCAGTACATCAAACCCCCGGTAAACACTGTCTGCATGGGGCAGGCGGCAAGCATGGGCGCCCTGCTGCTCGCGGCGGGACAAAAAGGGAAGCGCTACGCGCTGCCCCACTCCCGGATAATGATTCATCAGCCGCTGGGAGGATTCCAGGGGCAGGCCACCGATATCGGCATTCAGGCTCGGGAAATTCTGCGACTGAAGGAGGAGCTGAATCAGATTCTCGCCGATCTTACCGGGCAGCCGCTTGAAAAGATTGCCGCTGATACCGAGCGTGATTATTATATGTCTGGAACAAATGCCGTAGAATACGGAATTATCGATGAAGTCATCTTAAAGAGGGCTTAACGAAGTTTGTTGAAGGGATTCCATAATGGGTAGAAAACCAAAGGATAATGGTTACGAAAAGGGGCTATTGTACTGTTCGTTTTGCGGCAAGGGCCAAAATGAAGTCAAAAAACTTGTAGCCGGCTCTGCATCTTATATCTGCGATGAATGTGTCGAACTTTGCCGTTCGATAATTAATGAAGAATCCTCGGAACAGGGCGGAGCGATTGCCGGAGGGATACCGGAGCCCAGAAATATTGTAAAGTTTCTCGATCAGTATGTAATTGGTCAGGAAAGAGCCAAAAAAATTCTCTCCGTGGCGGTTTACAATCATTACCGGCGACTATCCGCAGGCGCGGACGCAGGAGGGGTTGAAATTCAGAAGAGCAATATCCTGCTGATCGGCCCTACCGGTTCCGGTAAGACCTTGCTTGCGAAAACACTGGCCAGGATGCTGAATGTTCCGTTTACCATTGCCGACGCGACGACGCTGACGGAAGCGGGGTATGTCGGCGAGGATGTGGAAAATATCATCCTCAGCCTGCTGCAGAATGCCGATTATGATGTAGAGAAGGCAGCCCGGGGAATTATCTATATTGACGAGATCGATAAAATCGCCAGAAAGTCGGGGAATCCCTCTATAACAAGGGATGTTTCCGGGGAAGGCGTGCAGCAGGCGCTGCTGAAGATCATCGAGGGGACGACGGCGAGCATCCCTCCCAAGGGGGGAAGGAAACACCCCCAGCAGGAGTTTATCCAGGTAGATACCACGAATATACTCTTTATTTGCGGCGGCGCCTTTAACGATCTTGAAGGGATAGTCTCCCGCCGGATCGGTTCCAACTCCATCGGCTTTGGCTCGGAGCTCCGCAGCAATAAAGAGAAAAACAAGGATGAACTGCTCCGCAAGGTGCAGCCTGAAGACCTTCTCAAGTTCGGATTGATCCCGGAATTCATCGGCCGACTGCCGGTAATTTCCACACTCAAAGAGCTTACGCATGACGATCTTATTCGAATTCTTCTCGAACCGAAGGACGCCCTGATAAAACAATATCAGAAGCTTTTCGAATTGGACGGGGTGAAATTGAAGTTTACCGAAGGCGCCCTGAAGGCGATTGCGGAACTCTCGCTGGAAAGAAAATCCGGCGCGCGCGGCTTGCGGGCGATTATGGAAAACACCCTGCTTGATATAATGTATGAGCTTCCTTCCCGAAATGACGTGAGGGAATGCATTGTCAGCGAAGAAGTTGTAAAGGAAGATGAAAAACCGATTCTCCTTCTCGAAGCAAAATCCGAGACGGCGTAATTTTAACTATTACAGGGAATAATAAATGACCTCCAGAAAAGAAACAAAAGAGTTCAAGCAGGTTGATGCGGAGATGCCGCTTTTGCCCCTCAGGGATGTGGTGGTTTTTCCGCATATGATTGTCCCGTTGTTTGTGGGCAGGGAAAAGTCAATTGCCGCCCTTGAATCCGCCATGAAGGACGAAAAAGAGATATTCATGGTTGCGCAAAAAAACGCCCAGAAAGACGAACCCGGCGAAGACGATATATACAGCGTTGGCACGATCGGGATTATAATCCAGTTGTTGCGTCTCCCCGACGGCACCGTCAAGGTTCTGGTGGAGGGGCGAAAGAGGGGAATCATCAGAAACTACGTCTTCTGCGAGGAGCATTTCCTCGTTTTGGTGGATGAACTCGAGGAAACGGGCAGAGAAGATGCCCTCCGGATTGAGGCGCTGATGAGAAGCATCGGCGCTGCCTTTGAGAACTATGCCAAAATGACCGGGAAGGTTCATCTGGATATGGCGGGAACTGTGTCATCCATTGAAGATCCTTCAAAGCTTGCCGACATCGTCATCTCCCAGATCAACGCCAAACTGGACGACAAGCAGAAGATCATTGAAATCGCAAATATTCCCGAAAGAATGGAAGCAATCTACAAATTGATGCTGTCCGAGATAGAGATCATGCAGGTTGAGGAAAAAATAAAGAAGCGGGTCAAAAAGCAGATGGAAAAGACCCAGAAGGATTACTATCTCAACGAACAGATGCGGGCCATTCAGAAGGAAATGGGCGAGAAGGACGATTTTAAAAGCGAAGTCATCGAGCTGGAAAAAAGGCTGAAACAGAAAAAACTTCCCGAAGAGGCCGCCAAGAAGGTCAAACAGGAAATAAAGAAGATGCAGATGATGGCGCCGATGTCCGCCGAGGCCACAGTCGTGAGGAATTACATCGACTGGCTTCTCGACATGCCGTGGGAGGAGAAAACTGAAAACAACTATGCATTGAAGGAGTCCGAGGGGATTCTGGAAGAGGATCATTACGGCCTCAAGAAGGTGAAGGAGAGAATCATCGAATACCTCGCCGTTCAGACCCTCGTCAAGAAAAACAGAGGGTCCATTCTGTGCCTGGTCGGCCCCCCGGGGGTTGGCAAGACCTCTATCGCCAAATCGGTAGCGCGGGCAACAAACCGGAAGTTTGTAAGGTTTTCGCTGGGCGGGGTGCGGGATGAAGCGGAAATAAGGGGGCACCGGCGCACCTACATTGGGGCAATGCCCGGGAAAATCATCCAGCTCCTGAAAAAGGCGGGGAGCAGCAACCCCGTTTTCTGCCTGGACGAGGTCGATAAGCTCAGCTCTGATTTTCGCGGCGACCCCTCCGCGGCGCTGCTCGAGGTTCTCGATCCCGAGCAGAATAATGCCTTTAACGACAATTATCTCGAAGTTGATTACGACTTGTCCGATGTGATGTTCATTACGACGGCGAATGTTTTGCAAACGATCCCCGCGCCTCTGCAGGACCGGATGGAGGTAATTCGCATTGCCGGTTACACCGAGCAGGAGAAGCTCAATATCGCAGTCAGGTTTCTTGTTCCCAAGATTATTGAAGCCAACGGGCTGAGCAGGGAGAATCTGGTTTTTACCGAAGGCGCCGTCCTGGCGATAATCCGCAACTATACCAGAGAGGCCGGAGTCCGGAATCTGGATCGGGAAATCTCGTCGATTTGCCGCAAGGTTGCCCGGAAGGTTGTTTCCGAAGGACTGAAAACATGCATCAAGATTACCGCCAACGCCGTTCCGGGATATCTCGGCGTGCCGAAATTCCGGGATAATGAAAACGAGGGGATGGACCGAATCGGCTTGACGATTGGTCTTGCCTGGACGGAAGTCGGCGGGGAACTTTTGACGCTCGAAACAACGGTAATGAAGGGCTCCGGCAAGATGACCCTGACGGGGAAGCTGGGCGATGTCATGCAGGAGTCTGCCCAGGCCGCGCTTACCTACGTGCGTTCCCGCTCCGGCGAATTGGGACTGGCTGAAGGTTTTTACAAGGATACGGATATCCACGTGCATGTCCCCGAGGGGGCAATCCCGAAGGACGGGCCGTCCGCCGGCATTGCCATGGCGACTTCGATTGCGTCGGCCCTGACAAATCGCAAGGTGCGGGGCGATCTGGCAATGACGGGGGAAATAACCCTGCGGGGAAGGGTTCTGCCCATCGGCGGTTTGAAGGAAAAATTGCTGGCGGCCCATCGGGCGGGAATAAAGAAGGTTATAATTCCCAAAGATAATGAGAAGGATTTGAGCGAGGTTCCGGCGAACGTTCTGAAAGAGATGGAAATCGTTTTTGTTCGGCATGTCGATGAGGTGATGAGCGCCGCCCTGCTGCCCAAAGAAGAGAGCAAGGCGGATATTGGCAAGGATTTACCGGTACTCAACCCGCTTGCGGAAACGGCTCCCTTGCCATGCTGAACGCGCAAAAGGATGAGGTCTGTTTTCGAACTTAGTTCTTGACAAGAATCGCAATAATTGCTAAAGGCCACCCCGCTGCTTGATAATATGGGCGGGTAGCTCAGCTGGGAGAGCGCCACGCTTACACCGTGGATGTCACAGGTTCAAGTCCTGTTCCGCCTACCA
>CAZKHU010000141.1:0-6043 GCA_964552725.1 uncultured Syntrophus sp.
TGGCTATTGATAACTGCCTCCGGTGCCTGACCCTTTAGAAAATCTTTTTTAAAAATCGGTTTCCATTTATTACACTGACGCAATTTGTACATGCTTCATGATTTTCTCACTGTTTTGTTGACGTGATGGAGCGGTAAAGGTCGTTGATGCTGGACTCCCTCAGCCTGTTGTTTTCCCCCGGGAACAAAAGGAGGTAGCAGTGGTGCATGAGTCTGCCCACCAGGGCGGCTGTCATCTGCTCATCGTAGAGGACATTCACCCATCGGGAGAATTCCAGGTTCGTGTTGAGGATGACAGATTTACTCTCATGTATCTCGGAGAGATAATCGAACAAGAGCTGGGCTCCGGTGCGATCGTAAGGGACGTAGCCCCATTCGTCCAGGATGATAAGAGACGCCTTGTTGAGTTTCCTCAGAAGCACTCCCAGTGTTCCGGCCTTCTTGGCTTCCGAGAGCTGGTTAACCAGCGCCGCGGTACGGCAGAACTTAACCGAGATGCCCTTCCGGCAGGCGGCCACACCGAGCGCAGTGGAAAGCATCGTTTTGCCTGTTCCTGTTCTGCCGTACATGATGATGTTTTTCTTCTCCCTGACGAACTCAAGGGATTTCAACTTTTCCGAGGTCAGATCAGAAGGAAGGGTGATCTCATCAAAGATAAACCCGTCAAACGTCTTCATGCTGTAAAAGCCCGCGCTGTTAATCAGCTTGGCCGCGCGCCCCAGTTCGCGGTTTTTCAGTTCCCCGGATAAGAGTTGATACAGATATTCCTGATGTGATTCCCCCACCATCATCTGCGCCATGTCGGCAAGATTGTGGCTCAGTTTCAGCCTCTTGCAGCAGTCTATGATTTCCTCTTCAAGCATTTGCGGCACCCCCCTTCCCCAGAAAGGCGTCGTAATCGGCAATGTTACTTTTCATCTGACCGACAGCCGGTATTTGAGAATCAAGGGGCATCGGCGGGAGTTCAGGAACATCGGTGTAAATCCGCCGGTAGAGATTCTTGAGACTTTCCGAGTCGGAGGTGCCATAACTAAGCGCCTCTCTGACGGTATTGAGCGCACTGTCAAAACCAGTTCTATCCGTCAGCTCCGCCAGCACCTTGAGAACCTTGCCTGTTTCCGTATTGGATAAACCCTCAATAAACTGTTTCATATGAGCCGGCATCAGGTCATAGATGCCGGAATACTTTAATGCCCGCGGGCGCATGGAAAGCTGTCTTAAATAGGGAAGCCAGTCCATGCTCTGCTGTTTGGCATCACCGTAAAGACGGCGGTGCCTTACGATCTCGCGGAAGTTTTCATCCATCACAATGGTAAACGACGAGGTCATATTCAGATTAACCGCTGTGTTTGCGTATTTCGGCGAAACCGAATACTCATGCATGCCCTTGTGCAGATAAAACTTGCCCCAGTTATTGGTAATGATGCTCCTTCTGCTGCTCAGATCGAATGGAATCTCCGGAAGCCTGTGGGAGCGCTTCAGGTCTTCCAAAAAGAGCTCCGCCAGTGTTTCGTTATGGCGGTAATGATCTCGTTCGGCATCGCTGTCACACATTTCAAGAAGCCGCCGGTTAAAATCGGTAAGGGATTGAAAACGCGGCACCGGAACCAGAAAGTTGCGTCGGTGGTAGCCGACCTTGTTTTCAACATTGCCTTTCTCGTGGCCTTCACCGGGATTCATGAACACCGCATGGAACCGGTAGTGCTCCCTGAAACGGTCGAAGCGTTCGGTGGTCTCCCGTTTGCCTCCCCGGATGACTTTGGTTACGATGGTTTTGGCGTTGTCAAACCACAATTCGTCAGGAACGGCGCCAATATGCCTGAAAATGGAATCCAGTCCTTCCAGCAGGCATTCTATGTTCTCCCCGTAGAACAACTGCAAATAGCCTTTATTGCTGTACGGAAATGACACCTCAAGATATTTGCCGGAGATTCTCGAACCGTTTTCATAAAAATCAGCGGCGCCGAAATCGACCTGCGCTTCCCCTGGACGATGTTCCAGAGGAAGAAACCCAATCTTGGCTCCACTGAAAAGCACCCTGTGTCTTACAGCATAGTACGAGGCCACTGTCCTGTAGGAGCAGGTAAACTCACGGAACTCTTCTTTGAGACGGTTAAATACCCTCCTTGCGGTATGTCTCTGTTTACGCGGCGCGTTCTTGTCCTCTTCAAGCCATTTGTCAATGGCCGCTTTGAAGGGATCCAGCTTGGGGAAGAAACGTTTCTCCGAAGCCGGTGTTACCGGCGGCTCATTGAAGTCGGTCATGTCAACGTATTTCTGCACCGTCTTCCTGTCCAAATTTAGATCCGTTGCAATGTGAACAATCTTTTCCCCTTTCACAAAATACCGACATCTAACATCTTCTATCTTCTCCATTGTAAGCATGCTCCTTTCCTCCTCGCACCCTTTAATCAGATGCAAGGATCTATGACGGGACGGTTTATGCCTGCAACGGGTTTTGCAACTTTGGGGAATTTCCCCTTGCAACTTTGGGGAATTTTATTTTGCAACTTTGTCCATTTTTATCTTGCAACAAATAAAAACGTACTTTATACAATCATCGATTACTGACAAGACCTTCACTAAGGAAGGTTCGCTGCTCTTTGGATGACCGTAGAAAATATGCCTAGCCTCTTTGGAATGCCTCAGTATTTTGTAAGCCTCCCAGCCAATAACCCCGATTTTATATGCGCCCTCAATTAGTTGATCGTCATTTACATACTCCTGAAAGTCTTCATAAGTCTTGATCTCTTTTCCAACATTAACTTCTTTATTGAACAGGCTGATACTGCGAAACATAATCTTGTTTCGTAGATCATCAACGACAGCATTCCAGAATGCGCCAATAGCGCTTCGGTATCCTTTAACTGGAAGGACTCGAATCGCCTCAAGAATATATGGGTTGTCCCGCATATCCTCTCGAACCCCCATCACTGCACGGTTAATGAGGGGGACGATGTCTGTTTCTGATACCTTTATCAGTTCGTTCATCATGCGCCTTTAGGTCTAACGTAAAAGAAAGGGGCTGCGCGCTTTTGCGCAGTCCCACTTGACTGCCGGGTTGGGCGAATTTAAGTTCGACTCTGCCCCAAGTTACTTCGTATTTCATACTCTATATACACGGATGGCAGCGCAGAATTCGACTACTTTTCCAATCTCAACGGGGTTGGGAACGGCGGTCGAAAATGTTACGGGGCGACCAACTAAGAGTTCCGCTTTCCTAAGCGCTTCGACGATACCTTGGTAATTCATAAGACTGATTCGCCAAAAGAAATTTTCAGCCTCTTCTCTTGCCGGCTTAGTAAAGTCGCTGGTAGTAATAATTGCACCAGCATGAGCGTGAAATCGATCTAGGACACCTGCCAATGAACGAATTGGTGCAGCAGAGACACGTTTACTTGCATACCGTTTGCATTGTATTGCCATGCGAAATTGAGAAGATCCGATGTCGCCCTTCACCACCAAGATGTCAATGCCGCCGTCGGCTTGGTTCCATGCACCCAACAACTCGGCTGTGTAGCCATCGATCTCATATATCTCTGCAATTACTTCTTCAAATTCCTTCGCATTTAATTTAAACAAGTCGTGCGGGTTTCGGCTGAGACGGGCTATGAATTCTGCACTTACTTTTTTTTGTAACTCAATTGCCTCAAACACATCGCACGTAACGATCTTTTGCTCTTCTAAAGGCTGTAGAAAGTCGCCGTTGCGGATGGTGTTATTTGGAGCTTGTTTACGCGAGACCATCTCAATTTGGTAGTTAACCTTATCACCAATCCTGAGCTCGTCAAACGAAATGTCGATCAACTCGCTAGTGTGAAAGAAAATATCCCCTTCTTGACCATCACCTTCGATGAAGCCAAAGCCTTTGTCCACCAGCCTCTTAATTACCCCTTCCATAAGCCCTCATCGCATTTGAACGTTGCAATCCCACCCCGAACCGTTCGCAATCGTGACTAGTGTCAATGTTTCGCTCATGCTCGTTCCGTTAATGCCCAACATCGAAATCAACCGGTGCGTAGAGATCGGCTGATTTGATTTGTTAGGTCACTGAGCGATGTACCACAAAGGTATTGAGGTACTGGAACAAGTTGCCCCAATTTTACCAATCCATTGTAACTTTGATCAAGCTGAAGGGATCTACTCATGAGTTTTTGGGGGTTTTTGTGAAGTAAAATAATCCGGTTATTCTTATTGTAATCAAGCCAATTTTCTAACCTAAAGTTAATAGCTGTATCGCCCCACCCGTATCCCGACATTATCATTGAATCATTTTCACGGAGAGCTTTATGAAACCGGTAAAATATATCAGTATAAATACCCCTATTGTAGGAGATGACTTTGTTCGCTCCGGATAAGAATGAGGGTGTTGTCGTAAGGTTTTGGAGCCTTTCCCCTTTTTGGTTCTTGCACTGCGTTGGATCCTTCCCGTCTATCATCGCGTAACGTTCCTTTCCGTTGACACTGAACTTGTACCAATTAACAGAACCATGAGTTTTAATTAGCCTCACTCTGACATTTTTGGCGTCGTATACAGTGTCATCGTGCCAGCGAACATCACCATCTTGGCTTCCAAAACCATCCACGAAGCTAATATTATTTTTAATCAGTATCTGTTCGACAAGGGTGTCATGATTGAGCGTAACAATGTCTAACCTTTTAATCCATTGTGATTCTGCAAGTTCGGGCACTAAATCAAGGCCGATGACCGGCTTGGTATTGAGTGACATTGCCACCATCCATTCTATAAAACGTGAAGCTTCCATAGCTAAGTGATACAAGCTAATGAGTCTTGCGTCAAGAGTTTCTCCTTCTAGAATATTTCCTGCTTTACGTTCAACAAGATCCACGAAAGCACCGCTCGTTGCATCATCTAAGAGGCCCACGCCAGTCATTTTTATCTGCTCGGTTAGATAGAACAGATCTTCGTAGCTTGTCGTCGAACGATAGATAGATCCAGTCTTGAGAAATTGTTGTCCTGACCAATATGGGGCTATAGATTGAAGATAATACCCGTCTATTTCACACAGCAACTGAAGTAGCTGCTGAACTTTTAGCATTGGCTCTACATGCTGTAATCCTTCATGTTTGGATGAATAATGGATTCCTGTCGAATTTATATCGGAGTAATAAGTATCTTTCAATAGCCGCTCAGTGATCTGCGTTACGCTCGGCAATTTAGACGGAAGGGAAACCCCGGAACCAAGAAATAGAAGCATCTTTGTACCCCCTCGACCTAACGACGAAATCAGCGGGGAGCGTAGCGAGTCCGCTGTATTGAAAGGTTATGCGCTCTTTTGATCATGTGTCTAGTACCAATCTACTACTTCTCTGATCATTGTCTGATAAGAAGTCTTTTGTATTTTTGCTTGTTCTTTGGAGCAAGTCTCTAACAACTCTCAGAGAAGCCATAGGTTATTCAGTATATTTTGTTTTGATCTTCATAGATTATTTTCCGTTCCTACAATAGTCTGGCCCATATCTCGCTGTTAAATACTCAGATTCAAGCCAAGGACATAATTTCTCTATTTCTTGAGATAACTCCTCAATCTTTGATTGGTCTATATGGATATTTGGCATCATCCACCATGAAATCTCTTGCTCATTTTGCTCTAGCCTCAGCCTATCTTTCTCCGCGATGAAATATGGGGATGGATATTTTTCTAAATAATCTTCAGAGTAGCTAATACTCAGAGCCGTTAAGTTATCTGGATGTTGGGTAAGATTTCTTACGAGAACGACTTGCTCAATAAGTTCCCAGTTTGCAGGGCAATCAGAGAGATTTATGTCAAAATTTATCATTATTTTCTTGTAAGCATTAAACCAGCCTTTCTTGTCGGTACGTTTCAACTTTATTTCTCCACGATCTATGCGATCTGTCCAGCTACTAAGGAAAAGTTGAAGGGAAGAAGACAGCATTGATACAGCCGCTAAACCAACGGAAACCAGGGCGTCCCTTGCTTCAAGCCACTCTGTAAAGAATGCAGGCTCACCACTCTCTGAGTACGGTGGCACAAAAGGTTCTTTTTCTTCCTCTATTAACT
>CAZKHU010000142.1:0-6018 GCA_964552725.1 uncultured Syntrophus sp.
TGGCGGATCAACAGGTGAGACGCCTGTATGGCAAGGAGGTTGCGGTTTTTCCACCACCAGGCATTTCTTGCGAGGATTCGTATTTTGCACGAACGGTTCCGTTGGCTGACAAACCGGGTCGCCTTTATATTGGCTATCTTGCGCCGATGCTCGGTCGCCAGCCCATCGGGAAAACGCCATCGAACCTTGTTCCGTTGGCTGCCGCTTTATTACTGGCGCCAGAGGTTATTTTTTCAGAGCAGGAAGATCGAGACGTTTTGCTTGACGCCTGGTGGACAACGGTCGTCTATCACGGCAGCCTCAAGGGCGTAGGAAACAGCCACAACGCCTTCAGTAACGATGTTCCTGAATACGTCAGGCGATATTTTGAAGAGCTCAAAGAAATTGAGGAGAAACACTCAGACGAAACAAGAGACCTTGAGCGACGCAGGATCCGCGTTGCCCAATTAACCAGCCTTTCCAGTGCCGAAGAAAATGCCAGAACCTTCGCAACGCTTGAATTATCGCGCGAGAATCCGGAATGTCTGGAGGCAGTGTTAGCAACCAACATGATCTCCGTCGGCCTCGACGTCGCCCGACTGGCCACGATGATAGTCAATGGCCAACCGCTCACGACTGCCGAGTACATTCAGGCCACGAGCCGGGTAGGTCGCGGCGAAATCCCCGGGGTGGTCTTTGTCAACTACTACAGAGATCAAGCCCGCAGTCTGTCGCACTTTGAAAATTTCCGTCCTTATCATGAATCATTCTACCGTTTTGTTGAACCAACCAGTGTGACGCCCTACACCTATCAATCGCGACTCCGTGCGCTTCATGCCGCGGTGATCATAGCGGTCCGTCAT
Source organism: uncultured Syntrophus sp. (assembly GCA_964552725.1). Lineage (GTDB taxonomy): Bacteria > Desulfobacterota > Syntrophia > Syntrophales > UBA5619 > DYTH01. Next base: position 843 of record CAZKHU010000142.1, read on the forward strand.
TCGTGCGGGTATCTGTTGGCTAACCCGAAGGCCGGCTGTTTCGACCGCTCAGACGGACAAGTCGCCAGGACAATCGAAACCCTGAAAAATCGCTGCCGACAGGCAGACGAAGAACGGGCCGCGAACACGGCAAGACACATCGATCAAATCGTGGATCTATGGGAGGCTGAAGTACAATTGTGTAAAGCATCGAGGCGGCAGTTGGACTATCATGCCCCGGATAAGAATAAAGTCACGGACCGACTGATCCACAACCACGATGACAAAATCAAGGGGCGGTGGGCCACCCTCCAGTCCATGCGTAATGTTGAAAATACTGCCTTGATGGAGCTGGAATGAAAAACAACAGAGAACTTGTCCCGGTTCGCCTTTCCCATTTGCTGCACCACTGTTCTATCGGTGCAATTGTGCGTGGTCCGGATTATCTGATGACAACCAAGGATATCCGCTATTGGATGGATAAAGGCGGGGCGGCTGCCGGGCGAACGATTCCCTATGTTGACGGGGTGCGCGCCGCACTCGGAATCAGTCAGGAATTACGTGAACCGCCTATTGCAACGGAACTCGAAAATGGGTTTATCGACGGCGTCTGCATCCCGACGATGCGTTTCCCCTCCTGGATGCGTTGCCCAAATCCCGAGTGTGGTTTTCTATACTACAAACCATGGCGAAATCAGACCCAAGGCCCGCCTCGCTGCAAAAAATGTGGGGGAGATGCTGTTTTGGAACAGGTTCAATGGGTATTGGTACACCCGGATGGGCACATGAATAATGTGCCGTGGCATTTCCTGACGCATACCACAAGCAGAACGCGCGACCAACAGCAGTGCAAAGCAGATTGGCAGGAACCTTACTTGCGATTGATAGTCGATGAGTGGTCGCATCAAAAACTGCGGTGCGAGCGCTGCGGTGCAACGAGTGATTTTGACAGCTCCGTCCGAATTCCCTATGGAAATGCCCGCCGCCAACCATGGATCAAAGATCCTCCCGAGACCACCGTCGGATCTGACGCAGATAAGGCCGAACCAGCGTTCGTACTGGAAATTAACGATGCCCGCGTCCACTCCTCTACAACATGCAACGCCCTGGTTATTCCGCCGGAATCCAGAATTCGTAAAGGCGCCGTCGTGGATCGGCTTTACCAGAGTTCACAGAAGCTTCAACAAATCGACCAGGCAAGAACATTCCTTGCACGGGCAGGAACGTTGAGAACCCTTGCGACGGAATTTCGATGCACAAGCAATGAACTTGACGATGCATGGAAAGAAATTCAGAAGGGGTATCCCTTATATGGCAAGAACATTACTTCTGGAATACTTTTCGAGAATGAATATCAGGCTCTCTTAGAAACGATCCCGGATATTTTCGAGGATGAAGATTTTGTGACCAGACATCTTACCCCTGCATGGAAGGAGTTGTCGGCAAATCTTCCGTCCGGGGGAAGATCACGAAAAATAGTCGATATTGCAAGCAATTTAATCTCGGTAGAGCGACTCAAGGAAATCCAGGTGCTGAAGGGTTTCCAGCGACTCGGCGGCAATTTAACGCCACCCGATATCGTCGGCCAGAGTGCATGGCTGCCTGCCATCGAACTTTACGGGGAGGGAATTTTCTTCACACTAAAAGAAGAGTTTATCGCATCATGGGAAAAAGACCCTTCCCTGCTTAAGCGCGCAGGCGAATTTCAACGCCGATACATCAACGCCAGTTTGCAGTATGATTCTGAGTTGCAAGTTTCTCCCCGTTTCCTGTTGCTGCACACGCTGGCGCATCTTCTCATCCGGCAACTGGAAACGGAAGCTGGTTATCCTGCCGCTTCGCTGAAGGAACGTATTTATTGCACGTCCGGGGGCGCTTCAATGGCCGGTATTCTCGTGTATGTGGCAGTGCCGGATGTTGTGGGTTCACTGGGAGGATTGGCAGAATTGGCTGAGCCTCGGCGGTTTCTGTTGCTGCTCTCGAGTGTCTTCGATCATGCCGAATGGTGTTCTCTTGACCCGGTGTGCAGCGAGCATGATGGCCAGGGGCCAAACCTTTTAAATCGTGCGGCATGTCACGCCTGCGCATTGGCGCCTGAAACAAGTTGCGCTTATGGCAATGTTTTGCTCGATCGCATCTTTATCAAAGGAGATTTGGCTTCCGGCATTCCAGCGCTCCTTGATTATGTTCAACCCGGGGCATAAAAAATGGCCAGGAGAACATTTGCACTACCCGGAATTCAAGATCTCAGCAAGGATCAGGAAGATGCACGGGCGCTTCCCAGGAAGGGCCAGCATCTTATTATTGGCGGTCCAGGTACAGGGAAGTCCGTTCTTGCGCTGCTAAGATCCCGACGTCACGACGACGAAAGCGATAGCTATGTATTTCTCGTTTACAACCACCTTCTTCATCAGGCAAGCCGATACCTTTTTGGCCCCAAGTTGACAAGCCAGACATGGAATAGATGGTTTCCTGGAATGTTCCATGAATGTTCAAAACAAAGCATCCCCTTCCTGCCAGCTCAACCGGGCGGAACATGGCAGGAAGTGGACTGGGTTCAGGTTCTAAAGATCATTGCGAAAGGAGAACCAGTTAATGAATCAGATAAATTACCGTATTTGATCATTGACGAGGGTCAAGACATGCCGCCTGAGTTTTATAAGGCGCTTGTGAATATGGGATATGAAAATTTTTATGTTGTGGCAGACCAGAACCAGCAAATTGTTTCAGGCAGGCACAGTTCCCGACAGGATATCGAAAACGTTCTTGCCATCTCTTCTGATGACGTCATCGAGTTGAAGTACAACTACCGCAATTCCTATCCAACAGCCAGGCTTGCGCGGGAGTTCTACACCGGTGATCCGGCCAGCCCTCCGCCCGCGTTGCCCTCGATGCAACGAACCGCGGAACGACCCATTCTGGTTGAATACGGAAATGGATGTTCTGAGACTTTTCCCTCGATAATCAGGAGGATCCTCAAGACAGTCGATCGATATCCCGGCAAGCTTTTCGGAATCATTGCACCAACAAACAAGGTGCGTCAAAAGTATCTTCAAGCCATCACAACTGCCAATCCAAAGCTGGATCACGGGATGCCGAAAATCCAGACATACGGCAGCGGCGACGATGCGACGAAACTCTCTTTTGATGAAGGCGGAATTATGCTCATCAATGCGCAATCGTGCAAAGGTCTTGAATTCGATATTGTTTTCCTTGCGGATATCGATCAGCATTATTGCACCCCCCAGACTGCCGATGAGAAAAGGCGCCTGTTTTATGTTATGGTGGCTCGCGCCAAAGAGAGAGTGATCCTGCTTAAAAATGCGGATGTTCACTGCCCGGTTGACTCCATCATCCCGAATAACCCGGAAGTTATAGAGATCAGGAGATGAAATTATGGAAAAAAATTTAACGTTATTTGGAGAAAATGATATTCCACGAAAATCTCCCAAGGCGCTGAAATGGCGGTTGGTGACAAATCAACGAAACCTCCTGTATATGCTGGCAGCAGGCCTCGTGATGCCGCCGAAGGGTTTCGGGGGTAAATATTACCGCGATACCTTATCAAGTTTTCCGGGTTGGCTCCCATTATTTGCCGATAACGTCCCGCAGGCGGCCATTGATCTATCAGTCAGCGAACGGCGGCACCTCAAGCCCTGTATCGCCACGATTGATTTGAAAACCCTGCGCGGCTTGATTTTCGTCATAGAAAATGATGGTGCTGCTCACAAAATCCAATTTCCTGATGAACTCACCGGCAGCGAGGCGGCATTGCTTGTGCCCGCTCCCTTACCCATTACATGGATTGAATCGATAGCCTTTGCATCGAAAGAGGATAAGTCGAACTGCGAAGTTGACGCCCGTGATTTCGGAAACGTTCCATTGAAGGATTTCAAACGTGACGTAGTTGCCCCCCTGTTTGCAAAAGCGAATAAATCACCATGGCCTCCATCGGGAGTGAATTTTCCGGATCGTGACTGTGCATTGGATAAATCCTTCGCCGTTGGAGGCATCATGGCCATGTTGCTGCAGATGGGAAATCTCGGTGATCTTGGCATGCATGCCTGTCGGTCAGGATTCGACCCTGCCGTTACTGACGGTTCCTTGATTCCCGATCCGATGATCCGTGAGATTGGTGAATGGGTGAACACAGGTGCAATCAGCGCATCAACCGATGTATTGCCCAGGCTGTTTTGGGGTGTGATCGACAGAGTTACGGCACGTCGTTTTACGGATGACGTCATGAGCCCAAGAGACGTGGCCCTGGAATACCTGGAAACAGCGGGGCAGGAATTAGACGGGAAAATGAAGTTAGCACTTGCGAAACTGGCAATGGATCTGCGCAGGCTGAGCGGGTTTGCAGACAGCACAATTACAGAACTCTTTGAGCAACACACCAAGCCTTTTTCAAGGGTGATGACGCTGTTTTTTTTACGCGATAATTGTACTGAGATAATGGAACTTCGGCATCCCCTTTTGACCGAAGGAGACTATGTTGGCGCGGCAATTCTCTTTGGCGCAAGGGACGGATGGCTTGCGCTGCCACTTGCATTGCGTGATGTCGATGGACTACAAGCGGCGGTATCCCACCGGATGGCCGCTTTGGCCCATCGGATGGATGGAGCGGATATCGATTTGGGTAAACCACCAGACCGGCCAATGCCCTTGCGAGAGCTATTCGTTCCAGGGGAAAAAGGATGGTCCATGAAACAACGTGATGCTGCCTTACTGTTGGCCCGTGAATCAAAATGGGGCCAGTGCATTCAAACGCGCATCACGCTGGGCAAAGGTGAATACCAGGTGGTCATCGATGGAAGCGGCGTACAAATCGTTCTGCCCGGGGATGTAAAGGCCGTAGTCACAGAAGTCAACCCGGAACCTTTTTTCAGCCTACTTGGCGAAACCGCTATATCGCTCAAGGCCGAAAAGAAAGTCAGGGATTTGCTCAAGGTTTAAGGCATATTGATGTTGATGATTCCAGCGACGCCTCACGGAACATACAGCCAGGCGGAGAAACGCTTGTTTGACCACCTGCGCGCCGTACGTACGGATGAGCAGAAAGAATCATTGGTGGCCTACCACTCGCTTAATCTGACACGGCATGCATACAAGCGCTTCGGAGAAATCGACTTTTTAATTTGCGGGTACCCGGGAATTTTTGTTCTGGAAGTAAAAGGTGGACGTATAGCCTTCCGGG
>CAZKHU010000143.1:0-5951 GCA_964552725.1 uncultured Syntrophus sp.
TAAATAACGCCCGTTTCCTCATTCTCCCCTGGGTTAAAGTGAAAAATCTGGCCTCTAAAATCCTTTCCTTGACAGCTCCGCCTAACGGGGTTAAACGAATATTTACTAAATCTCTGCCTGTCCATTACGGTTATTTGCTGCCTGGCCATGGCGCATTCATGAAGATGGACTCCCTGTCCGTTCTGAAAAAGTTGATTCAGGCGATATTTTCGCGGGCCGTTGCGGACACCTTCGCCCATCATTTTTGCATTGCGCCATTTTCAGAGGTGCTGTATGGTGACACAAATCCGTTCAGGAACATTAAACTTCGTTTTATAAACATTAAACTTCGTTTTCAGAAAGGGGAGAGAAGATGATCAACAAGGCGATCCTGGTGGGCAGGCTGGGAAAGGATCCGGAGGTTAGATATACGCCGGATGGGATGATGGTGACAAACTTCACTATGGCAACCGATGAGCAGTGGAAGGACAAGAATGGCGATAAGGCCCAAAAGACCGAGTGGCACAAAATCGTTACCTTCGGCAAGCTGGCGGAGATCTGCGGCAAATACCTGGTCAAGGGAAAACTGGTTTTTGTCGAAGGACGCATTCAGACCAGATCATGGGAAGATAAAGAGGGTGTCAAGCGATACACTACCGAGATAGTCGCCTCGAATATGCAGATGCTGGATTCGAAAGGCCAGAGAGACTCCGACACGGGGCGCGAGGAACCGCCGCCCCATCCCGGAGTAGATGGCCCGATGCCCGATGACGACGTCCCGTTTTAAATGTTGGAGATGACTTTAGAATTTTACGCTTGACCCGGAGAAAACCTGGCCGGAAATGCCCGGCCAGGTAACTGCTGCCTTCCCGTCCGTTGAAACGCCTTCACCGACATCACTGATCAGGAAAACATGAACAGAGCGGCGACGGATAAAAGTTATATCGAGTCCATAGCGAAGGGCTTGAATGTTTTATCGTACATTGTAGACTATTCAGGGGCGGCGGGTATTACCCAGATTTCGAGGGCGCTGAATTTAAGCATCGGTTCGGTGCAGAGGGTCGTCAACACCCTTCAGAAGCTTGGATATCTTAGAAAAGATAAGGTCTCCCAGGGATATGCGTTGGGATATAAGGCTTGGGGGCTGGGGCTTGCCATTATAAAAGATATAGATTTGAAAAAAATAGCCCATCCCTTCCTTGAAGAACTTTCCCGTGAAATAGGCGAAACGGTTAATCTGGCTATCTTCGAAGGCACGGGAATTATCTATGTGGACAGGATAAAAACGGAGCAGATCATCAATATAAACCTGAGCATCGGATCGAGATTGCCCCTGCACTGCACTTCGATGGGCAAATGCCTGCTCGCTTATCTTCCTGATGATGAGCTTGCGGAGATGCTCGACAGGATCGAAATGCTGTCTTTGACTCCTAATACGATTACCGACAGGGGAAAATTGCTGGAAGAGCTGCAAAGGGTCAGAGAAAGAGGATTTTCGCTGAACAACAGGGAGCTCGAAGTCGGGTTAAGGTCAGTGGCCGCACCGGTAAGAGATGACTCCAACAGGGTAATCGCTGCCGTCAATATTGCTGTGCCCTCCAGCAGGGTAACCATGGAAGAGCTCAGAGGCAATTTCGCAAAGAGGATCATGGAAGTGGCCAAGGCAATATCAGAGGGGATGGGCTACAGGGAAAATCAATGCTTGCGGGGGGCCGATTGTCAAAATTAATTATCACCTGCGCAATAACGGGCAGCAGAATACAAAAAACGGAAACGCCTTTCATTCCAATAACCCCGGAAGAAATAGCCGAGTCGGCAATAGGCGCCGTAGCGGCGGGGGCCAGTGTGATCCATATCCATGTAAGGGATCCGCTGACCCAGATAGGCGCCCAGGACAGAGACCTTTACCGGAAGGTTTTGTCGCTTATCCGGCAAGAGGTTCAACCCGTTGTATGCTTGACCACCTCCGGCGTGCCCGGCAAAAACATGGACTATGACAAACGGCTGATACCCCTGGAGTTAGCCCCCGATATGGTATCTTTTGATGCGGGATCGATGAATTTTGGCAACACCATATTTCTTAACCCCCCCGATTTTCTGGAGCTGCTTGCCGGGAAGGCCAGGGAATCTCAGGTCAAACTTGAGTTAGAGTGTTTTGATACAGGCATGATCAGCACCTGTCTGGATATGATGAATGCCGGTCTTCTTGAGAAGCCGCTCCACTTCCAGCTTGTCCTGGGCGTAAAAGGAGGGGCGCCGGCCACCCTGAAGTCCCTTGTAACAATGGTGGAGATGCTGCCTGGAGATTCCACATGGTCTGTAATTGGCATAGGCAGGGCCCAGTTGCCGATGGTTATGGCCAGTCTAATTATGGACGGTCATGCAAGAGTGGGGTTAGAGGATAATATTTACTACGAAAAGGGGGTATTGGCCAAAAGCAATGCCCAGCTTGTTGAGCGGGTGGTAAGGATTTCCGGGGAATATGGCAGAAAAATAGCTACGCCTGAAGAGGCGCGGCGCATTCTGGGCTTGATGCCGGGGAGAACCTCCGTATGAGCGATGCGAATATCCCGTCCGATAATGGGCAAAAAAGCAATGTTTTCTCGCGTACACTGGGCAAATCCCTTCCCGAGGCCACAAAGGCTGAAGGAATCTGGATTGAGGATTCCAGGGGCAGACGCTACCTCGATGCGAGCGGTGGGCCAATTCTGGTAAATATTGGTCACGGCCGGAAAGAAATAGCCCGCGTGGTGCAGGAGCAGATTCTCAAATGCGATTATGTGCATGGCGCCATGTTTACAACTTCCGTGGTGGATGAACTGTCACTCGGCCTTTCCCCGAAAGTTACACAAGAAATTTATGGCACTATTCAGAAATTGCGCCGGGAAGGGGTAACCATCCTGGTCATCGAGCAAAACGCGACGCTGGCGTTGCGCCACAGCGACCGGGGCTACGTCCTGGAAACAGGGCGCATCGCCTTGCAAGGTTCATCTGCTGAACTGCTCAATGACGACCACATCCAGAAGGCATATCTGGGCATGTAGTCCCTCCCTGACTTGTCGAGAGGCCAGCTTTTAAGTGGAGAGGCAAGCCGAGCCCGCCTCTCCTGCGACATTTCCATCCCCCTCATTTGTCACCCCTTTTCGTGGCGTTAGCAAACCGGATATATCATCTGCCAATGGCAGACATAAAAATATGTCTTGATCTATTTCAAAAAAAGAATACCTTCCACAAAAAATATATCACAGTAAACGACCTGAAGATATTTTCCTGCATTGCATCCCCTACGGGGTAAAATGCAGGTTGATTTTTCCAGAGAGAGCATGATTTTCGCTGCTTTTGCGCAGGCAGCACGGTTTATGCCGTTAAACACAGGAGGATTCGCATGTATCCGGATTTACAAGGAAAAACCGCGGTCGTAACAGGTTCGGGGAAAAGGAGCGGCATCGGGTACGGCATAGCCGCAAGGCTTGCCTCCTCCGGCTGCAATATCGTCATTGCCGATCTGGGAAGGCCCGTTTCCTCCGAGATGGCGATAAAGACGGCGACAAGCGAGGAGATGGAAGACATCGCCGCCGAACTTGCCGACAGATTCCACGTGCAGACTCTCGCCGTTTCCGTCGATGTTACCGATACCTCTTCAATAGAGCGGATGCTTGAGAAGTTCAAGGAGTCCTTCGCCCACGTCGATATTCTCTGCAACAACGCCGGGGCGGTCTTCGGGGTTCCCAACACGGTGTTGAGTTATGGAGAGGCGGACTGGATCAGAACGATAGATGTCAACCTCTTTTCCGTCTTTCGCGTCTCGCGGGCGGTGCTCCCGCTGATGACGGGAAAGCCCGGGGTGATCGTGAACACCGCCTCGCGGGCGGGGAAGGTTCCTCCGCTTTTCAACAGCGCCTATGCCGTTGCCAAGGCGGGCGTCATCATGTTGACCAAAACCATGGCGAAAGAGCTGGGCAGCGCCGGAATCAGGGTAAACGCCATCTGCCCGGGGCAAATCAAAACGGACCTCGAAAAATGGCGCTTCGGCGTTGAGGCCTCGTTTCTGAACTCGACGATCGAGGAACGCGAACAGGAGATGTGCAAAACCATCCCGCTCGGCTATATCGGCCTTCCCGACGATGCCGGCAGTCTTGCGGCGTTTCTCGCCTCGGATGCATCCCGGTACATAACCGGTCAGGCCCTTAATCTCGACGGCGGCCAGTGCATGGAATTGTAGCATTGCCGTCGTCTGTCAGTCGGCAACCACTTTATGCAGGGGAGGAGGCAAAATGGACAAGGTCATCGGCGCACAGCTTGCCGCGGAGGCTCTTCAGGAACGGAAGGTTGATTACATCTTCTCGCTGAGCGGCGGACATATAACCCCCATCTATCAATATCTCGAAAATACGCATATCACGATATTCGACACCCGCCACGAACAGGCGGCGGTCTTCATGGCCGAGGCCTGGGGGAGAATGAGCCGGAAGCCGGCGGTGGCAATGGTAACCGCTGGACCGGGCTTCACCAACGCGCTGACCGGCGTTGCCAGCGCCCGGCTCGCCAACGCGCCGCTCGTCCTGATTGCCGGCTGCGTCGGGCTCGAAAGCAGGGAAAAGCTCGACCTGCAGGATATGAGCCAGCTTCCCGTCATCGAGCCGATGGTCAAAAAAGCACTGGTCTGCTCCGTCCCCGAACGGATTCCGGAGTACATCGACATGGCCTTCCGGATTGCCGGGAGCGGCAGACCCGGCCCGGTCTATCTCGAGCTTCCCTGCGACATTCTGAACGCGGCGGTTGACATGAACAAGGTAAGAAGACTGCACACGGCAGTCGCCTCCCGACCCGTTGACCGGGAAAATGCCAAAAAAGCCTTGGCGATGATCAGGGAAGCCAAAAACCCGGTGGCGATCGCGGGAAGCGGCGCGTGGTATGCCGATGCCGGCAAGGAACTCACGGATTTTGTTGAAAAGACAGGAATTCCTGTCTTCACGGCAGGCGCGGGCCGGGGCGTCATTCCCGACACCCATCCGCTCTGTTTTGAATCGTCGCTCGCCATCCGGCCGGGAGCGGCGATGATGAGTCTGATGACAACCGATCTGGTAATTTTTCTCGGCAACCGTCTCAGTCTTTTCTATATCTTCGGCGACATCTTCCCGGCTGGCGCAAAATTCATTCAGGTCGATATCTCACCCGAAGAGATCGGCAGAAACCGGACAATTGAACTGGGAATCGTCAGCGACCTCAAGGCGTTTCTTGCGGAGACAAACGGCCTTCTCGAAGAAGAAAACGTCAGCGCCTCGCTGCGCGAGCAGTTCCGTCCCTGGCTGGAAACCGTCCGGCAGTACGAAGCTGAAAGCAAACAACGGGCGGAAGCGCTCTGGAATTCAGAAGCGCTGCCGATCCATCCTATGCGGCTGGCCCGGGAGATCGACGATTTCATGAACCGGGATGACGACATCGTCGTCGCCGACGGGGGAGATACCTCCACCTGGATGGGAATGACCAGAACGATCCTCCGGGGCGGCCATTACCTCGATTACGGGTTGTACGGCAGCCTCTCCGTCGGCATCCCCTACGCAAACGCCGCGAAACTGAGGCATCCCGGAAAGCGCGTTCTGCTCATCACCGGCGACGGCTCGGTCGGCTTCAACTTCATGGAATTCAACACGGCGATCCGCAAGCGCCTGCCGATCGTCGTGGTCGTCGCCAACGATCAGGCATGGGGAATGATCATGCACAGTCAGCAGTTGCGGATGGGCCACCATATAAATAACGGAACGGAGCTGAATTGGGTGGATTACCACAAACTGGTCGAGGCAATGGGCGGCTTCGGAGAGCTCGTCGAAAAACCGGAAGATATCCGCCCCGCCCTGGAGCGGGCCTTCGCCTCCGGAAAAACCGCCTGCGTCAACGTCAAGATCGACCAGTCGGTAATCAGTCCGGGAAGCGTCGCCCTGGCCAATCTCGGCGGGTACAAGTCGGGATAG
>CAZKHU010000144.1:0-5894 GCA_964552725.1 uncultured Syntrophus sp.
GACGCGAACAGTTCAAGGGATTCAAGGGCAAGAAAAATCTGATTCTTGCCCAGGGTAACGAAATCACCGGAATAAAGCGCCCTCTTTTCCTGATAGGGTTTTAATGCGAATTGGCGTGAGCGGTTTTATAAGACAAAACTTTTTGAGTGTCGCGTATTCGCTAATGATATCGTAGTATTTTGAATGCCGGCGCGCCGGCATTGATTTTTGAACCCGGGACCGCCGCCGGGGTATTGGATGAACAGGGTGTTTGATGTTCTGCCGGCCAGTCCTTGCAGTTTTGCACGGAGCGCAGAATGTGCTCCGGTGAGACAAAGACGCAGAACAACTCGCTACACTTGACGCTCACGCGCAAGCGAGCTTTTCATGCCTGGGGATATTGCCATTGTAGATCCAGCGATACGATGTGATAATGGTTCCCTTTGTGTTGTGTCGGTAAATGGCGAGGTGCAGTTACGATTATTTTGGGATAAGGAAACGGAAATTTTATTAAAATCGATGAATGACAAATACCCGGGAATAATTATCAAAAAGGATAGCAAAGTTGATTTCAGAGTGATCGGAAAAGTGGTTGGTATAAAAGCTAAATTTTGATAATTCGCATGGCACTGGCAATCTATCTTGATTGGAGGCAATAGAGATTGTGGAAGAACCGGTTCTTACGTATATCTTTCTGAACTGTTGTTTTTCTGATCCGGCACGTCTATGAATCATTTCGAATGGCTTTTAATATTGACAGAATGCTGTTTACTTTAATTTCAACGCGCACGTTCCAGCAAATGAGCTCATGCTGCAAACCTCGACAGGAAGTGAGGGTTTATAAACAGTGACTTTGTTTGAATTGCATAGGTATTGGATGGGAAGCATTAAAGAAATTGTTGTTCTCAGGAGGTAATTGCAAAACCATTTGTCATTCCCGAATGCCTCTATCGGGAATATGGTTTTTCAAGCCGTTAGAACCAGATTCCCGCTCAGAATCGTTGCGGGAATGACAAGAATATCGTTGCGGGAATGACAAGAATGGGGAGTTTTGCAATTGGCTCTCAGGGTAAATGGAGGAGCATATGCATAAACACCAGCCCGAAGAAGGGAAAAGCCGATATACTGATCCGGTCTGCGGGATGTCTACGGATCAGGAAGGTCAATTCATCCAATACAAGCATAACGGCAAACCCTGCTACTTTTGCAGCGACCACTGTCTGGCCACGTTCAAAACCGAGCCGGGGAAATTTACCGGCAAGAAAGAAGAAGAGCCACCGGTGATGGAGCATACGCATGATGGCAGCCAGGTGTATATATGTCCGATGCACCCCGAAGTGGTTCAGGACCATCCCGGCAACTGCCCGAAGTGCGGAATGGCCCTGGAGCCGAGAATCGTCTCGTTGACGGAAGAAGAGAGCAATCCAGAATACGAGGATATGCGCAAGCGATTCATTGCGGGCGCCATCCTGACGCTTCCGCTGGTGATCATCGCGATGCGCATGATCATCCCTGGCGGGAGGATACTCGATGCGCTCGCCACCCCGAAAACCTATGGATGGCTGGAACTGATCCTCGCAACGCCCGTGGTGATCTGGGCCGGGTGGCCCTTTTACGTCCGCGCCGTCCAGTCCGTCGTCAACCGAAGCCTGAACATGTTTACGCTGATCGGCCTCGGGGTTTCGGTGGCCTATATCTACAGCCTGATCGGCGTGCTGTTTCCCGACCTCTTTCCCGCAGCGATGCGGACGGCGGAAGGCACGGTTGGCGTCTACTTCGAGGCGGCCGCTGTTATCGTTGTGTTGATATTGTTAGGCCAGGTGTTGGAACTGCGGGCCAGAAGCCGGACCGGCGCGGCCATCAAGGCGCTGTTGGGTCTGGCGCCGAAGACCGCCCGAAAAATAGATGCTGACGGAAATGAGAGCGACATCCCTCTGGAGCATGTCATGAAAGGGGATCGCCTGCGGGTCCGGCCGGGGGAAAAAATTCCCGTGGACGGTGTCGTTCTTGAAGGAGCGAGCAGCGTCGATGAATCGATGATTTCCGGCGAACCGATACCGGTTGAGAAACGGATCGGAGATAAACTTGTCGGCGCTACGGTCAATGGCACCGGTTCTTTGATTATGGAGGCCAAGAAGGTGGGCGCCGAAACCTTGCTCTCCCAGATCGTCAAGATGGTGGCCGACGCCCAACGAAGCCGGGCGCCGATCCAGAAACTGGCCGATGTCGTCTCCGGATACTTTGTCCCGACCGTGATCGCGATCGCATTTCTGGCTTTCGGCATCTGGTATCTTTTCGGTCCCGACCCCCGATTGGCTCATGCGCTGATTGCCGCCGTTTCGGTGCTGATCATTGCCTGCCCGTGCGCACTGGGCCTGGCCACCCCCATGTCGATCATGGTGGCGACGGGTAAAGGGGCAACCATGGGTGTCCTGTTTAAAAATGCCGAGGCGATCGAGACCCTCCGGAAAGTGACAACGCTCGTGGTGGACAAGACGGGGACTCTGACTGAGGGCAAACCGAAACTGGTGGAGGTGGTCGCTGCGCCGGGCATCGACAAGAACAGGATGTTGTCGCTCGCGGCCTCCCTCGAAAAGGGCAGCGAACACCCGCTGGCGGCGGCCATTGTCCAGGGCGCCGTCGATCAGGGACTCCAGTTGAGCGATGCGAAAGATTTTGCCTCACACACCGGCAAGGGCGTTTCCGGCAATATTGACGGTCAGGCGGTACTGCTTGGCAACAGCAAACTCATCGAAGAGTTCAAGGTGGAGGCCGGCTCTTTGGCAAAGCAGTCCCAGGCAATGCGGTCTGAAGGACAGACGGTCATGTTTGTCGGGATTGACGGAAAAATCGGCGGCCTGCTGGCCGTTGCCGATCCGATCAAGGCAAGTACGCCCGAGGCGATCAAACGACTCCACGCGGAAGGTATCCGGATCGTGATGTTGACCGGTGATAACAAAAGTACTGCCGAGGCGGTTGCCAAAAAGCTCGGGATGGACGATGTGGTGGCCGAGGTGCTGCCGGATCAAAAGGCGGAGGCGGTCAAAAAGTTTCAGCAGGCCGGCGAGGTGGTCGCCATGGCGGGTGACGGGATCAACGACGCCCCAGCCCTGGCCCAGGCGGAGGTGGGGATCGCGATGGGAACGGGCACGGATGTAGCCATGGAAAGCGCCGGCGTCACGCTGGTCAAGGGCGATCTCACCGGGATCGTTCTCGCCAGACGTCTGAGCCGGGCCACGATGGCCAACATCAAGCAAAACCTGTTCTTCGCTTTCATCTACAACGCGCTTGGCGTGCCGGTCGCTGCGGGCGTCCTGTATCCCCATTTCGGCATCCTGCTCAGCCCGATCATCGCCGCCGCGGCCATGAGCCTCTCGTCGGTTTCCGTGGTCGGAAACGCCCTCAGGCTGCGGAGCGTAAAGATTTAAGTTTTCCCGCGGATCAGTGATAATATATCGTCGTGAAGATGGCACGGCGGTGAATGGTAAATCATTATGAATTCTTTCAGGTTCAAGCTCGGGCTCCTTCTCGCGGTCATCGTGGGCGCCTTCATCGTTTCGCAGGTCGTCTACCGGGAAACCATAACCGCAATGCATGGTTCGGTCTTTTCCGCTGTCGATACGCTGGAGATTGTTCACAGAGCCGAATATTTTCATTCGGCAACGCATATGATGCTGTATCTTGCCTCGCACTATCCTGTACGCAAAGACGAAAAAACATATAAAGAGTACGTGACCATACGAGAGAGCGGCCGTAATACGATCGATGCGTTGATCGAATCCGCCGTGTCAAGTGGACACCAGCACCAAATCGAGGAAGCAACTGGGCGGCCGGCGGGTGATTTACGTTCGGTGTTTCATGCCTTTGCGGCAGAGACCGCCGCCTTTGCGGTTGCGGAGAAGATGAGGAAACAGATCGAAACCGCCAGGGCGTTGCGGCAGGGATATCGATCTATACCGGATTTCCGGTCATCATGTGCTCGAAGCGAAGAAGTTAAGGAAATGAAATTGGACAAGGTTGGAAAGATATCGGCGATCGCTTCATCCGTCCGGCGGGGACTGAGATGAAACCCGTACATAAGAAATTGATCATCAGACTGCTGCTGGCATGGATTATCCTGTCCGTCCTGATCGGCGCCGTAGTGTTGTTCATGGAAACGAGGAAGCTCGGCGCCTATGTGGTCGCACTGGCCTTGGAAGAGTCCCGGGACGTGGAGAAGATCCATGGAAATTTTCTCAAAAATCCGGATCTCCAGCATCTTGAACAGCTCAGAGAGGAAGTCCGGCAGCACATCGAAGACGGACATTTCATCGCCGTCAAACTCTATAACCATGACGGGGAACTGATCGCCGAGGCGAACCATCCCGACGCGCGGCTGATCGAAGAAAAAATCAATAGCCGTCAGCCCGATATTGCCGCGATCGATCGCGTTCATTTCCGGCAGTTCTACGGCAACGGCGGTCAGATTTTTGTCAAGATCCATGTACCTCTGAAGACAGCCGGCCACGAGCTCGAAGGCTATTTTGAAGGGGTTTACAAGGCAAATCCCCAAACGATGACGGAGATAAAAAACCGTCTCATTCTCTCCCTTCTGCAGGTCATGGCGATCATATTTTTCACCGCGCTGGCGATTTATCCGATTGTCCTGTCTCTGAACAGAGGACTGATCAAACTGACCGGGGAGCTCTCACTCGCCAATATCGGAATGCTCAAGGTCCTGGGTAGCGCGATTGCCAAGCGGGACAGCGAAACCAACATCCACAATTACCGCGTGACAATCTATGCCGTCCGCCTTGCTGAGGCTGTCGGTCTCAAGAGGGAATATATCGCCGATCTCATCAAGGGTTCATTCCTCCATGATGTGGGAAAGATCGCGATCAGCGACCGGATCCTCCTCAAGCCCGGGAAACTCACCGAGGAGGAGACGGCCATTATGAAAACCCATGTGCACCACGGGGTCGACATCGTTGGGCATTACGGCTGGCTGAAGGATGCCGCGGAGGTCGTCCGGTATCATCACGAGAAATTCGACGGCAGCGGTTACGAGGCCGGTCTCAAGGGGTATGACATTCCAATCAATGCCCGGATCTTTGCCCTGGCCGATGTCTTTGACGCGCTGACCTCCCGGCGGCCCTACAAGGAGCCGTTTTCGTTGGCAGAAGCCATGCGGATCTTGGCAGAGGGCAGCGGAAGTCACTTCGATCCGGCACTGATCGACTCCTTTACCGGTATAGCCGGCTCGCTCTACGAGGAGATAAACGGAGCCGGGGATAAACTGCTCGAAAGCGCATTGGATCAACTCATCGACCGGTATTTTTCCGCGGGCCTTCAGGAGGGCCCGCGGCTGAACTGCTGGGAGTTCATGAAATGCGGCCGTGAGGTCGGCGGAGCTAAGGCAGATGAACTGGGCATTTGCCCTGCCTATCCTGACCACGGCAAACACTGCGCCCGCATCGTCGGTACGCTTTGTGGGGGAGAAGTTCAGGGATCTTTTGCGCAGAAATTCGGAAACTGCCGGAAGTGCCCTTTCTTCAAGAGCAGGCACTACGACCGGATGTTCAGCCAAAAAACGGAATAACTATAGATTATCATTAGGATAATGATGTCGTGAAAAGCGACATTGTTAAGTATGAAGTAACTATTCAGCAAAATTATTTTACGTTCATTGAAAAAAGTACTTGACAAGGTTTTTTGACGAATTTTTTTAAAATCACTCGCATTTTCAGACCTTGCCTATAATACCATATCGGAGCTCTACGGTTTGCTTGCACGTCATGTAGATCACTACAGCAAAGGGGTTCGCGTGTAAAATAAAAAAACGGCCTATATGTCATCCTGACGCGAAAAATTCGCTTTCAAAAACCTGTGTTATAATGGTTCATCATAAACACGGGCGGTAAAATGACGATCGAGAA
>CAZKHU010000145.1:0-5838 GCA_964552725.1 uncultured Syntrophus sp.
TGGGAATTTTACAGAGAGAAGTTTCTGAAGGGGGATATTTTATGACGACGAAAAAGACGATTTTAGAAAAAAATAGCATGCTTGTTAGGGAATTTGACAAGTACATCTTGGAACATCCTGAATTTGCAGATTGTATACCTGATGATGCACTGGTCGTTATACAGCTTGAAGGCGATGAAGAATTTAATGCCTGGGCCAGGGAAGCAGCGCAGATTGCAGGAGACGGGCATCATATTGCGTTTGTAAACGTAATGGATATTAAGCCGGTTCGATCAAGGATAGAAAAATTGGAAGTCGTCCTGGCTTAAATAGGGACACTCCCCATATTTCCTGTTGCTGCACTTTAATTTCTACTGTATCATTAGCGCTATGCCAAGAATCGCACGTATCATAGCTTCCGGCTATCCACATCACATAACGCAACGCGGCAACAATCGCGCCACGGTCTTCTTTGATGACGAAGATCGCCAGACCTATCTGAAGCTGCTGGCAATCTATTCACAAAAACATCAGTTGCAGATTTGGGCTTATTGTTTGATGAACAACCATGTCCATCTACTCGCTGTGCCAGATACGGAAACAGCTCTGTCGCGCGGGATCGGGATGACTAACCAGTTGTATACAAAATATTTAAACCACAAATTAAACCAATCAGGGCGTATCTGGCAAAATCGCTTTTTCTCGTGCGTGGTTGAAAATGATCGGTCCCTTTGGGCAGTGGCAAGCTACATTGAGCGCAACCCATTAAAGGGCGGCTTGGTGGAGAGTGCTGAGTTATATCGGTGGTCCAGCGCTAAAGCACATCTCACAGGGACAAGCGACTCGCTGTTGGGTGCAGGCACATGGCTCTCTCAGCAGGAAAAGTGCGCTTATGCCGAGTTTGTCCGCAGTGGGGATAGAAAGACTGATAACGCAATTCGCAGAGCCACCCGGACGGGGCGAGCATTCGGTTCGGAAAGTTTTATAGACATGTTGGGATTTCGGTTGAATCAGTCACTAAAACCAGGGAAGCCGGGGCGGCCTCGCACAATAAAAACAGGGGAGTGTCCCTAATAACCTATCCGGCCCACCAGCCTTGTCCGGGCGATGGTCCGGTCGCTTTCTCCCATGCGCATGCGATGAATCACTTGACGATACTCGTACATCTCGAACCTCCTGTTGCTCATGGCTATCCTCCCGGTGCAGTTTTTACCGAGAGTATACCGAAGTTGCTCACATGGTCCGAGACCTTTTTAAAACCCTCTTATAGAAAATCTCCCGCCGAATGGGTGGTTCCATTACGGCGATCACAAACTGGCTCCATTGCGCCGATCACCAACTGGTCCCATTACGGCGATCATGAAGTGGCCTCATTGCGGCGATCACGGTTTGGCTCCATAGCACCGATCAGTAACAGCATCGCCGATGCGTTGGGGAAACATCCTTTTCCTTTGCGGGTTCCGGCGACGCTTGCTCTGTCTCTAAGTCGGAATCTGTCCAAGATACCGCACCGCCGCCTGGCGGGCCTCCATCAAACTGTGAAGAAATGGCTGGCTGAAGACGTTTACGATACCCGCCGATTTGAAGAAGCATATGGTTTTCAAACCAAGACCAGCTTGAAAGACGGATTAAAGCGAGAGGTGGATTGGTATAAAAAACAAGTGCGATAAAGAAAGTGCTGAGTGCTGAGTGAAAAGGAGGTAGTTATGGGACAAAAAGCAGAAATCAGGCTGGATATTTTAATCAAGAGAGTGGATGATTATTATCAGGCCCATTGCCTACAGTTCGATATCGTCGCCACCAGCGATTCCCTGGGGGATGTCCGCAAGGACATAATAGATCTTTGCCGGGCTCATATTGAGAATGCCTACGAATATGACAATCTTCAGTATCTATTTTCACCGGCGCCCAAGGAGGTTTGGGCCGAGTACCTGGCCATGTCCAGAAAAGAAGACTGCGATGTGGAAACCAGGCCATTCGACGATTCTCCTCATGTAAAACCGTTCTCCGCCCAGGAGATATATTGCTATGCCTAAAATCCTCCGTTACGGCGAATTTATCAGCCGACTGCGTGATTTTGGTGTGATCGAATTACCGGGAAGAGGAAAGGGCAGCGAAAGATATCGAATCCGCCCAATCGTAACCGGTACGACAAAAGGGCCATCATACACGATTCGCTGCCACGGCAGCGGCGACACTGTGAAGATCGGAACCATGTCCGCTTGTCTAAGGCGGCTTCAAATCGACCCCAAGGAATTTTGGAAATAGGCGTGGATGCAGTCGTTCATATGGCGGCGCTCCTGCACATTGTCAATCCGCCGCCAGAATTACGTGAAAAATACGAGCGCGTAAATATCGGCGGAACAGCTACGGTAGTTGAAGCTGCAATTAAGGAGGGTGTGAAGCGCGTTGTCTTGTCGCCAACTCATCCTGACACTTTTTACGCTCAGACCAAACGTGCTGCCGAACAGATTGTCTTGAATGCGAGGGGCGCCGAGGGTCAACCCTTGGGAACTGTTTTGCGCCTCGGTGCGGTGTATGGCAGTCGGATCAAGGGAAATTACCAACGGCTTGTGCGATCTCTGGCACGGGGTCGCTTCAGCCCTGTGGGGAAGGGCGCCAACCGTCGTTCACTGGTTTATGACAAGGATGTGGCGCGTGCCGCCGTATTGGCCGCGACACACGATGCGGCGGCGGGAAAGATTTTCAACGTATCGGATGGCTGTTTCCATACCTTGAATGAGATTATTGAAACGATCTGTGATGCTCTGGGACGGAGGCCGCCGGGGTTTGCATTGCCTGTGTCGCCCGTGCGCCGGGCGGCAGGGTTGATGGAAGATGGCGCCCATTTGTTTGGTCTTCAGGCGCCTGTTACAAGGGCAACCATAGACAAGTACACTGAAGACATCGCTGTGGATAGCCGGCGAATTCGCGATGAACTGGGTTTTGTGCCGCAGTATGATCTGGCCGCCGGTTGGCAAGAAACGGTCGGGGAAATGCGGCAACAAAATAATTTGACATATTGACATAATGACATGAATAGGGTATGAGGAAACCATCGGCGGGGAATCAACCCTACCGGATTAGAAAACGGATGTGAAAACATGTTGATCACGGTGGACAAAAGGGGAAGTATCAACCTTCCCGCCTCCCTGCGGAGGCAGTTGGGGCTCGTTGCGGGCGCGTGTCTGGATCTGTCGGTTGCTGACGGGGGGGGCTTCATCCTGCAGCCTGTGGCGGTTTATCCGGCCGTTCATCTGAATGAGCAGGGACTGGCGAAACTGAAGGAAGCCAGGGAAAGCGGCGCCGCGGCGATGCCGGCCTGGTTGACCGATGAGATGGCGCATGCCGAAACTGATCCCGAGTGAGAGGTTCATTGAGGATGCGGAACGCTTTCGTCGTCAACCGGAGATCATGAAGAAGATCGCGAAGACCCTGGGTCTTCTTGAAAGAAATCCTCTCCATCCCGGCCTGCACTTGGAGCGCATCGTCAATGACCCGACGGCGTGGGCCGCTCGCGTGGACCAGCGATACCGCCTCTCCTTCGATCCGGAGAAAACGCTGCCGGCGGGAAACCCGGACTGGTCGGCATCGCTCCACCTCCTGCGTCTCCTCGACCATGACGACCTCTATCGCCATCCCCGCTGAAAGGTCGGGGAAAGCCCCCAATGATGATGTTCGTCCTTAAGAAGCTGGTCAGCCGATTTTTCTTTCCCCTGTCTTTGGTTATTGTGCTGCTCCTGCTGGGTGTTTTTCTTAAAAAAAGAAGAACGCAGGTTATTTTAGCGGGAGTTGCACTTCTTTACCTCTTCTCTTTCTCGCCCTTTGGTTACTTGATTTTGCGTCCTCTGGAAAGTCAATATCAATCCATTTCATCGTCCAGTTTGAATAAAGAGGTGCGATGGATTGTGGTACTTGGCGGTGGTTCCCGGGGAGATAAAGCTCTCACTCCGGAAGACCGATTGGGTGACGCCAGCTTGAAACGTTTACTGGAAGGGGTGCGGCTCAGCCGCCTCATCCCTCAGTCGCGGTTGGTTCTTTCCGGTGGGGATTATCAGGGAATCTCTCCAGACGCCTTGATCATGCAGCAAGTTGCCCTTGATCTGAGTGTGGTGCGGGATAGAATAATTTTGGAGGCGGCTTCCTGGGACACCGCGGATCAGGTCAAATTATTGCAGGCTCGTTTGGGTAAATCTCCCTTCTATTTAGTGACTTCCGCCAGCCATATGCCGCGGGCAATGAGGATGTTTATTCGTTCCGGCACACAACCGATTGCGGCGCCGACAGATTTTCGGGCTGTATGGGCGCCTTTTCAAGTTACAGACTTTTTCCCGCAAGCATGGGTCTTGGCCAATACGGAAAGGACCTTTTATGAGTATCTTGGGCTTTGTTGGGGGTTGGTTAGGGGGCAAACATAAGTTTTGAGTTATGAGTTCTTAGTTGCTTAATGTTTTGATCCAATCTGCACGATTGAACCAACCCCAGTTGCAAGGCAAGGGATCTTTGCTTGCATTTTATATCTGTTCAGGTATAATGTTCCATGGCGAATCAAAAAGAAAAACCGCTCGTATGGTTGGGTAGCAGCAAAAAAGACTTAATGGCGCTGCCCGTGATTGTTCGCAAGTTCTTTGGTCATGCCTTGGACTTTGCCCAGCGCGGAGAGCAGCACGATGCAGCCAAAGTTCTGAAAGGCTTTGGCGGTGCGGGCGTACTGGAGATCGTTGAGAATGACCAGGGAAACACTTACCGCGCTGCATACACAGTCAAGTTCGAGAATGCGGTTTTTGTATTGCATGTGTTCCAGAAAAAGAGCAAGAGCGGCATTGCGACACCAAAGCCGGATATGGACATCATCCGCGAACGCCTGAAAGTCGCGGAGAAGTTTTCACAGGAGATGCGGGATGAATAAGCGAATGATTGATGGCGTCGAAATAGAGATGAGTTCAGGCAATGTCTTTGCCGACCTCGACTTGCCTGAGGCGGATAAACTCAAAAT
The DNA here is from genome assembly GCA_964552725.1 of uncultured Syntrophus sp. Taxonomy (GTDB): domain Bacteria; phylum Desulfobacterota; class Syntrophia; order Syntrophales; family UBA5619; genus DYTH01. The sequence continues at coordinate 4,976 of CAZKHU010000145.1, forward strand.
TAAGTCTGGCCTCGTGATTGAAATCACTAAAGCTGTGCGCAATCTTGGCTTGTCGCAAGAGGAAGCCGGGCGCCGTATGGGGTTGCCTCAACCAAAACTATCGGGCCTGCTTCGCGGTGATTTTTCCAACGTATCTGAGCGCAAATTGATGGATTGTTTGAACCGTTTAGGCTACGACATCGAGATCAAGGTTAAGCCTGCGGCCAAACCAGTTGGGCATCTGATGTTGGCTGTTGCATGAAGAAGTGAAATTTGGGGGTCAGGTCTTTAAAATTAGCGTTTTTACGGGTGTGTGAGATAGTGCTGAGTGAAAAGAATATTTGATTTAATTGCTACTGTCATTCTCCTTTTGATATTAGTAGTGCCGCTGATTATCATTGCTCTTTTGGTGAAAGGAACATCAAAAGGGCCTTTTTTATATTGGTCGGATCGGGTGGGCATGGGCAACAAGATTTTCAGGATGCCGAAATTCAGGACGATGCGAATTGATACGCCTGCGGTTGCGACGCACTTATTGAAAGATCCCGATGCGCATCTGACATCGATAGGCCCCTTTCTGAGGAAATTGAGCCTGGATGAACTGCCGCAATTGTGGAGTGTTTTGAAGGGGGATATGAGTTTTGTGGGTCCCCGGCCTGCGTTGTTCAATCAAGAGGATCTGATTGCCTTGCGGACGGAACGCGGGGTGCATCGCTTAATTCCGGGGATCACCGGCTGGGCGCAGATTAATGGCCGAGACGATATTCCGATTCCGAAAAAGGTGGAATTTGATGAGTATGCTTTTAACTTCAAAAACGTAAGAAAAATTCTCGTTTTTTCGTGATCAAGAATTGATGGCAAGTTGTTGTGTTAATTGGGATAAT
>CAZKHU010000146.1:0-5553 GCA_964552725.1 uncultured Syntrophus sp.
TGATCCCGTTCCTCGACGTCACCGACAACGTGGCTTTGCTGCCCATGCTGGCCGGCCGCCCCAATGCAGAATCCCGGAGGCGCGCGCTGGAATTGCTTGAAGCGCTGGATGTGGCGCATCGCGCCAAAGCAATGCCGTCGCAACTCTCCGGCGGCGAACAGCAGCGTGTCTCCATCGCCCGGGCGCTGGTCAACCGGCCACCGGTGATCCTCGCCGACGAGCCGACAGCGCCGCTGGACAGCGAACGGGCCTTGGCCGTGATTCGCATCCTCAATCAAATGGCCCGCCAATACGAGACCGCCATCATCGTCGTGACGCACGACGAGAAGATCATCCCGACCTTCAAGCGCATCTACCACATTCGCGACGGCAAAACCCAGGAAGAAGTCGGCGAGGGGCGGGCGTTCGAATGAGAACCATGCATTTTTTAGAAACGGAGTCGTTCATGAAAACATCTCGCCGCACACGCCCCATGGGCGCATTGCTTCGACCGGCCTGCTTGGTCCTGTGCGCGGGAATACTGGCCGGCTGCGTCGTCGGTCCCGACTTCCAGCGACTCGAGCCGCCGCCGGTTTCCGGCTACACAGCCACGGCCCTGCCTGTGCAAACCGCTTCGGCCCCCGGCAGCCTGGGCGACGCCCAGCGCTTTGCCGCCGGCGGGGCAATCCCCGCCGCCTGGTGGCAGGAATTGGGTTCGGAAAAACTGAATGAGCTGGTACAACAGGCGCTGCAGTCCAGTCCCACACTGGAAGCTGCCAAGGCCACGCTTCGGCAGGCGCAACGGACCTACGAGGCGCAGGCCGGATCATCGCTGTACCCTCAGGCGACCGGCAAACTGGGTGGACAGCGCCAGAAGATGAACAACGCTCCCTCCGGCCAGGAGGGTGGGGAACGCACGTTCGATCTGTACAACACCAGCGTGGGCGTGAGCTACAACCTGGACCTGTTTGGCGGCAACCGCCGCGTTCTCGAAGCTCTTGCCGCTCAGGCGGACTACCAGCGCTACCAGCTCGAAGGTGCGCGCCTTACACTGGCGGCTAATGTGGTGACGACAGTCATCCTTCAAGCGCAACTAGCCGCGCAAATCCAGGCCAGCGAGACCATTCTGACAACGCAGGAAGCGCAACTCGCCCTGACGCGCCGGCGTTTCGCACTCGGCGCCGCCTCTCAAAACGACGTCTTGCCGCTGCAAATCCAGTTGGAGCAGATCCGTGCCGGCATACCACCGCTGCGCAACCGGCTGGAGCAGACAAACCATCTGCTGGCGATGCTCATCGGCCGGCCGCCGGGGAGCGCCGCCATGCCGCAATTCGCCTTGGCCGATTTCATCCTGCCGACCGAATTGCCGCTGCGCGTGCCCTCCGAACTGGCGCGGCGGCGTCCGGACATTCAAGCTTCTGAAGCATTGCTGCACGCCGCCAACGCCCAATACGGCGTGGCCGTGTCCAAACAGTACCCGCGGATTACACTCAGCGCCGATCTTGGATTTCAAGCCCTCACTGCCGCCAGTCTGTTCGGCAGCGGCTCACTGGTCTGGGGGCTTGCGGGACAACTGGCGCAACCCCTGTTCAACGGAGGACTTCGAGCCGAAGTGCGTGCCGCCGAATCGGGATTCGACGCCGTCGCGGCCAACTATCGCCAGACCGTTCTGCAAGCGCTGCGCAACGTGGCCGATGTGCTGCGCGCACTCGATAACGACGCTCAGATCCTGGCGGCGCAAGCCGCCGCTGATGCATCAGCGCAGGAATCACTGCAACTGATGCGAAAACAGTATGCCCTGGGCGCAGTCAGCTATTTACAACTTCTCATCGCGCAGCAGCAAGCGCAGCAAACAGCCATTGCCCTGATCGCGGCAAGGGCTCAGCGCCTGGCCGACACCGTCGCATTGTACCAAAGCATGGGTGGCGGATGGTCGCACGACGAAGCGATTGCCAGACCAGGCTCTGCATGGATGTCGTCAAGAAGATTCCCTACCGGCATTTTGTATTCAGCATCCCGAAAATCCTCCGCCGTTACTTCCTCTACGATCGGAGACTTCTTGCCGATCTCAGCCGCTCGGCATGGGAATCCCTGAAGGTTTTTCTCCAGGAGGCGGTTCACGAAAGCGAAGCTTAATGGTCACAAAACGATCCAATTCCCGGCACCGTCATCGCTGTCCAGACCTTCGGCGATGATGATAGCTATGCTCTCAACATGGCGGCACTTAAGGGTTCAACGTCTTCTGCGGCAACCGCATCTCGCCTGACGATGATACGGCCATGGAAAACCCGGCCCGCTACATCATCCGGGCGTCTTTTTCCCAGGAAAGAATGCAGTATCTGGATCAAGAGGGGGAGGTCGTTTATAAATCCAGGGGCGGCAAGATCGGCAAGAAGGTCTTGATTGCGAGGCTGTTTTTTGATTGACAGACAATTTCAATTTACCTATAGTCGGCCGCGAAGGGGCTTTAATTGTCAAGAAACATTCCCGCTTAATGCTCAATCATCCGGCTGCCATGAAAAACCGTCAGAAACAGCAGGCTCCGCATCAAATATCGCATCTGTTTGCCGACTCCCGGCTCGTCGTCCATTTGTCGGGGGAATTTGGGCTCAAAAACCTGTCTGTCTTTTCCGGTGAGATAAACAATCTGCTGGAAGGTACAGATGAAATTCAGGAAATAGAATTCGATTTTTCCCGCGTTTCTTATTTTGACAGCGCTGCCGCGCTGGCAATTTTAACTATTCGGAAAGATTCCGCGACAAGGGGCGTCAATGTCCGACTGGTCAATTTCCATGAGAAAATAGAGAGGATTTTCGGCGTAATTGACCATAGCGTCTTGACCACCCCCCCTTTGAAGACAAGGGATAAAAGCGAAGGAATGATCACCCTGATCGGTGGAAATATCCTCGAATTAGTTCAGGATATCCAAGATTTCATTACCTTTTTTGGAGCATTGCTGGTTGCCGTGGCTAATGCCGCTTTTCATCCCCGCTCCGTGCGCGCCAAAGACGTCCTGTTTTATATGACGCAGGCCGGCGTCAACGGTCTGCCGATTGTCGGTTTGATCAACCTGCTGATCGGGCTCATCATTGCTTTCATGTCTTTCCTGCAACTGCGTCTGTTCGGCGCCAATGTTTACGTTCCGGCGCTTGTCAGTTTCGCAATGGTCAAGGAGCTGGGGCCGATCATGACGGCAATCCTGGTGGCTGGTCGTTCCGGCTCCGCGTTTGCCGCCGAAATCGGGACAATGGTCGTCAATGAAGAGGTGGACGCCCTGAAAACAATGGGTTTTGATCCAGTGGCATTCCTGGCCGTTCCAAAAGTTTTCGCCTTGATGATCGTGGTTCCCATCCTTACCCTGTATGCCGATCTTTTCGGCATCATCGGCGGACTCACCGTCGGCGTCATCGGCCTTGACATGTCGTTTAATACGTATATTACACAATCATTGAATGCCGTCGGCGTTTTTGACGTCGTCACCAGCCTGATCAAGGCGGCGGTTTTCGCGGCGCTGATTGCCGGGATAGGCTGTCAGCGGGGGTTTCTGGCCCGTTCCGGCGCGCAGGATGTCGGCAAGTCCACAACCTCCGCGGTCGTTGCCGCCATCTTTATGATCGTGGTCACTGATTCGTTTTTTGCCATTGTGCTGTACTATCTAAGATAATTGTTTGCGGAAGGAGCCGCCTTGCTCTCTACGGAAAACAGCTCAATAATTACGGTGGAAAATCTGACCGCCCGGTTCGGCGACAACGTCGTCTTTTCCGACATCGGCTTTCAGATAAAACACGGAGAAGTGCTTATTATTGCAGGAGAAAGCGGTTGCGGCAAATCCACGCTGCTGAAAATAATGATCGGACTGCACAGGCCCGCTTCGGGAAGGATTCTTTTCCGGGGCGCCGACATCAGGGGCGCGGATGAAAAGGAATTAAATCTCTACCGGCGCAATATAGGAGTCCTTTTCCAGTCTTCCGCCCTGTTCAGCTCAATGACAATCAGCGAAAACATCGCCCTTCCTCTCAGGGAATACACCGAACTTGATTCGGCGACCATTGACCAGTTGGTCCGAATGAAGCTGGGGATGGTAAATCTGGCGGGCTACGAAAACCATTATCCGGCGGAACTCTCGGGCGGGATGAAAAAACGCGCCGGCATCGCCAGGGCCATGGCGCTGGATCCGACCGTGCTCTTTTTTGACGAACTGTCGGCGGGCCTGGACCCGGTTACCGCTGCCGAACTTGATGATTTGATTATTAAAACCAATGAAGCGCTGGGTACGACAATGGTTATCGTCACCCACGAATTGGAATCCATCTTCAAAATTTCCCACCGCATCATCATGCTGAGCAAGGCGGCGGGAGGCATCATCGCGGAGGGAAGCCCTGCCGAAATGAAAGCTCACTCAACAGACCCCCGGGTCCGTAATTTCTTTTGGAGACGGGCCTCGGAAGCGGCGATTCAGGAAGGTTCTTATGGCCAGTAAGAAAACAAAATTCATTACCGGGCTTTTCGTTTTGAGCGGTTTATTGCTCGGCGCAATTGCCATCATCTGGCTCGGCGCAGCGGATACATTCCTGAAGGGCGCGCTTTATAATGTCTATTTTGACGAATCGGTGCAGGGGCTGCAGGTGGATTCGACCGTCAAATACCGGGGTGTGGAAATCGGCAAGGTGAAAAGCATAAAAGTCGCACCCGACAACAAGCTGATCGAAGTCGTCATGAAGATTGATTTATCCAGCGATTTACAGAAAAACACCTATGCCCAGTTGCGGACGGCGGGCATTACCGGCATTGTCTTTATTGAACTGGATCGGATCAGTCCGGATATCGCGCTTGACTTCCGGGATGTTCCCTTCAGTTCCGACTATCCCGTCATTCCGTCGCGCCGTTCCGAAACCAGTCGCTTGCTGTCCGATGCCAACACCATCCTGAAAAACGTCAAAGCCATTGACTTCAAAGGGGTATCTGAGCAAATAAAGGATTCCGCCCGCTCCCTTGAGGTTTTCATGACAGACAGGCGTCTGACCAGAATAATCGCCAACCTGGAATCCGCCTCCCTCAACCTTGACCGCTCCGCAGCCGGGATAAAAGAAAAAATTGACGCATTCGAGACGGAGAGCGTCCGGAAGGATATTGCCTCTACGCTTGCCGCGACGCGCGTCCTGATCAAAAGCACCCGGCAGGAAATCTCCGCCACCCTTGCCGAGACGCGGGGGCTGATTATAAGTGCCCGGCAGGAGATCGAGGCAATGCAGCTTCCCCGGCAGGCGGCAAAAGCGGGGGAGGTGATCGAGGCGCTTGATAAAAGTTCCAGGTCGGTCGCCCTGAAACTGCAGGATTCGGCGGAAAACCTGCGGACCGCCTCCGAATCCTTGAAGAACCTTGTGGAGAGCCTGAAAAACAACCCCTCGGAACTGATTTTCAGCCGCCCGGCGCCGCCGCGAAAACCGCTGGAATAAAGGAGGAGATGCAATGGAGCAATGCTTGCCGTTGGCAAAACGTCGTCGCCGGATTATGAACACGAAGCTTCGCTTTATGAACACTAAGCTTCGCTTTATGAACACGAAGCTTCGCTTT
>CAZKHU010000147.1:0-5530 GCA_964552725.1 uncultured Syntrophus sp.
GATACACCGTGCGATAGGCCCTGCCGGCCAGCCAGGGAAAGGGCACCAGACAGACACTGCGCTTTACGGTAACTGGCAAAGCCTCATAGAGGTGTCGTTTGAGGTTGAAGGCCATGGGTTATGCAAACATGTAAAGTTTGGGCATACCAAAGTACAATTAAAATATAACCAATTCAGGTATATGACTACAGACAGAGCTCACTGGTTTTGAAAAAAGCGCAGCGAAGCAAAAATCCGATGCAGCGATATGGTCCGCGCTTATTGCCAAAATCAAACTTGCTCATAGCTCTACCCCCATTTCGCCAAGAAATCTGGAAGGCCGCTTCGACCATCCAAAAACCTGTGCCGAATAAGTCAGGGTCAGGCTTTCCTGGGCGCGTGTAATTGCAACGAAGCAGTTCCTGCGCTCCTCCTGCATCTCAAGGGAGTTGTCACCTTTCTTGACGGCGGCCCAACTGGGGAGTTGATCCTCCACAAGACCCATGAGATAGACATGTCCGAATTCCATCCCTTTCGAGGCATGAATAGTAAAACAGGGGATCGCTTCGGGCGGTTTTGGTGGTGTCTTGGAGGTTAGATCGAGTTCATGAAGCAACTGATACAGGCTCACATCCTCCCCTTCGAATTTCTTTGTTATTTCGGCTAGGAGAATTTTCCAAACCTCGAGTTCTTCTTCGAATTCGTCGAAGGCGTTTTCATCTGGCCGCGATGTTTGTTGGCAATCTTCAGCCCATTTCAGGAGCTTGTCCGCGAAGTCGCGGTAATTCAGCGAGTTCTGAAGAGGCTTGATGCCGGTTTCGAGCAGCCACCGGGTTTTTTCTTCAAGTGTGTCGCGACGCTTAACCTCATCAAGCCAGGAACGCAGCAGATCCTTGCCGTCGGCTGATGCGAGGGAAAGCACAGGGGCCAGTTCGATGCTGATGCCTTCGATTTCGTAAAATGCTTTGGAAAGCCGCGCAAGCGATTGCTTGTCTTCCGTCGAATTCACCAAGCGGAGAATGGCGTGCAGCATCCTCAATGGAGCGCTTTTGAACTCATCCTTGCGAGCAGCGTAATAGACTGGAACCCCGGCAACCTCAAGTTTGCGTCCAGCCAAGTCCAAGAGCTTTTTCGTCCTGGCGAGAACGGCACAGTTTTTCCGCTCTTCAGGATTCCTTTGCGAAATATCTTGCGCGATCCACTCGACTTCTTCATCCACGGTGTTGAAATGGAACACCCGCACGACATCGCCGCTTTCACCCTGTTTGACCGCTTTCAACGGTTTTTTCCCTGCGGATCGGTTGAGATTCTTCGCAATGAGCGCGTTGGCCAGTTCGATAACCAGCGGCGGACAGCGGTAGTTTTCAGGAAGCTGCAACTCAGAGACGCCAAAGTCGTTCCGTAACGCTTGGATCCTTTTGGGATTTGCACCGTTCCATTGGTAGATGATCTGATCGTCGTCCGCCACGACAAAGAGCGTGGTTGGATCTGGCTGGGCGATAATCGAAAGAATCCGGTACTGGGTGTGGTTGGTGTCCTGAAATTCATCAAGAAGGATATGCTTGTAAACCTTGCGGATATGCTTCGCCAGGAAGGGGTATTGGGTCAAAAGTTCAAGTGACTCTGCTATCAGGCTTGGGAAATCGAGGGCGTTTGTTCTTCGCAGCGCTTCACGATAAGCGGCGTAAACACGGGCCAGCGGGATGGCGTTCTCCACGTTCTCCTGCTGGAGAAGAATTTCCGCCTTATCAGCAGAGACACATCGTTCAAGAAGCCGTGTAACCGCCGGAAGGAGTTGGGCTGCCTTGAAGTGGCCGGGCATAGAATATGCCAAATCCTTGCGAATATGCCCAAGAACATCATCCAGCAACGCTTCGCGGTCGGCGTCGTTCGAGAGAATCTGGAAATCGGGGCGGAAGCTAAGATGGTTGCCATGCTGCTGGAGAAGCTCGGCGGCGTAAGAATGAAAGGTGGTGAGCCGGACCCGACCAAGTTCTCCTGGAACCAGTTCTTCGACCCTTCCGCGCATCTCGGCAGCGGCCTTGTTGGTGAAGGTCAGGGCTAGAATCCTGAAATGCTGCCCCTCGGATTGCTCAAGAATCCGGGCGATTCGACAGGTCAGAACCCGTGTCTTGCCTGAGCCGGGGCCGGCAAGTACTAGAAGCGGCCCTTTGTCCCATAATACGGCCTCACGCTGATTTTCGTTGAGGGAGGATAAATCGATCATATCTTTCATTCTCCTGCCAGTTGAACAACTCGGGCAATGATGTCCCGGATTGTCAGGGGGATGGAATCCACACCACGTTGCCGAACCTCATTCACCAAGGCCTGGGCGAAAGCCGGTTTACCACCAGCTTGCCTGATGGCAGACTTGATCAGCAGTTTCGTTTTTTTGACGTCGTCGCCCGCAGCCTCGCTTTCGATTTGGCTCTTGCGTGTATCGGTAACCATGTTTTCGAGGAAGCCGGCATAACCATTTCGCCAGAACTCATGCTCAATATCGGCATGGGCTAATGTCCGAGCACGGTCGGCAAGACTTTCGCCTGTTGCGAGATGGTTGGTTGCGCGGTTAACATAATCAATTCCGGCAGGATCCCCATCCGCCATCATGAACCACTGAATCCCTAAGGCCTTGGCGAATTTAATAAGCGGTTCACCTTTGTCGATAACCTGGCTTATTTCCAGAACAGAAAAGCTGACTTGATCCTGCGAATGCCCCATCAATTCAAAAAGCAGCGACACGAGGTGGAAATCCGATTCGCCCTCCACCAGCAGCCAGCAGCGGGAAAACAGATAGTGCCCCTTGTTGAGACGAATACTGTAATCAATGGACTGTAACTCACGGGCCGTGAACGTGCCGCTTTCCACCTGTCCAATTTTCGTTCCACCATTGTGTTTGTAAAGCCTGCGCAGCGCCATGACCGGCACCCGCGAGACCAGATCCCCGGAATGGCTCGTCACGATAATTTGCCCGGCCATGTTTTCCAGAAACGATCCCAGCGAACGGATCGCCGAGGGGTGAAGATGCGCCTCGGGTTCTTCCAAGGCCAGGATGGGTGTAGATTCCGGGGCGTACGCCTCGGCCAGGTTGGCAGCAGCGAAGGCCTGAAAAAGCATCAACACGGCAAGACTCTGGGTCCCTTCGCCGTGGCGCTGCAAGGGGAGTTTCGCACCGCAACTCGATTTCAGATGCACCTGAATTTTACCGACCATGTCGAAGACCCGGGTTGGAATTGCCTCCAGCGCCACGGGATCGGCTGAATCCAGCGGGACGAGCCGCCCGGCCTCAGCTATCTTTTTTGTGACTTCCGTCAATCCCGCATTCGCACCGATCACCGATGCATTGACATCCCGGAGCATTTCCTCGATCTTTTCCCGCTGGACGTCGGGGAGGTGAATCGATTTCAGGAAACCGCTCCAGAATTGGCCGCGCTGCCCAAACTCCTGAGAGGCGTCGCGAAGCGCCGAAAGGAAGAAGGTCGGCACAAACCGAGAAATCAGATTGAGCGGTGTCGCGTTCCTGAGCACCAATTCCGCACCACTGGAATTGAGAAAGGCCCATTTGGTTTCAAACGACCCTGATTCCTCCCGGTAGGCTCCAGTGGCCTGGAGCCAGATGTGGGTCAACCCGGTTGGATCCAACTGAATCACTTCACTCATCTGCTGGATAACCGCGTCGGGCCATTCGCTTTCCTGTTCCTCGGCGAAATGAAGGATAATCGATATCGGGTCCGCTGTTTGCGGTGTGGCATTGGCGTCTTTCAAATGGAAATCGTATTCAGTGAATTGTCCGCCGCGCCGGACGCCGAAACCGCGCGCCAGAACGAGCCGGATAGCCTCAAGCACGGTTGACTTACCGGCATTGTTTTCGCCGATGAGCACCGTCAAGCCATCAAGGCGCAGATGAAGCGAATGGACGCCCCGGAAGTTTTTCACTTTTACTTCTACAAGTCTCATCGGTTCAGTTTCCGTTTAATTGGCCGGAGTGAAAAATCGGCAGGTCGACACGTTGTTAGATTGCTTCTATTGCTGCGCACAGTTTTGCTGCATCCTCCGAAGTTCCCACGGCCTGGGCAATTGAAACGATCTCCACCAATATTCCATCTGTTGCATGCACATTCATCACTCGCTCGAACTTGGCCAGCTTCTTGATTAACTCCCTTTCTGCGCTTTTCGTTTTCTGGCCTAGATGGACCCCGCCTTTCACATTGGCGACGTACTTTATGACCTCCCGCCTATTAACATGCAGGCGATCCGCTATCCCCGACGTTCCTTCCAGAAACTCCGACAGCGTAAACAGGCGCTCGCCAGGATAGCCATTTGGCCGCATAGGGGGAGAGGCTGAGCCTATGGCCTGAGAACTTTTATTTATACAAGGAGATGCCATGTAAACCCCCCTAAAATGAGCACCCCAAGCCATAGCACATATGACCGAATTCCTATTTGTTTCGCCGATTATGCGGTCTAAATCGACTGCAATGACATTTGGCTGGCGGTCAAGACCGACCGCTCTCCATGCTTGCCCGTACACACCTTCTACAAGCAGCCTACGTAAAACGGCACTACCGCGCCGAATATCGGGATCGGCGATGTCAGGCCCCCAACCCGTTTGCAAGTATTCAAGATCTTCTTTTACGCAGATGAGCGATTCGTGATCCATGCCTATCGTGTTCGAGCAATTAAATGTGAAGTTCAGCCGCGGCGGAGCCCACGCAGTGGCAACGCCTGCGGTTTAATATCAATTCCATATCAAAGCGATATCATTTTTGATCTGGAACTGGAATAAGGCCATGGGTCACTCAGCCTTGCGGAGTTCAGACCAACCAAAGTGCGGGACAAAACCGCCTGCCACCGCAGGGGCCACGTCAAACAAACCCACTTCCCGGCAAATGCGCTCATCGTAGACGCGAATGTCAGCCATGGCGCATGTGGCAATCGGCCATTTGTGTGAATCAAAGGCATGGGCGACAATCGGAATCCGGCGAGGGTCAAACCCCATCAGGCGCGCGACCACCGCGTCGACTTCCGCAGGGTTGGCGCCGGAAACCAACACATTCGCCTGCACCGGATCGGGACAGAGGGGGCCGTTGCCCTCGCCGCCGACAATGCCATCGACAATGGCCAGATAGGCCTTGGGATGGAACCGGTCCCGCCAGGTGCCATCGGTATTGGCGTACAATAGGGCGCGGTTCAGGTCCAGCGCCATGCGCCAGCAGGTATCGTTGCCGGCCCAGTTGCCGTTGCGGATGACGGTGTCGCTGTCGCCAAGGAGCTGTTTGCCGGCATTGCGCATTTTGCGGTAGACCCAAGTGCCCAGAACCGGGATCTCCAGGGCGATGTTTTTGCCAAGCTGCTTGGCGCCTGACTCGATCCGGGTTGCGAACGAGCGACGGGGAAATTCATCGCCGCAGGTGTCGGGACTGCCTTCGGTGTGGTGCGGCAGCCAGTTCTTGTCGCCATTGATGCCGACCAGGTTTTTCAGGCAACAGGTGATGCCGGTTTTTTTATGGGTCTTCATCTTGGGCACATTGATGAAGAGGTCGCAGGCCAT
>CAZKHU010000148.1:0-5504 GCA_964552725.1 uncultured Syntrophus sp.
CGGCCAGTTCCTGGTATAACAACTGGGCGGGATAGGCGCCCCCCTTGCAGATGAGGCAGGTATCGAGCCACTCCCTGGCGATGCGCTTGAGCTGGCCGAAGAGGTGCAGCTTGGGTTCTTCGCCGGGATCGCGCCAATGGGCATAGAGGAGCCGACTGGTAAGATGAAACAGCAGCGTCGATTGGCGAAGATCGCCCGTATGGACCAGATTCAGGTCCACCCCCTCGCCGATAATGCCCTGGTTGTTGGTGATCGTCGGTCCGACCAGCTCCGGGGTCAGCTCCATGATGGAATCTTCATTGAGCTCGTAAGACTGACGGCGCAGGGCGCGACCGATGACCTGCTCGCAGAGAAGCTGCGTGCCAAAGGCCCGCACGCCGAGGACATGGGTCACGTTGCGGGCATCCCACCCCTCCGTCAGCATCGAGACTGAAACGACGCAGCGGATGGAGTCGCCCAGACGCCCCGCCTTGCCGACGGTGTTCATCACCTCCCGGAGGATGTCCTGATCGGTCAGGTTTTCGGCCTGCCGACGGTCGCCCGTCCGTTCGATGATCTCGCGACGGAAACGGTCCAGCTCGTCGGCGGCCATCGTGCGGAAATTGTCGTCCAGGGCCTCCCCCGATTCGAGCTGTTCGCTATCGATCAGAAGCGTCCGGGGACGGGAAATGGGATTGTCGTACTCGTCGAAATTGCGGAACAATTCGAAGCGGCCGTTCTCAATCTTGCTGGAGCCATCGTCGTTTTCCCGGCGGAAACCGGAGATGAAGTCATAAACCAGCTTGGAGGTGGCCGTGTTATTGCAGACGACGATGAAGCACGGCGGGACGCTGATCCGTGATTCCGCCCAGAGATCGTATGTCTTTTTGTAGTGGCCGTAGAGGGCCTCCAGCGCCGTCTGCAGCTCCGCGGGGAGGCTTAAGGGGTCGAGGCTTCTGGATTTCCCGCGCCCCTTCTTCGGCATCTTCGGCCCGATGTGTTTCCACAGCTCCCGGAAGCGGGGCATCTCCCCGCCGGGGATGTTGTCGGCCACGGGAACGCGGGGGAGTTTGACAATGCCGCATTCGATCGCATCCATCAGCGAAAAGTCGCACATCGTCCAAGGGAACAGAGTCCCTTCCGGCTTCTCCCGATAACAATGGTGCGCCTCGTCATTGATGGCCAGGATATTTTTCATCCCCATCAAATCAGGCATCACCCGCTGAAGCAGCTGGCCTTCCGTTTCCAGGGTGCTCAAGGGTCCCCCCCGACCCTGAAGGAGGGAGCGCCCGCCTTTGGAAAGTTCCAGCCGCTCGCGGAGCTTGAAGGCATGGTAATTCGTGATGACGATCTTGGCCCGCTCCAGGTCCCCCAGCATGGCCATGACGGTCGTCTTTCCGGCGCCTGTCGCCAGCTTGAGGGCAAGGCGAAACAGCTCCGGATTGGCATCGTGGTTCGCATTGGCCAGGTGATCGAGAAATTGTTTGCCGGTCTTGCCGAGCGAGGGGGCTACCTCGGTCAGCCAGATGACGGTCTCCGCCGCCTCGACCTGGCAGAAGAAGGGCCGCATATTGTTGAACTTATGATGACGCCAATGCTGAAGCATGCGGGCTGTTTCGGGTGTGACACGCCAGTCGTTCGGGTTGGGAATGCTCCGCCAATCATTCACATGGCGGCGGAGTTCGTTGATCGTCGATGTGGTGTCGTACTGCTGGCTCGCCGTCGAGATCCCCTTGCCCCCATCGAGAATCAGCTCTGTCTGAACCCCGGTGGACCCTTTGCGCTTCTTCGGTTTCGGAATAGGTGTGATGAATTCGGCACGGCGACGTTTTTCGATGATCTGTTGCGTCGGTTGCCCCTGGACGTCGAGTTCCCAGTGCCGTATCGGATATGCATAGGGAGAATTGAGTATGGGGCGTTCAAAGAATCGATTATCCATGGCTGACCCGGTGGTCTCCTGGAGTATAAGTGGCGCCTGGGTTGTGAAGGACAAAACCGCAGGAGTAATATATCACTTACGATTGACACTCCCCACGGCTAAAGCCGGGGGAAGTGTCAATTCCGGCGTCATTTCGATATCATCCGGCCACGGCCGTTCATGGCCGTCGACGGGATTCTTCCTTGTCGCGTCGATGGTGATTACCGTTTCGGCAATCCTGAGATCACGCGCGGGGTCAACATTATTGAACGCCTTCCAGAGGAGCAGTGAATCGTCCGCGAGGTCTATCGCGGCATCGTAGAGGACAAATATTTCCCCGCACCGGGATTCCCGGGCGAGCAGATCGAGATAGCGGCGGGAAGATTGCCCTCTTTCCTTATCAATGGCTGTGGCTATGAGCCGTCTTTTGCAAGAGGGAAAGAGTATCCGCAAGCCGGTAAAGCCGCCCTCTTTTTGTTGAAGACGCCGCAGCAGCTCCGTGTCGCTTTCCGGTGGAACAGGAGAATAATCGAGGTTCTCTGTTAATCGCTCCCCTTCGCCGGCAATGCGGGCGGTCGCATCGAGGGCGATCTTCGCTCCCCAAAGGGGGTTATCCGCGGAGTGGTCGAGGACGTCGAGAATACCCTTGGCAATAGTTACATCCGAAGAAAAATCAATTGTGTCGAGAATATGCGCGAAGAGCCGCCGCCCGTCCTGCAAAAGTGATTGATCGTCAATGATGACCAGCGCCTTGGCAAAGCTCATCTGGCCGCTTCCCCACAGGCCGTAGGCGATCTTGGCGGCGTGCCCCGGATACTCCTTTTCGATGGCGACAACGGCAATGCTATGAAAAACGCCCTCCCAGGGAAGCAGATAATCCTTTATTTCCGGCATGACCGTCTGGAGCAGCGGCAGAAAAAGACGCTCCGTCGTATAGGCAAGCCAGCAATCCTCCATGGGCGGACGTCCAACCACCGTCGCGCTGTAAACGGGGTTTTGCCGGTGGGTAATCGCCGTCAGATGGAAGACCGGATAGAGGTCGGCCGCGGAGTAGTAGCCCGTATGATCCCCGAACGGCCCTTCGAGCCGTGTTTCTGCGGGATCGATATAGCCCTCGAGAATGAACTCCGCCTCCGCCGGCACGTCGATATCTACGGTAACCCCTTTGACCAGGACAACCGGGCTCCGCCGGATAAAACCGGCCAGCATCATTTCATCCACCCCTCGCGGCAGGGGCGCCGTCGCCGCATAGGTGACGGCGGGATCCGTCCCGACGGCGACCGCAACCTCCATCCGGCGGCCGGCCTTTTGGTATTCAAGGAACTGGTGCGATCCGTCCTTGTGGATATGCCAGTGCATCCCGGTTGTTTTTCCGTCATAGACCTGCATCCGGTACATTCCGACATTCCGCCTGCCGTCGGACAGCCCCTTCGTAAAGACAACCGGGAGCGTAATGAACCTCCCTGCATCCTGGGGCCAGCATTGCAGAATCGGCAGCTTCGTCAGATCGACGGCATCTCCCTTAAGGACGACCTCCTGACAGGGCGGTGTCTTCATCTTTTTTGTCCGGGGAAGAAATTTCGTCCAGGCCAGCGCCTTCGGGATCATCCCGATCTTTTCGAGGATTGACTTCGGCGGCGCCTGTTTGATGATCCCGGCCAGCCTTGCGGCAAGCTCCTGCGGGGTTGACTCGAAGGCCAGGGCAATCCTTCGATAACTGCCGAAGGCGTTCGTGACAACCGGGAACGCCGAACCTGCAACCTTCTCAAAAAAGAGCGCCTTTCCGCCGCCTGCGGATTTGGACATCCGGTCCGTTATCGCTGTTATCTCCAGGACAGGGGAAACTTCATCCCTGATCCGGAACAATTCCCCTTCTTTCTCAAGCCGGGCGATGAACTCGCCGAGATTTTTATAACTCATTGCTTTTCTCTCTCTTCCGTCTGACGGCGCCGAACATCGCGGGCAGGCCTGAACCGGCAACGCTCCCACTCATAATATCGTCCCGAAGAAAACAGCCGCCAGCACAAGCAACGAAATAACGCTGTTGACGTTGAAAAAGGCGATGTCGATTCTTGAAAGATCCCCGGGATTGACCAGGCGATGCTCCACAATAAAAAGAATCCCGATAATGGCGACGAATATCAGGTATATCCGCTTCAACGGAAACAGCCAGTAGAGCCCCGCAAGCGACAAAACGCTTGCAGCGTGCAGCAGCCCCGAGATGATCATCGCCTTTTTTACGCCGAAATAAACGGGAATCGAATGAAGGCCCTGCCTGTGGTCAAATTCAACATCCTGGCAGGCGTAAAGGATGTCAAAACCGGCAATGTAGGTCATAAGAGCCAGACT
The DNA here is from genome assembly GCA_964552725.1 of uncultured Syntrophus sp. Classification (GTDB taxonomy): domain Bacteria; phylum Desulfobacterota; class Syntrophia; order Syntrophales; family UBA5619; genus DYTH01. The sequence goes on from CAZKHU010000148.1 coordinate 4,247, forward strand.
CAACAGCGAAATCGCCCCGGGCATCGTGCCGGTTGCCGCCACCCAGACGGCCATCGGGGCAATGCCGATGGCAACTCCCAGAAACAGATGGGCAATCCAGGTAAATCTTTTTGTATAGGAATAGGCAAAGACAAACGCGAGCACCGGAAAGGAAAGCCAGAAGCAGAGCCGGGAAAGCGCTCCTGAAGCCAGGATGAAAACCAGACTGGAAAAAAAGGTGAAGAACGAGGCCTCCCTCTTGGAAATGGTGCCTAGCGGAATCTCCCGGATGGCAGTGCGCGGGTTCTGCGCGTCCAGTTCGGCATCGGCGATGCGGTTAAACCCCATCGCGGCCGACCTGGCTGCCGCCATCGCGATTATGATCCAGAATACGGTTTTAAGGGCAAGCGGTCTTGCCGACTGCACCAGGACAACCGCGGAAAGGGCAAACGGCAGGGCAAAGATCGTATGGGAAAATTTTATCATCCGTGAGTAAACGACGGCTTGGGAAAAGATTTTCATCACTGACTAAACCTTAGTGTTGTATTGACGGCTCTTGCGCATGGAAAACCTATCGATTCGTGCTGCCCGCATTGGGCAGGGCAGGCAGGACCAGATGTTCAAAGAAACGCAGTTGGACATCGCGGAGCCGCTCGATGTTTTTTATGATCGTGCTTCTCCGGTCATGCGCCGGGGTATCGGAAACAAATTTGAAAAGAAAGCAGCCCAAGCCAAAACGGCGAGCGGTCTGGACAATGGCGGCGCCCTCCATATCGACAAGATCGGCAATTCCTACGATCTCTTTTCTTTCCCCAGGAAGCCGCAGCGGCCGATCCTGGGTTGCCAGCGCCGCGAGGGAAAAGCCTTCCAGTACATCAGGAATGTGCTCCATAAAGACCCCTGTCCGGAGATCCGGACGGTCAGGCTCGATTACCTTGTTGATATGGTAAAGTGCGCCCAGTTCGCTCTTCTCGTCGAGGGCCCCGGCCGCGCCGATATTGCAGATCAGGCAAGGCCCAAGGACCTGGATAAGCCAGGCGCAGGCCATCGCGGCATTTACCTTGCCTATCCCGGATATGACCAGCGCTATCCTTGAATCCTTGAATATCCGGAACGGCGAGCTTTCTATTGCGGCAAGCGAAAGCCCCCTGATCAGGGGCGCAGCTTCGGTCATCGTCGCCATTACCAGTCCTGTCAAAGGAGTTTCCAGAGCTCTGCCCTCTCTTTAAGCGCGGAGATCGCGTCCTTGCCGGCGGAACCGAGAGATAACGTAAAATCA
>CAZKHU010000149.1:0-5388 GCA_964552725.1 uncultured Syntrophus sp.
GCGACTGCAAATTCGGCTAAATTTTTACTTTTGCAATTACCCCATAAGTGTTAAATACATGCTCAGTTCAACAGAAAGAGCCTGCCGGGTCTTATGACGGTTGATATATCCACAGCTTGAAGCTTATTAAAGGTCTCCGTCACGGATTCATTCATGCACAAGGAAACATGACTATGTCTCTTTTCCAGAGGATAAGATCGTTCCTCTACACAAAAAGAACGGGAGATGTTCCGACAAACGGGAAAGACGTCGGATGGTACGGGAGGCATTCATCTTCGCTAAAAGAATTGACCCGATATGTCCTGCAGCACAGCCTCATGATCGTCGCCTACACCCTCGTACGTCTGTACTTCCTGACCATCAGGATCGACTCAATCAACGAGGAAGTGGTTGTGCAACACCTGAAAGACGGGGGAAAGGTGATCGCTGCCTGGTTCCCAAGCCGTTCAGCAGGATCGTGGTCCGATGGGGTCAGTTGATAACCGTCCCGAAGGATATGGATGAACGGGCCTTCGAAGAAATCAGGTTGGGGATTGAAAAAGAGACGCTGCTAAACCAGCGAATCAACGACTATCGTTTCGGAGGGGAGGATCTTATCTGAATGAGCCCTAAACCGCTTCTGGCGCTTGTCCCGATTCTTATGCTTCTATTCCTGCCACAACAAGCCGTTGCCGGAGACAAAAAAGCAAGGGGATCGGACACCTTGACCCTTTACCTGGAAAACGATCTCTTCGCCTTCGACGAAAAGGATCGCTATTACACCCATGGGACAAAGCTTTCGTGGATTTCACGGGATCTTACGAATTACCGGGACGTCGTTCGTGCGCCCTCATGGATGCATCGGTTCATCGAACGGATGCCGTTTATCAACGATCCGGAACGCCAGCGCACGGTTTCCCTTTCCCTGGGACAGAATATTTACACGCCGGAGGACAAGGAACGGAGCGACCTGATCCTGGACGACCGACCCTATGCCGGGATCACCTACCTTGGACTGGGGCTCCACAGCAGGAACCAGCGTCAAATGGACACGCTTGAATTCGATATCGGCATTGTCGGACGCCATTCCTACGCCGAGGACATCCAGAAGGAGGTCCATATCTGGACAGATTCTGCCGACCCCGAGGGGTGGTCGCATCAGCTCCACGACGAACCCGTATTGAACCTTTATTTTGAACGCAAGTGGAAAGCATTTAAAACCGGAAGTTCAGGAGGGCTTGGATTCGATTGCATTCCCCACATGGGAGTCGCTGTCGGAAACGCCTACACCGGAATCAATCTGGGCGGCCAGGTGCGTTTTGGCTGGAACCTCCCGAACGATTTCGGGACCCATCTGATCCGGCCGGGTTCGGACAGCAGCGCCCCGGTGGATGATGCAGATCCTCGTTTCTTCCGCCCGTTCCATCGTTTCGGCATCCACCTCTTCTTTGCCGTCGATGGGAGCGCCGTTGCCCGGAACATCCTGCTCGACGGGAACACCTTCCGGGACAGCCACAGCGTCTCCAAGAAGCCGCTCGTCGCCGATTTGATCGGCGGCATCGGGATGATCATCCACCGCTTCAAGATCACCTATTCCTATGTTCGCCGAACGAAGGAATTTGAAACCCAGAAGGACGAGCAGAATTTCGGGGCGATCGCCGTGTCGTTCACGTTTTAAACTCAGGGAAAGAAGGATGAAAAAACTGACCCGAAAAGCAGTTGGTTGCCCCTTACGGCCATTTACGAAGGGTTGGTTTTTGACAGATCTCTTCCATGGATTAGCTCTATTGTTGCGGATCATCGCCGGTCTAATTCTGTGCCAATTTCACCGGTCTAAAAGGGAGCCATGATCACCGGTTACATGGAGCCACCTATTCCTTATTTCCAAGCGTCTCGTTTGGGAGGCGTACAAGCGGGTAAGGAAAATGGGGGAACTGCCGGGATTGACCGCACCCCCAAATGGCTCACTTTGAAAAGACCGTTGACACGTGGTTCTTTTATCTCAAAAAAGTAACATCTACATCGGCAAAAAGAGGTAGATCAAAGCAACCAGGACAAACTCAAATAAACCGGCTATCAGACAGTATCCCATGATTGTTCTCATTTCTGTTCCCGTAGCCCCCAACAGGGGAAGAGCCCAAAACGGCTGAATGGTATTGGTGAGTACCTCTCCGGCGGTGAAAGCCATCACCGTCAGAGGGAAGCCCACCCCCAATGAACTTGCAGCCAAAATCATGACAGGCCCCTGGACCATCCAGATTCCACCGGAAGAAGGGATGAACAGGTTGACGATTCCCGAACTGATCATGGTGACCAGTGGAAATGTAAACGTGCTGGAAATGGCAACAAACCACCCGGCAATAACCTTGAGCAGGCCCGTGTATGCCATGATCCCGAAGATACCTGCATAAAAGGGGAACTGCAGGATGATCCCGAACGCCGCCTTGGTAGCCATCTTAATTGATTCCACAAAACGGACCAAATTTTCGTGGAGTAACATGGCAAGGCCGATGAAAATGAAGTTGTACATATTCAGATCTAATTGCAGGAAGGACTTCTGCTGGAACCAAAGAAAAATAGCAACGAAAATCATGATGCATGTCAATATCCAGATAGTCCGGCTCCAGTTTAGCTTGTCGGCCAGGGTCATATTTTGGGGTTTATCCAGCGTGAACTGAGATTCGGCTGCCAACTTTTTCAAAGCTTCGGGATCAATGGAGCGAGTCCGTTCCGGGGTAGGGTGCATGAGATAGGTGGTGATCATGGCAACAAGAGGGGTTAGGATTAGCGCAACTATGCTCGCTGGAGCATAAATGGTTTTATCGAAACCCATTGGGAGTAATTTTTGCCCCAGATCTTTTTCCATCACGGGTATAATGTCCGGCGTCCATCCCCAGCCAGCGGTGTTGACAAGCAAGGGTTCGGTGATCGAAACGGACCAAGCGGTGCCAGCCATGGCCCCTATAAATGCGCTTGCCACAAGCAATGGCCAGTGGACTCCTTTCACTCGCCTGGCGGCCCCGAGGCACAAAAAGATTCCCGCGACTATCCCCAGCCCCCAGTTAATCAGCGCTAAAACGGCAGCCACCCCCGCTACAAGAGCCACAGCCTGAGGAGGGGTCTTGGCAAGCCCGGTTATAGCATCAATGACCTTCACCCCCACCCGGGTGATCGCCAATGAATAGCCAAAGATGAGGAGTACGACCATTTGCATGGAAAACCCGAGGTAGGCCCAGAATCCCTTATACCATGATTCCACAATTTTAACTGGAGATGCATGGACAAACACCAAGGCCATGATAAAAACGATGAAGGTGAGTAGAACCGCAAAAATGAAAGAGTCCGGCATCACCTTTTCCATGCCGATTTGCCACTTTTCCGCCCAATTCCTAATTGCCTTTCTCATTTTCAACCTCCTTTGATTAACTAAAAGTTAACTTTGTCTACCCCTTTCAGACCGAGGATTTTTCTCGCCTCATCAGGCGTTGCCGGTTCGATGCCAAGCTCCTTGGCAATCCGGGCAATCTTTGCCACCTGTTCGGCATTGCTCTTTGCCATGACCCCTTTCTCAAGATAAAGGTTGTCCTCCAGCCCAACGCGAACGTTGCCACCAATCAGGAGGGATTGGGTGCAGATTGGAAACTGGGCGCGCCCTGCTACGCATACGGAAAACTCAAAATCGCCAATGAGTCTCTTTGCGTAGTCCACAAGGAAAAGTAGGTTCTCAGAGCTCGGGGTAATGCCGCCCAGAACACCCAGGACAAACTGGATGTAAACGGGTTTTTTGACATAGCCCCTCTCGATCAGGAAGGCAATGTTGTTGACCATGCCGGAATCGTAAACCTCGAATTCCGGCTTTGTATCGTTTTCATTAAATATGCGGGAAAAATCCTTCATGGATTTGAAGGTGTTCGGAAAGATAAAATCCTCCGTCATAGCCAAATACTTGCTTTCCCAGTCGAATTTCAAATTCTTGTACCGGTCGAGGGCATGAAAAAGGGCAAAATTGACCGAGCCGGCATTAAAGGAAGCAAGCTCAGGTTTGAAGGCGGCAACAGGGATGAGGCGTTGCTCGGCCGTCATGCCAAGCCCACCCCCGGTGGTAATACAAATTATCATATTGCACTTGCTCTTTATCCGGCTGATGGCTTCTTTGAACAGATTTGCATCGGAAACCGGCTGGCCTGTTTCAGGATTCCGGACATGAATATGGCAAACCGCAGCCCCCGCCTCATACGCCCGAACCGCTTCGTCGGCTATCTCTATAGGGGTGATAGGCAAATATTTAGACATACCTGGAGTATGAATACTGCCCGTAATGGCCGCTGTGATAATCGCTTTGTTCTTCATGTTATTTCCCTCCTTCGTCATAATGTTTGTTGATCTATTCACCTCATCTGGGTTTTTAAACCGGACAAACCGGAGTCCCGGAACAAGTGATATCTGTTTCTTCGTCTAAAATGTACATCTAATTATTTGATTACATAATGTTTCGTTAAAGGGCCTGCTCCCGACTAACAGGAGCAGGGTAAATCATAGAAGTTTCGCCTGCGTGCTCGTGGCAACATTCCTTTGTTCTTAACCCTACAACGATACATGAGCAGTCCCTTTCGGCGCAATCATTTTTCGTTTCCGATGAGAGAGATAGGCACGGTAGTTCTTTTGATAAGAACTTCCTTTTTTGTGGCATGAGTATAGGGGGACAACTTTTGGCTTGTCAAGGGATATTTTGCAGGGATATTTTGCATCGTATTGCATCGAAAACCGGTGGCTGGCGATGCGATTTGGTACCTGCATTCCCGGCCTAATGTAACGAGGTCGGTGGCGCAATCTCCATCGCCTTATAAAGTTCGATCTGCTTCTTCGTTACTTCGCCCATGCGGAGTTCATGCTCCGGATACTCAAAGCATTCAATAACATCTATATCATCAAGAAGCTCCTGCATCGTGTTCCGGACAGGTTTTACCACTTTCCAGCTCAGTCTGAAGCTTGCCGATCAGAAGGTTGAAGTTTTTCTCATCCTCCAAAGCTCCTTCACCGTTAAATTCTTTGCTTTTATCTCTTCACCACGTTCTTTGACATGTGGAATATAGCCATGGGCCTCGATGATCTTTTTGGCTGGATCTCCTGTATATCCCTTGTCAGCACAGAGATTTTGTTCGGTCTCTTCTGGCTGGCGGCAAGACGATACGATTATCCAGGACTGCCCCCAGTTGAGTCACGTCATGCCGGTTCGCTCCGGTTACGACTAACGATAGCGGGACGCCATGCTCGTCTACAAGGATGTGACGCTTGCTGCCTTTTTTTCCCCCGATCTGTTGGATTGCGTCCTACCTCCTTCTACGCCAATCACAGATGTTTCTCCCAATATCCATATTCATAGGGCCACTCTCCTTTTCGATAAAGGAT
>CAZKHU010000150.1:0-5314 GCA_964552725.1 uncultured Syntrophus sp.
TTGCCTTGAATTCCTTTAATCTTTCGGAAGGCTGATTTTCCAGGTCCTGATTGAAGGGGGAGATGCCTTCCAGGTCGAAAATTTCAAGTTCAACATCACCGGGAAGCACCTCCTTAGCGGCCCTCAGTAAGGATTTATTGAACGAGTCTTTTCGTAAACTTCCCGCAAACCCAAGAATGGATATCTTGTTGCCTTTTTGTTCTTGACTGCTCATCATGTTCGTTGCTCCTTTCTTTTTTCTTCTCTTCAGTTTCGGATATCCTGTCGCGATCTACTATCCGTTCTTTCCTGCGAAATCACCAATGAGGAATATTTCATGCGATGCGACACCTCTATCATTTGAAATTTGGCGACCCATTGTCGATCACCTCCGGATGATACCGTTTGGGTCGTGAGTAAAACACAGTGAAGCTCACTTCAAAGTAAAAAAAGAATGTTCACTTTTTATTTTAAGAATAACGCCCTGATTACCCCATGAAATATTAGCATCACCTTTTGATCGCGTCCCAGCAGGCTTCCGTGATTTGCTTGATCAGGGGATCTTCCAGGATGATGAAACCGAGGATATGGTCGCGCATCAAAGAAATCAGGGGACCGAAGGCCAGTGAAAACAGCACGGCTTTCGGTAGCTCTTTGAGAAACTGCTGCTCGATCCCTTGCTCAAAAATATCCATCAGAATGCCTTGGTTGCTGGGCTTACCCAGAAGCTTGTCCCTGTGCATGGAAATGCCGTACGGAGAGTTGTAGTACTGCTCCATGTAACGGAAATGAAGAGGATTCGTTATAAATGGATGACCCTCGTAAAAGTCAAAACCATCGCACTGAATTATGGCCGTCCCCCTCTATCTTGCGCCTGATATTCCGAGCCTTTTCCCACAGCCCCAGACCGGACACCCAGGCTCTCCACTTTTCGACCTCCAGCGATGCGTAATTGTTGAAAACATACAGTTCGCGCGGCCATACTTGGGGTATGGCGAAACGCTGGACCACCTTCGCCACGGACATCGTTTCTTCCTCGCCGGCCATCTGCCCCCTCACCCCCGCAACCATGAAATGGAGACGGTTCAGTATATTGACCTCGCTTGCCCCCGCGTCCATGTCGAGGGAAAGCAGATTCAAATGAGGGTAGATCTCCTTGAGCTTCATCTCCATACCCCTCCCGGTAATGTGGTTGGCAATGCAGCCGAACGGCTGCAGGCAGACGATGTCGCCGACCCCTTCCTGGAGCATGGCGATCATTTCGGCTGTCAGGAGCCACCCTTCGCCAAACTGGTTGGCCAAGCTGACCACCTCGCCGGTGATTTCAGACAGTTCTCTCAGATCATGAGACTTACGATAAAACCGGAAGTTCCGCATGACACGCTCGATTTGACCAAGGTAGTATTCGGAGTAAATCTCCAGCAGCATGAACTTGATACGATCGACGAAAGAACATTTTAAAAGTGCCTTCTGATCATAGGTTTCATTGATGAAGCGCTGGGTGAAAAAACTCTGCAAGGCAGGGAGAATCACTTCCACCCCCTGGCCGGACAGCCAGTCGATGATATTCCCATTGGAAAAGAAGTTGTATTTGACAAAAATTTCACCCACGATGCCGATTCTGGGAACGGGTTCACGTCTGATCTCAACCTTGTTGAAGTCCGCCACAGCCTTTCTAAGAAGATTGAGAAGATAATGATAATCCGCATTTTCAATGCCGATTTCCATTTCGGAAAGATATTTGCCGTGCAGGCTCCCGGCAGTTCCGGGCGCCTTCTCCCTGGCCGCAGTGGCCAGATACATCCGGGCCAGGGGATCAGCGAAAATAACGCCCAGGGCCAGCCTTTTGACCAGTCCCTTTTCATCGATTACAAATCCCGGCTGGGGATCGTCGAACCCCCCAACTGATAAAGTGATTACAGGGACATTATCCAGGCCGACTGCAGCCAACCCCTTCCTGACGAGAGACACGTAAGAGGATGCCCGGCATTGACCGCCTGTCTGGGACAGAATAACCGCGGTGTTTTCAGGATCGTAGCGGCCTGACTGGAAAGCCTTGATAATGTCGCCGGCAACCAGGATGGAGGGGTAGCACATATCATTGTTGATGGTTTTAAGGCCAAATTCAACCGAGGCCTTATCCTGGGGCGGAAGCACCTCCACCCTGCAACCGAGGGGTCTGAATGCTGACGGAATCAGGGGTGAATAGAATGGTGAGAAAAAAGGGACGATCAGGGTTTTCTTGCTGTATTTGTCCATGACTAACCGGTTTGTTTTCTTCCTGCCGGCTCCTGATACCTGCGTGTTGCCTTTATTTTCTTTCACCGCCTCCAGCATGGAGCGCAGCCTGATTTTCACCGCCCCCAGGTTGGCGATTTCATCCATCTTGATCAGGGTATGGATTTTGCCGCCGCTCCGAATGATCTCCCTGGCCTCATCGGCGGAGACGGCGTCCGGCCCGCAGCCAAAGGAGGTAATATGCACCAATTGGGCGTTATGATTTTCAGTTACCCATTTGGCTGCGGCATAGAGTCTGTTGGTATAGCTCCACTGGGTCAGGACATTGATATCTTCCAGGGAGACGGAATCCGTATTCAAGGGAACAGCCGTTTCACTGATAACATCCACGCCCAGATCCGCCAAAAGATTGGGGATGCCATGGTTGATAAGCGGGTCCAGATGATAGGGCCGGCCGGCAAGCACAACAACTGTCCGTTCCTGTTTCTCCGCCCCGGTTATCAGACATTTCGCCCGCGCTTTAAGTTTTTTCTTGTAGTCTTTTTGCGCCGCCGCTCCTTTTTCCACGCCCATGGACACCGTCCGGCGATCAATTCCAAACCGCCTGAAAAAGAGAGAAAGCTGTTTTTTTAAGAGCTTCAAATCCTTAAAGCTGATAGCCGGATTATCCAGGGGAATGCCGAATTTTCGCTCAGGGTTGACAGCGCTTTTTATCAGGTCGGGATATCCGGTAACCACCGGGCAATTATAGGTGTTCAGGGCATCCTCATATTCCTTTTGTTCGTAGACCACCGTGGGATAAAATATTCTGTCCACTTTTCTTTCAGCAAGGTCGAAAATGTGGCCATGGGCAAGCTTGGCGGGAAAACAAATGTTTTCCGACATGACGGTGGAAGCGCCCTTTTCGTAAAGTTTCAGGTTGGAAGGAGAAGATAAAACCACCTTAAACCCGCACGCGGTCAAAAAGGCGGCCCAGAAGGGAAAGTTTTCATACATGTTCAGGCAGCGGGGAATGCCGTAGGTGAGAACCGGCTCTCTTTCGGGTTCCATGTTCCGGTCGAACAAGAGCTTGGTCTGCTCATCGAGCAGATTTTCCCCTTTACGTATTATATCGGTATCATTACTGAAATGCCGTTCGCAGCGGTTCCCCGTATAAAAACTGTTCTTGTTCCCGAATGTAAGTTTCAGAACAGCGCACCTGTTCTCGCAGCCGCCGCAGCGAATCTCCTTTTGGGAATAATCAGTTCCCGTCTCCAGATTCTCAAGGGTAACAAAGGCGGTTGATGCCCCCTGTATGGCGCGATGATTTGAAAGGGCTGTCAGGGCCGCGCCGTAGGCGCCCATCAACTCGGCGATATCCGGTCTGACAACCTCCTTGTTCAGCAAAAGCTCTGCCGCGCGCAACACGGCCGGATTGCGGAATGTTCCTCCCTGGACGACGATTTTGTCTCCAAGAAGGTCGGTGTCCTTCAATTTGAGCGCCTTGAACAGGGCGTTTTTAATGACCGAGTAGGCCAGTCCGGCTGAGATATCAGAGATGGTCGCGCCCTCCCGGAGCGCCTGCTTGACCTTTGAGTTCATGAAAACGGTGCAGCGGGTTCCCAGATCAAAGGGCGAATTCTTCTCACACGCGATTTCGGCAAATTCTTGGACACCGTATCCCAGCGAACGGGCAAAAGTCTCAATAAAGGAGCCGCATCCAGAGGAGCAGGCCTCGTTGACCTGAATTTCCGCCACGGCGCGGTCGCCCATATAGATCGCCTTCATATCCTGCCCGCCGATATCCAGAATAAAGGAGACATCCGGTTCAAAATACCTCGCCGCACGGTAGTGCGCCATGGTCTCGACCACTCCATCATGCAATCCGAAGGCGGCCCGTATAAGACTTTCACCATAACCCGTGGCGGCCGAACGAACTATACGTGGAGAAAAACCGGCATCAGCGAACCTTTTCATGCACTCGGACAATCCCTTTTTTACCTCCAGGAGGGGATCGCCGTTATTGGCGCCGTAATGGCCGAAAACCAGCTTCCCCGCCTCATCCACAAGGACGATCTTGGTGGTGGTTGACCCGGAATCCACGCCCAAGAAAAGGTCTTTCCCCTTTACGTCCGCCGGCTCAACCCTGGGCGCCCTGGCCTGTTCATGCCTTTTTTGCCATATCTCAAATTCAGCTTTGCTTTCAAACAGGGGCTGAAGTCTTTTGGTGCGGCCGTTTGTTTTCCCGGCAACCCCGGTTTCAGGCATTGATAGAAGGCCGCTGATCCTCGTCCGGAAGGGTTCCCCGTTCCGTATCATGGCCGCACCCATGGCCGGAATCAGTTCCGGATGATCCGGAATGACCAGGTCATCCGGATGCTCAATGACAAGCAGATTTGCAAAGGCTTTCCGCAGGTTCGGATTAAAAGTCAGCGGGCCGCCCCCCATAAGTATTTTTCTTTCCATATCCCGTCCACGGGACAAGGCGGTGATCACCTGAAGGGCAACCGAATGAAATACGGAAGCCGCAACATCTTCTTTGGATACATGACGGCTTAGCAGCGCCTGAATATCGGTTTTGGCAAAAACGCCGCACCGGGATGCAATGGGATAAATATTCGTGGATTTTCCGGCCAGAGCATTCAGTTCCGATACATCGACATCCAGAAGAACCGCCATTTGGTCAATGAAAGCGCCGGTGCCCCCGGCGCAACTGCCGTTCATCCGGATATCGGGCCGGCCATTACGGTCGAAAAATATGATCTTGGAGTCTTCACCGCCGATTTCAATGAAGGTTCTGACTCCGGGAAAAAATTTTTCAATGAAGCAAGCAGAGGCCACCACTTCCTGCACAAATGGCAGCCCGAAGACTTCGGCAGCGCCCATTCCGGCCGATCCGGTAACCGCCAAATCCAGTTCCATGTCGCCCAAATCCCGGAGGGCCTCCTTGAAAAGGCCCCGTGTTGTTTCTACGGTTTTGCCCTGATGACGACAGTAGCGGGAAAAAACCAGGCCGCCTTTTTTATCCAATATGACAGCCTTGGCTGTTGTTGAGCCGATGTCAATCCCGGCGAAACAGAGATTGCCCGCATTTTTTGTCATCTCTGCTTGTCCCCTG
>CAZKHU010000151.1:0-5210 GCA_964552725.1 uncultured Syntrophus sp.
GTATCCTCTGCCGGGACATGGGTATATCTCCCCGGATGGTTTTCATCTGGGAATCAGAAACGGCCTGCACATTGTCCTCAGCGATCACGCTCCGGAGAATGGTTTGCGACCTTCGGTTGCGTATCTCTTTCGCTCCGTCGCGCAAACCCTGGGTCCGCGAGCGGTGGGTGTACTGCTGACCGGTATGGGCCGTGATGGGGCGGCGGAATTGAAGGAAATGAAAGACAGGGGCGCCGTCACCATTGTTCAGGATGAGGAGAGTTCCATCATCTTCGGCATGCCTGGGGAAGCGGTTGCCCTGAATGCGCATACATATATACTTTCCCCGGATAAAATCATCACGCTGTTGGGAACGCTTGCGGAGACCCAGTCAAATTCCAAAACGAAGCTTGAGTGAGGATAGCCATGATTGTGGGCAAAAAAGAGAACACCATAAAAATCCTGATCGTCGAGGACAGTCCGACACAGGCGGAAAAGCTGAAACATATCCTGGAGGAACAGGGGCATCAGGTTATTCACGCCATGAACGGCAGAGATGCGCTTGCGATCCTGAACGATCAAATGCCGAATCTGGTCATTAGCGACATCATCATGCCCGAGATGGACGGTTTTGAACTTTGCCGTAATATCAAGGCAGACGAAAGACTCAGGAGCACCCCGGTCATCCTGCTTACCTCCCTTTCGGACCCGCAGGATGTCATCAAGGCAGTGCAATGCGGCGCAGATCAATTTGTCACCAAGCCTTACGACGAACAGCACCTCCTCTCCACCGTTGAACACCTTCTTCATGACAAGAATCAGCACGATCGAGAGGAAAGCCAAAAAGGCATTCATATTTTCTATAGGGATGAAAAATTTTTAATCACATCGCACCGGCGGCAGATTCTCAACCTCCTTCTTTCAACATACGAAACGGCGATGGCAAAGAACCTCGATTTGATCAGAACCCAGGATGAACTGAAGAGTCTCAACGATGATCTCGAGGAAATGGTCAATAAGAGGACGGCCGCCCTGCACATTGAAATTGCCGAACGCAAGTCAGCCGAGGCGGCACTTCAGGCGAAAAACGAGGAGCTCAATACCGTCCTGCAGCAGTTATGGCAGGCGGCGAAGCTGGCGACGGTGGGAGAGCTGGCCTCCAGCATTGCCCACGAGCTGAACAATCCCCTGGCTACCATCAGTCTCCGGATCGAATCCCTGACGGCTAAGACACCCGAAGACGATCCGCGCCGGCGGGAGCTGGAAATCGTTGGGCAGGAAGTTGAACGGATGGGAAATCTCGTCACCAATCTCCTCCAGTTCAGCCGCCGGAGTCAGCAGCAGATTTCTACGGTGGATGTCCGTGAAGAAATAGAAAAGACCTTCGAGCTCATTGAGTACCACTTCCGCAAGAACAATATAAAAGTTATCCGGGAGTTTGCACCCGACGTGCCCTTCATTCACGCAGACCGCCAGCAATTGCGACAGTTGTTTCTGAACCTCTTTACCAATGCCGGCGACGCCATGCCTCAGGGGGGAACGCTTACGGTCCGTGTATATGTTCAGGGATCAGGAGGCAGGGGGCAGGAGTCAGGGGTAGAGCCGGCCCCCGAGCCCCGGCCCCCGACCCCCGCTGTAGTGATCGAGATTGCCGACACGGGTGTGGGGATACTGCCGGAGATTTTACCCAAGGTAATGGAAGCATTTTTTACCACGAAACCGGAAGGAAAAGGCACGGGGCTGGGATTGGCCATTTGCCGGCGCGTCGCGCAGGAACACCAAGGCACGTTTGATATCGTGAGCGAGGGGATCCCCGGGAAGGGAACAAGGGTATGCATTGCCCTGCCTTTCTCCAATGGAAGCAATGCCAAGAGTATCAAGGGTGAATGATAATTGACGAGGCCGTCATATATGAACGGGAGAGACAGATCATGAAAAAAAACGCGCAAAAAGACTCCAATTACACCATAGGCCGCATCATTGTCGTGGACGATGAAGCCGAACTGATGAGCGCCCTTTGCGAGATGCTGACCGGCCAGGGATATGAAACGGCGGGATTTCTGACGGGCGCCGAAGCCCTAACTGTTCTAAAAGAGCAGGAATTCGATCTGCTGTTGACCGATTTGATGATGCCCATAATGGACGGGATTGAGCTTATCCGGGCCGGTCTCGATATCGACCCCAATCTCATCGGCATCATCATGACGGGACACGGCACGGTGCAGACCGCCGTGGAGGCGATGAAGACCGGCGCCTTCGATTACATCCTGAAACCATTCAAACTCAACACCCTTCTGCCGCTGCTCTCCCGCGCCATGCAGGTGCGCAATCTGCGGCTGGAAAACATGCAACTGAAGGAGACCGTGGCCATTCACGAACTGGGAAAGGCCATCTCCTTCTCCTCCGATCTGAATTCGATACTCAATAAGATCGCCGACACCGCGCTTCAGCAGTGCAGCGCCGATGAGGTATCCATCATGCTGCCGACGAAGGGCGGTGAAGAGCTTTACGTGGCGGTTGTCCGCGGTGGGCGTACGGAAAATCTGGGGGAGCATGCGCCGATCGAACAGGGCATAGCTGGCTGGGTAGCCCGCAACCGCGAGTCTGTCGTATTTAAGGGAGCTGTCAGTGATCCGCGTATGGCGCCGATCAGGCCGCGCAACGACATTCACACGGCTGTCTCCATGCCGATGCTGTCACAAAGCAAACTGGTGGGCGTGCTGAATGTCAATATCACAAAGAGCCATCGCAAATTCACGTTAGGACAGTTAAAGGCGCTGAGCATTCTGGTGAGCATCGTTTCTCCCATACTGGAAAACACGGCGCTGTATATCCAGATCCGCAAGGCCGAAGAGGAGTACCGTTCCATCTTCGAAAAAGCTCGCGAGGGGATTTTCCGGAGTTTACCCGGGGAGCGCTTCATTGCCGCCAATCCCGCTCTCGCCCAGATGTTCGGCTACGACTCGCCGGAAGATATTTTGACGAGCGTAACGGACATTGCCCGTCAGATTTACGTGAACCCCGAGGATGCCGCGGAATTTGCCCGGATCATGGCAACACAAGGAGAGGCAACAAATTTTGAGTGCCAGGCTCATCGTAAAAACGGCAGTCGGATCTGGATATCGGTCAGTGCACACGCCGTCCGCGACGAGAAAGACGTTCCGTTTTACCATGAGGGTATCCTTGAAGACGTCACCGAACGCAAAAATTCGGAGTTGCGCCTGAAACTGGCCAAAGAGATTCTCGAAATGCTGAACCGCCCGAATAACGTCATAAAGCTCATCAAGGACATCTTTAATCTGTTGAAGGAAAGCACGGGTGTCGAGGCCATCGGGATACGGCTGCGGGAAGGAGAAGACTACCCCTACTATGTGACCAACGGTTTCCCCAACCATTTCCTGGAAGCCGAGAATTATCTTTGCGCGCGCGACGCCGCCGGTGAAATCATCCGTGATTCAAAGGGGAATCCATCTCTCGCCGGCAGGTGCGGTCACATCCTGCGCGGCCAAATGGATCCTGCCCGGCCCTATTTCACGGAAGGCGGCAGCTTCTGGACGAACAGCACGACGAAACATCTGGCCGAGAAATCCGAGAAGGAGTATCAGGGCGGCGTAAGAAACCGCTGTAACGAAGAGGGGTACGAGTCCCTGGCGCTGATTCCGCTGCGGTCGGGCGAGGAGATCATCGGGCTTCTGCAGTTGAGCGATACGCGAAAGGATTTATTTACCTCCGACATGATCCGTTTTCTCGAAGGTATCGGCGCCAGTATCGGCATCGCGATTGCCCGAAGACGTTCCGTGGAGGCGCTCCGGGAAAGCGAAGAGCGGCTAAGAGATATCATGTTCAGCATAGCCGATTGGGTGTGGGAGGTGGACGAAAATGGCGTCTATACCTACAGCTCGCAGAAGGGCATTGGCCTTTTTGGGGAATCCCGTGGAGACATCATCGGGAAGACACCATTTGATTTCATGTCGTCGGATGAAGCAAAGAGAGTGGCAGTGATATTTTCTGAGATCGTAGCAAACAAGGCAGCCATAAAGGATCTCGAAAATTGGAATATCAGGAGCAATGGCGAAAGAATCTGTCTCCTCACCAATGGTGTTCCCATACTGGACAAAGAGGGGAATCTCAAAGGTTACCGTGGCGTAGACAAGGACATCACCGAACGGAAACAGACAGAGGAATGGCTGCTCCGGGAGCGCAGCATGGTGGACCGCATCATGAGAACCAGCCCGGCGGGAATCACCGTGGCCGATCGCGACGGCCGAATCATCTTCGCCAACCAGCGGGCCGAGGAAATATATGGTTTGACCGCGGAGGAAATGATCGGGCGCGCTTATAACTCGCCCGAATGGCGAATCACGGACTTCGATGGAAATCCTTTCCCTATTGAGAAGCTACCTCATGCAATGGTGATCTCCTCCGGCAATCCCGTCTATGGGATACGGCATGCCATTAACTCCCCCGAAGGGAGACGCGTATATCTTTCGATCAACGGCGCCGCGATCGATGACGAAAAGGGCAATATCAACGAGGTGGTGTTTACCATCGACGACGTCACGGAGCAGCGCCGTGCCGAAGAAGAAATCAGCAAGACCGTTGGAAAGTTGAAGCGTGGCATCGACGATACCATCCGGGCGATGGCGATGATTGTTGAAGAAAGAGACCCTTATACCGCCGGTCACCAGGAGAGGGTCGCCAACTTGTCCGTGGCGATCGCCCAGGTTCTGAATCTTTCCGAAGAGCAGATCGGCGGCATCAGAATGGCAGGAATGATCCATGATATAGGGAAGATGAAAGTCCCGGCGGAAATTCTCAGCAAGCCGACCCAACTGAGCCATATCGAACTCGAACTGATAAAAACTCACGCCGAAGTCGGTTACAGAATTCTGGAACCAATAGCGTTTCCTTATCCTGTCGCAATGATCGCCTACCAGCACCACGAACGGATCAACGGCTCCGGATATCCGCAGGGGCTCAAAGGGGATGAAATTCTTATAGAGGCGCGGATTCTCGCCGTGGCCGACGTCGTGGAAGCCATGGCAACGCACCGTCCCTACCGTCCTGCTCTCGGCATCGATGCCGCCCTGAAAGAGATCGAGAAGAATAGAGGAATCCTTTACGATGATGCTGTAGCAGATGCCTGTCTAAGATTATTTCGGGAAAACGGCTATCAACTGAGGTAATTGCAAAACTCCCCATTCTTGTCATTCCCGCAACGATTCTGAGCG
>CAZKHU010000152.1:0-5152 GCA_964552725.1 uncultured Syntrophus sp.
CCATATTCCCGATAGAGACATTCGGGAATGACAAATGGTTTTGCAATTGCCTCTACAGGAAGATCTTTTGCAACGTTCCTGGTTTTCATTTACGATCACTCCGCTTCGGATTGTTTCGTGAAAACAAAATAGACGAGAGCCGCATATGCCGTCTTGTCTTGCACTGGAGTCCATCGAGATCCGGTCCATCAGGTGTGGTCATCACCACGAAGACCCTGTGATTATCTTTTTGTTAACATCCAGGAGAACAGACTCAATACGCGCATCGCAGCATCCCGTCGAACTGTTACTATCGCCGCTCCTACTGTGACGGCACCTGGGTGGTACGTCGGCTAAAACGAGAATAAGAATAACGATCAGTATGGTACCCGGGCTTTGATTCCTTTCCTGTCATTTGACTTTCTTGCTTCTTGCCTAACAAAGGCTGCCCGTAGCGAGCAATAAATCGAATTGCCATAATATCGTTCTTTTTGTGCATTATCTCACGGATCCTGCCGACAATTTCTGCCAATTCAACACTATCTTTATATTGCAGTTCGGCTTTGTCCCTAATACATCCATATTTCTTCTGCAAAAGCCCCAAAAGTCTCTCGCTTTTTCCTTCGATCTCGCTAAGATCGTTATCCGTGAGTCTTCCCCACTTTTCTTTAACCATCCCTTTGATCTCCAGCAATTTCCCTTTCAGAATATCTTCATTCATGTTCGTTCCTCCTCTGGCTGAAGTGTTCACCCATGTGCATCCCAGTCGGAGGCTCAAGGACACGCCGGTGCATGATACGTTGTTCTCACTATGTCCCCAAAACCTTTTTGACCTGGGCGATTTTGTCCTGAACTTCGTCGACTATTTTTTCACCGGTACCTGCGACTTCCTTCTTCAACTCCTTCGCTTGACACTTTGTTTTCTCGATGAATCCTTTTGTCTTTGTACTGGCATCGGCATAAATATTCTTTACATCTTTTAAAACCGCGCTCCCCTTGTCCTTGATATCAGACCTCAGTTCTTTTCCGGATTTCGGTGCGAAGAAAATGCCTGCCAATGCGCCCAGCGCACCTCCAATCAACAATCCCATGCAAAAACGACATTGTGGGTTTTTCTGCTCTGTCATATTCAATTCACCTTTCTTCCCTTTTGCTACGAAAGATATCCCTTCATTGCGGTGCTGTTCACCGGTCTCGGAGGGAAATAGTTGGATGCCTTCTCGTTTAGAAAGGCGCTCGCTGATCCAGAGGTCATCGGAATCAGCGAGTGCCCGAACCCTCAGTCCTAAAGCTTCCAGTAAGGGTCGTAACCATAGTAGTTGTAAATACTGTATCCCCAAGTCCTATCCGCGAAATCTGGCCATTTAGCGTCTGGGTCAAATCCAGGAGCAGCCTTCAGCTTTTCCTTGTCCACATTGAGGATGAGCTTGTTCTCAGGCTTGGCGAACTCAAATGCCCTCCATGGCATGGCGAACAGCTTATTCCCCATACCCATGAAGCCACCGAAAGAGAGGACCGCATAAGCCAGGCGACCTTCCTTGGCGTCGATCACCAGTTCATGGATCTTGCCCAGATCTTCATTCTGACGATTGACTACCGCTTCGCCAATGATTTTGGATGCCGAAACAACGCCATACATTCTCTCGACTGTCATACCTTCTCCCTCGTTCTCTTTATGATTGTTATTTGGGTTAAGTTGGAACTCTTGGTTGCCCTCGTTAATTTTGTTGATCTTCATTTTTTCATCACGTTCATGCACGCATTTCTAACTACTTTCCCAAAACCTTCTTGACCTGACCGATCTTTTCCTGAACTCTGCCGGCTACCTTTCATTGGTGATCGACCATTCCCGTTTATGGGTTGGATGACCGCAATTCACGTTCGATGACGATCTCGACGCGGCGGTTGTTGGCGCGCCCCTCGGGTGAAGCGTTATCGGCGATCGGGCTTCTCTCGCCATTTCCGCGTGACTGGATGCGGTTGGCCGGGTAGCCTCTGAACACGAGGTAATCACGGACTGCGTCGGCCCGGCGTTGCGATAGGCCCTGGTTGTATGACTCGGAGCCCTGGGAATCGGTATACCCCTCCACGATGAGGTTGCGCGCGCGGACCGCGAGCAATGCCCTGGTCACCTGGTCAAGCTTTACCCGGGCGGAGGGCAGCAGGGACGATTCTGCTGACCGAAAGAGGACGCCCCCGGAAAGCGTGACGACCAGTCCGCGTTCCTCTTCCTTGACGGCGGCGAGTGTGGCGAGTTCAGCCCGTGCGTCGGCTGTCCGCTTCTCGGAATCGCTCAAGTCCTGTTTCCCCTGCCTCACGATCTCGGCCTGCTCGGCGTCCGATTTGTCTTCGGCTGCCTTGACCGCGGCGAGCGTGGCGAGCTCAGCCTGTGCGTCGACTGTCCGCTTCTCGGAGTCGTTCAAGTCCTGCTTCCCCTGTCTTACGATCTCGGCCTGTTCGGCATCCGATTTGTCCTTGACTGCCTGAGCTTCGGCGCGCCGGTCGAGCTCGGCCCGTGCGTCGGCTGTCCGCTTCTGGGAGTCGCTCAAGTCCTGCTTCCCCTGCTTCACGATCTCGGCTTGCTGCGTCTGGAAATCGGCGTTCGCTTGATCCTTGCTTGCCTTGTCGGCAGCCATGACGCCGAGCGCTTCCGCCTGTTCGGACTTACGCTGTGCGACGTACGCGAGATCTTTCGTTTTGGCGGAGTCAGGGTCCTTCTGGAATGACTGTTCCGCCTGGATGAGCGCCTCGTTTGCCTTGTGTAATTCCGCGGGCGCGAGTTGCGCAGCTGGCCCGACGCTCGCATTCTGGTAGGCCGAACGGGCATTGACGAGTTCTTTGGGAGTCACCGTTGCGCAGCCGGCGAAAAGCGCGACAAACGCGACCGGGATCAAAAATTGTAACGTTTTCATAAACCCTCCTTATCGGGTCGTAATTGGGTCATCGTTTTCGGTTATCGGTTGTCTATCTGAAGCTGGCGGACACGCTCCACTGCCGCGATGGCCTCCGACTTCTCGGCATCCCCGCGGGACAGGACGACTGCCAGCTCGGCGTCCGCTTCGGCCCGCGACAACATCGACACCGCCTCCTTCTTATCGCCTTTCTTGGCCATCGCCCCGGCGAGTTCCAGTTCCTCCTTGGCCAACTGCAAATGAAGTGATGCCTGTGGCACTTTGGTCGCTCCGGCCTCCTCAGCGGCGCGGATCCCAGACGTTGACGCCTCTGTGCGCAGCGGGGCGTTTGCGCATCCCGCGACGATCACGGCAGCCACGACGGCCACGGCGAACGCCATAATTCCGATCCCTGATTCCTGTTTCATTTCATTCTCCTTTTCTACGTCCCCAAAACCTTCTCGATCTGACCGATCTTTTTTTGAACTTCACCGGCGATCTTTTCACCGGTACCTTCAGCGTCCTTCTTCAACTTCATCCCTTGATACACAGAAATAACATTGTGGATTTCCCTG
Organism: uncultured Syntrophus sp.; assembly: GCA_964552725.1. GTDB lineage: Bacteria > Desulfobacterota > Syntrophia > Syntrophales > UBA5619 > DYTH01. The sequence continues at coordinate 3,446 of CAZKHU010000152.1, forward strand.
ATCGTCATCTGTCATCTTCCATATTAAATTCTCCTTTCTTTCCGGACCGAGAATTGCTCAGACCACTGCGCCTTCGTGCCGAAATTGTGCACCGGCACCGTGTGTGATCGTAGAAAATTCTTCTCATTCGTGAGAGGCGCGTGAGATCAGGCAGGTGTGTTTTTAGGCTGGATGATCACGATCACGGCAACGTAAATGCAAGGAATCGGCCAAAAGCCGAAACAGTCCCTGATGATTGGATTCATCCTTTGATAGCGGCGGGTTAGATCGGAAGGAAAGAACAGTGTAAAAGGGTGAAACGATCCGTTTGACCTCGGCATTTGGTGGAACCTCAGCATGCTGAGGGATACGTCAGGAGGATCATTATTCACTTCCGATTGGAAGAACGTCAGCGTGACTGTCGGTTATCCGTCACCGTGCCCGTGCCGAGAGTCCGTGTAGAACCCTTTTGGGTTGGTCGGTGCCTTTCGGGCGCCGCTTTTTCGAATCCACTGCGCATCCGCTTCGCCAGAACGACTGGGTACCGCCGGGACGATTCCTGCCCCGGCTTGAGCTGCTTTCGAACCATACTCGTGCGAGTACACCCAGGTAAACTCGGCGCCGAGCAGGAATATCTGCGCCGCGAAATAGACCCATACCAAGAGAACGACCAACGAACCCGCAGCGCCGAAACCTGATGCCACGCTTGTTTTACCCAGATAAAGGCCAATGAGGAATTTGCCGCTTTCGAACAAGAGCGCGGTTACCCCTGCTCCGACCCACACGTCCCGCCAGGCGATTTTGGCCCGCGGCATGAGCTTGTAGATCAACGCAAAGAGTAACGTTGTAATAGCGAAAGAGATGCCGAAATTAAGCGCCTGAAGTAACGCTTCCCAACCTTCGAAAATCCTGTCCCACCATTTGCCGAATGCGGCGATTGCGTCATTGATGACCAGCGAGACCAGCATAAGAAACCCCAGTCCCAGCACCAGGCCGAAGGAAAGCAACCGCGTGCGCAGCAGGATCCATATGTTGTTCTCTTTCGCAGGAGCGGGAACGCGCCAGATGCGGTCAAGGTCGCTTTGCAATTCCACGAATACCGTCGTTGCCCCAATGACCAGCGTAACAATGCCGACCACCGTCAGGAAGATGCCCCGGGCCGGCGCGTTGGCGCTTTTCAGCAGTCCCTGCACTGCGATTGCGCCTTCCCGTCCGATGAGGCCTTGTATCTGCGCGACGATTTCTCCCCGGGCTGCTTCCTGGCCAAAAACAAGGCCGGCCACCGCAATGGCGATGATGAGCAGCGGGGCAATCGAGAAGAGCGTATAGTAGGCAAGCGCTGCGCCCATGCTCGGGGCGTAATCGTCCACCCACGCCCCTATGGATTTCCTGGTCAGGTCGCAAATATGTTTGAGGCGCATGCCGGTCTCCTGGTGTCCTGTCCCGGTTTCAACCTGCTGTTCCGTTGATGGTGGTGCGGGGCCTGTGCGCGACCTTGGTGGCCGAATTTTAGTGCAAGCATCAGCGGCAGAAGCACTTGCACTGTCTTGCCCACTCGCGACCACGCGCCCGTGCTTCCCGGACAGACGGGACGCTTTGGTTTGCCGCGGCCAAGGGCGAGACAGCCACTTCCGGGGAAGGCGCCTGTGAATCCGGACAACTGTGGGAGGAATCGTGATGGACGACAGTTATCGGCAGTTTTTTGCCTTGCAGAGCGAACCGTTCCGG
>CAZKHU010000153.1:0-4997 GCA_964552725.1 uncultured Syntrophus sp.
TGGGACTACCAAATGTATTTAATTTCAATATATTGCAAATTTCAATTTCCCGTCGGATAAAAACCTGGTTAGCCGGTCGCCTGAGAGCCCTCTTTTCGAGCGCCCTTCAATATAATCCGCACTGCAAACCACATAAAACAAGGTAATATGAATAGAGGGTTATCCTTCCAGAAGCCTTAAATATTCCTTTGCCGATTCGTAACAAACACCGGCAATCAGTTTGTTAAACGGCTTAAAATCGCCCTTATGGGTTTTGTTCAGGGTGTCCAGATAGTCCCGCCGCAATATCGGCGGTATGATTGCCACGGGGTAGCCTGCCTGCAATAAGGCAAGGTTCATCAAGAGACGCGCCGCCCTTCCATTGCCGTCAATAAAGGGGTGTATGGTGACAAGTTCCCGGTGAAGAATTGCCGCGTATTCTACCGGATGATTTTTCTCCCGCTTGCCGGGAAGGTCATCAATAAGGGCTTTCATTAAAGCCGGTATTTTATCCGGTGCAGGGGGAAGAAAATCCGTCCCGGTAATGATGACTCTCTGCTTCCGGTATTTCCCGGCCTGATCTTCATCAATCCGATAATAAAACAGCCGGTGCAGTTCTTTGACGTTCGCTTCCGTAATGTCTTGATGTTTGGCCAGCCGGAAAAGGAGGTCATACGCTTCTGAATGTCCCAAAGCTTCCAGATGATCTTTAACCGGCTTGCCGCCTATTGTAATGCCGTCTTCAATGACAACCTTTGTTTCCGTTTCCGTCAGAGAATTGCCTTCCAGTGCATTGCTGGTATAGGTCATGCCGATTCGGAAATATTCCCGAAGCTGTTTCAGCAGGTGCGCGTCCATCGGTCTGTGGGTGTTGATCTTAGTTTTTAAAAGGTCAATCTTCTTTAGAATGTCTTTCATTGAGTTCCCCTTTATGAAGCGTTTGCCGTTGTCGTTTCCTGTGCAGTTCTTGCTGCCTGAGAAACAAACGGCATCGTCGGCCGCCGTCACAAAGCTTTCACAAGGGCTTTAAGTGAGCGGGCGCGTTTGATGAAGGCGATATCGAAGGTATAAAAAGATACGCCTTCCGGACTCGATGCCAGATGCAGGGCGTCGGCGAAATCGATCCCCTTTTCATAATAACCGATCGCTTTCTCCAGTTGATCCGGCATTTCTGCCTGCACGTTGGGCAAGCCGAGGATCTGCTGCAAGGCCCGAATGATGGCCGCCGCGGAGAGCTCATAGGCGGCGCGCAGAACCCACTCCAGCTCAAGGAGCGTTGTTTTTGCGACAAAGATTTCCTCTTCTCCGGCCAAAACAGCCAAGGCCCGCTTGGCCTGATCGGGTTCGTCGTTGGTAACGTAACGGACCCAAACATTGGCGTCCAGAGCGATCATGCCGTTTTTCCTTTCCGCCAGCGTTTGCGGATATCCCCTTGAATCGCCTGCTCCATGTCCTGCACATTGATGACGGGTCCCTGGTAGCCGGTGCAGCCAAGTCCGTCCTCAGGATTGGTAAGCGGAAATGTCCGATCAGGTTTAAGAAGGATGCCGGAGGTTATCTCCTCGACAATAAACCGGGTGCCCGGCCGCCATCGGCGGCTCTCCCGAAGGGATTTGGGGATGACGATCTGGCCTTTGCCGGACAGGGTTGTGGTAATCATGGCCACCTCCTGGGTGTGTAAGATTCGGTAAGACGAAAAATAGCAGCTATTTCATTGAAGGTCAAGCAATATCTTGGATCAATACTCACTATCGCGCTTGATCGCGGAGTATTCCTAATTCTTTATTGATGCTCTCCCGGGAGACGCCGAGGATGTTTCCCAATTCCTGTTGGGAGATCACCAAGGAGCAGGGTTGGGGTTGTTTTTCATCCGAGGTTTGAGTCATCGCCATTTCGACGAGTTTTTTTGCCAGTCGCGCCGATAAATTGAGAAAACACATCTCGGCCAACTGATTGTCCGTCTTGCGCAGTCTCGTAGAGAGCGAATAAAGTATCCCGCGGACAGCATTTTCATCTCCCTTGCGAAAGAGTATTTCATGCCTTTCGAGGCTCTTGCGCCGCAGAAGGTTTGCCAGATTCTCCCGGTCTGCCTCGGTCAGCGAGGCGAATAAGGGGATATTTCTATGTTGATAAGCGCAATCAATGCCCGTCTCGTCCGTGATTAACATCACTGCGGTTAATGTGAAGAAGTTGTAGTAGTTATGGCAAGCAAACCTTGACGTAGGATAATTCATCTTTATTCCATAGGCAAGGGAATTTATTATGCTTGTCAGCTCCGGATGCCTGCTATATAGTAAAGCGTTTCGAAATGGCTGCCAGGCGGATATGGGGCAGATGATGCGATATCCAGCGGAATTCGAGGAAATCAGAAAGGAAGGTTGCGGATGACCGTAAAGGCGGTTTCTTTTGTAGCAAAATCCGGTACCGGCAAGACGACCCTTATGGAGAAGGTCATCGCCCAATTGAAGGAAAGAGGATACAGGGTGGGAGTTATCAAGCATGACGCACACCGTTTCGACATTGACCACCCGGGAAAGGACAGCCATCGCCTGGCCGCGGCCGGCGCCGACGTCACGCTTATCTCTTCTCCCGAAAAACTGGCGCTTGTAAAGAAACATGCCGTTTCTCCGCCGCTTCCGGAGCTTCTGGAGACCTACTTTCCCGATGTCGATATCGTCCTTGCCGAAGGATTCAAACGCGGTCATTTGCCGAAAATCGAACTGCATCGTCAAGCCCGGAGCGCCACTCTGATCTGCCGCGGGGAAGAAAACGATCCGACGCTGCTGGCGGTGGCGAGCGATCAACCGCTTGCACTCGACGTGCCTGTGATCGATCTGAACGACGCGGGGGCGGTTGCTGACTTTATCGAGGAGAGATTTCTGAAATTGGGAGAGGCGAGAGATCATCATTATGGCAGTTGAGGGAGCGCTTTGGACGAGGCAGCGCTGATTGAGGCGTTGCGGAGAAAAGAGATTGCCGGCGCGGCCCTCGATGTTTACGATCCGGAGCCGCCTCGTCCGGGGAATCCTCTGCTGCAGATGGAAAACGTCATCGTGACGCCGCATTTCTGCGCAATGACGGAGGAAAGCCTGGACAACATGGCGACGATGGTTGCCCAGGGAGTCATTGATGTGCTGGAAGGCAGGCGGCCCCGGTATCAGGTAAATCCATAGCTTCCGGAGGCGCCTGAGGATTGGGTCTCTTTTCTATTTTGGGGAATGCAGAAGGCTAAGCGTCTGCCGGAACACCCTTTGGCCTCTGTTCAAGGAATATCTTCGACGAGAAGAAATCGACCGCGATAATTTCCCCCGGGACGGATTTTCTTTCCCCGAAAAGCGTTTCCATCTCCACATTGTCGCCATTCAATTTCAGGCGTGCGATATCTTTCAGGATTAATTCGCCATTTTCGTCGTTAAAGTAGGCTGCCGCCAGACACATTTTCCAGTACCTCCTGTTTTGAAAAATCCTCAACTGAAACGTTTTTATTCTGTTTTTGCGAGGATGAAGTCCATAACCCCTTTGATCTCATTCGCCGCCGCCCCCTGTTTCGGAACGCGACCGTCGATGCTGGCCATGAAGAGTTCCTGATCAAGAGGCACGCAGCCGATAACCGTTATTCCCCTTTTGTCGAGTTCCGCTTCCAGTCTTTCCCTGATCTCTTCAGTGGGAATTTTATTCAGCACTGCCCACGCATTTGTTATGCCGCTTGCCTTGGACATGCCGTGGATTCTGGAGGCAACCTCCAGCGATTCCAGGGGGGGCTCGACAACGATCAGGACGTTATCGATGCTCGTTTCGACGCCGCGGCCGAAATGTTCGACCCCGGCTTCCATATCGACTATAACCATTTCGCCGGCATTTACTGATATTTTCCTGAGGAACTCCCGGCTCAAGGCCCCCATCGGGCAGGCGCAACCCTCCAGCGACTGCATTATTTTGCCGATGCTGACCAGCATGGTCTTGTCTTGTTGCAGCAAATACCCGTTGGGAATTTCGTCGACGGGGATTTTGGCCTCGGCGAAGATTTCGAGCTTTTTCATATTCTGTTTCAACCCTGTTTTCCCGCCGAAGAGCTCCATAAGCGGCACGGGCGGCCGGTCAAACCCCAGCATTCTGTAGAGTCCGGAATTGGATTCGTCAGAATCAACCACCAGGGCCCTCTTGCCCCTGTTTCCCGCTTCATTCGCCAATAGCGTCACAATCGTGCTTTTACCGCTGCCGCCCTTGGCGCATACCGATATTTTCATTACCGTTTTTTTCTCCTTTTGAAGGCATTATTTTTTCCGCTGTTAATTTATTGTCCTCATAAGCATGCGTCAACAAGCAAACGGATTACAAATTTTCCGAAAACAGCACGAGGGCGTGGGGATTGGCGATAACGATCTGCTCCCTTTTGGATTTTACCCATCCTTTCTTTTCCCAGGCGCTCAATGTTCTGCTGACGGTGTAGAGGGTTGTTCCGGTGTAATCTGCCAGTTCCTGACGGCTTATCGGAAAATCTATCAGTATTTCGTCGCCGATTCTCTTTCCGGACTGTTTCATGAGCCTGAGCAGGGAACGCGCGATGCGCTGCTCCACCTGTTCAGCGCACAGCTCCAGGTAGCGGTTCTGCAGTTCTCCGAGGCGATCAAGGGAATTGCGGATCATGTTCAGAGAGAGCGGCGGGTATGCGGCCATAAGCTTCAGCATTGTCTGTTTGCCCCAGCCGACAACCCGGGTTGCGCCTATCGCCTCTGCGGATACGGGGTATTCCTGTTCCTGCAAAACCGCTACCATCGCGGCCATTTCCCCAGGACCGATGTAGCGGATCAGTACCTCTTTGCCCATTTCGTGGAGTTTCCCGAGTTTCAGACGTCCCTCCAAGACAAGAAAAGAGCGAGTTGCCGGATCACCCTGACGAAAGAGGCGGGCGCCTGCCGGCAGGTTTTGAACGTTGCCCTGCCCGACAATTTCCTTTACCTGTTCTTTCGAGATGCCGAGAAAAAAATCTTTTCTGCTTGAATCGGCTTCTTCCATGA
>CAZKHU010000154.1:0-1181 GCA_964552725.1 uncultured Syntrophus sp.
ACGGCCGATGACGATGGAGGGAAGCCCCGTGATGATCATCCCGGAGACATTCAGACCGCCGGCGTTTATCGATCCCTCGCCGATGATGGAGGGAACCGAAAATCCCATCTGCGGGCCGGAGTAGAGCATCGGATTGCCGGTCGCCGTTTTGGTCCCCTTGATCGCCCAGGCATAACTGCCCATCTTCACGTAAGCATTTATCTTTTTCAGGTTTTCGTCGATCTGTTCCCGCGTCTCGGAGATGCTCGCGGCAACCGCTCGCAGATCGGGGAGTGAGGACGGCGGGTTATCCATCAGCGGCGTCCGCGCTGCCTGTGTCACGGCAAGGGGAACTTTCATTTGATTGGGGATATAGGTCAAGGCGCTGGGATCGTCAAGCCATCGCAAGTCCTCAAACATTTTTGGCCCTGCGGTCGTTCCATATTGAGCCACAAGCCCCTGGTACAATGCGGCATTATCGATCTGGCCTGATTTTTGCGCCTCGGCGTCAAAATTTCTCATCATCAGCACGGCCCACGCCAGCACATCCTTGTAACTCCAGTCCTCCAGCGTTGCGCTTGTTATCCCCACCGCGGAAAACTCGAAGGGAAGCAGGGAAGGATCTTTGCGAATCTCGGCAATGCGCCGGTTGAAACCTGCCGCATAACCATTGATCACATCCTTCTCCTCGGCCTCCAGCGCGGCAAAACCATCCGCCAGTTCCTGGTCGGAATAGCCGGTGGTGCGCACCAGCTTGTCCTGATTCAAAAAGGCGTTCGAGGTACCGGCGCCAAAAATCTCGGCCAGCCTCCCCCGGGCGGACCTTCTGAAGGTTTCCCCCTGCCACAGACGGTCTGACGCCACCGCGTAGCCCATTGCTTCAAAGACGTCATAAAGACGGTCCTCCGGCGCCCCGGCAATGGACCAGACGCCTTGCGCGTCGCGCGTCGTCGTAACCGTCGATGCCCTCGGCGCTGAATCGCTGCTGGAACAGCCGGAAAAAATTACGATTGGAAAAATTAAAAGAATCAATGAGATAAGCCAGTGAAGAGCCGCCTTGTTCCATGCCTGAAAATTTCTTTCTCCCATTTTGCTTCCCTCCTTCTCATAACAATCGTCCATTCAATTTACACACTCACGCTGATTAGTGAAAACTTTCCAGCTCCCGGAACGCCTTTGATCGCCTGTACATATCCGCTCGC
>CAZKHU010000154.1:1281-4945 GCA_964552725.1 uncultured Syntrophus sp.
GTGAAAACTTTCCAGCTCCCGGAACGCCTTTGATCGCCTGTACATATCCGCTCGCGGTACGATCCATAAAATTAAACTTTGAGTGACAACTATTGGGGGGCGCTAAACACTATTTACGGCTTGAGACTATTCCCGCACAGGAAGAAAGTCAAGCCGTAAATATATCAGTCCGCTACGGCCTGTTTTTTGATGCTGAAGGCAGGCGGAGTTCATTTTATCTTTTCTTTCTTTATCTTTTCTTGACACACCGTCATGCCAATTGTACATTTGTAAAGGGCTTGCATATTTTACCTTTACCCAAAAGAAAGCATTGCCATTATGCATATTGTTAAGAAAAATCTTGCCGTATTCATCGCAACCATCCTTGCGGCAGGTGCGTTTTTCTCAGCGCCGGCCGCCGACGGCGCTTTGAAAATATTAAATACGCAAGCATTTCTCGCTGTTACTGCTGAATCAGGGCGGGTTTCAATCGATGCGAAGGATGCAGAAATCTCTGAGCTGCTAACCGAAGTGGCGCAAAAAACGGGGACAAATATCTCGCTGGGCGCAGGGGTTTCCGGCCAAATCACCCTGAAACTCTCCGCCGCGACTATTGAAGAGGCGCTGCGGGCAATATCCCAAAACAGCGCCATTGTTTATGAGTATATGCCCGATACGGAAAGCTGGCGCGTTTTGCGGGCGCTGGTTGTACCCGGGGCGGGAGATAAAAATACCGTTGCTCCCGAGGAAAATCGTCAGGCAGATGCCGGCAGCGCGGGCAGAACAATAGCGCCGCCCGGAACCGGCACAGGAAAAGAAGGGGGCAGCCCCGGAACGCCGGCGTCTCCGGAAGGCGCCCCAACTGCGCCGCCTTCCGGAGACAGACGGGAAGAAAGACCCTCCTACAAAGCCGGCGAACTACTGGTGAAATTCAAGACAGAGGCAGCCCCGGAGCAGATTGCCGCGCTGCATGCCCGGCTGGGAAGCGTCGTTCTCAAAAATCTCCCTAAGCTGCGGTTGCAGCGGATAAAACTCAAAACCGGACTTGCCGAGGCGGAGGCGATAAGGCAATATCAGGAATCCCCAATCGTCGAGCACGCCGAACGGCACGCCCTGCGCTATCCGCAGGCGACCCCGAACGACCCCGGCTTTCCCAGCCAGTGGAATCTCAAAAAAATCGGGGCGGAGGCGCTCTGGAACATAACTACCGGCAGCAGGGATGTAATCGTCGCCGTCATTGACTCCGGGGTGGATTACAAACATCCGGACCTGCGGGATAATATCTGGGTAAACACGGCGGAACAAAAAGGCAGTACCGGAGTTGACGATGACGGCAACGGCTATATAGACGACATTTTCGGCTGGGATTGCGCCAATAACGACAACAATCCGTTCCCGTTCGATCCGGACAACATCTACGGCCACGGCACGCATGTTGCGGGAATCGTCGGGGCGGCGGGCAATAACGGCATCGGCGTCTCCGGCGTGAACTGGAAAGTCCGCATCATGCCGCTGAAGGTCAATGTCGATAACAGCTCCGAATTTATCAATATCGATATTATAGAGGCAATCGACTACGCCATCGCCAACGGCGCACAGGTTGTAAACTGCAGCTTCGGGGGCACTACAAGCGACCCTGATGAACAAGCGGCCTTTGCCCGTTTGCGGGAAAAGGGAATCATCGCCGCCTGCGCCGCGGGGAACTACAGCAACGATCTGGAGATCTATCCGGCCAGCTACAAGCTTGACAATATCATCTCCGTCGCCAACACCGATTCCACAGACGCGCTCGCCAGTACGAGCAATTATGGGAAGATTGAGGTGGATGTCGCCGCTCCCGGCAACCTCATCTACTCGACGTTTCCGTTTTCCGGAACCTCCGTCAAGGCCATAGACCTGTTGCCGCCGGCCGAATACCCTGCAATCGGCATGAAACACGCCGCCCTCACCTCCGATTCCGGGATTACCGGCGCACTTTACGACAGCGGCATGGGGTATACCAATTATGACTGCGATATGATGGGATACATCGATCAGATTCCCGACGCCGTTTTCGGGAATATCGCCCTGATCAAGAGGGGCAATTGTGACGGAGTTGCGTTCACTTTCTCCCAAAAAGCCTTGAACGCGCAGGCCAAGGGGGCGAAGGGAATTATTTTCTACAACGATGTCGTGGATGACTTTGACATAGGGGGCGGCACGCTTGGTTCGCCCGGCGTCTGGGTACCGGCGGTTTCGATCACAAAAGCCGACGGCGAGGCACTGCTGGCAATGCTCAGCACGGGCACGGGGGTTCAGAGGGTCACCCTTATCAATAAATCATCAACTAATCCATACGGTGATAAAAGCGGCACCTCGATGGCAGCGCCGCACGTCGCCGGCCTCGCCGGGCTGATCTACAGCCAGTGCCCGTCTGCCGGCTACGCGGACGTCCGGGCTTCAATCATAAAAAACGTTGACAAGATACCGGCCCTGGCCGATAAAATTGCCTCCGGCGGCCGGATCAACGCCTTCGCCGCCCTGACAGGCATGTTCCCGCCGGGCGACCTTTCGGCGGACTGCCGGATCGGTCTGGAGGACGCCATCCTCGGAATACGGATCCTGGCCGGCACGGAGACAACCCTTGTCTGCCCCCTCTCCACGGCCGCCTGCCGCCTCGACACAAACGGCGACGGGCTGATCGGGTCCGCAGAAGTCATCTACATCCTTCAGAAAACAGCCGGGATCCGTTAAGTAAACCGGGGTCAGAGACATATTATTCCTTCCCGTCATCCCGGTTTTATCTTGACAAACGTCTAATTTAAAGTAATATATTAAATCAGACGCCAATGGAGGTTTACATGGAAAATTATATTTCGCGGGCACTGGAAACGCAGATAATAAAAGCATCCGCTCAATTTCCCGTCGTACTGTTGACAGGCCCTCGGCAGACGGGAAAAACCACGCTTCTCAAGCATCTCATGGAAGAAAGACGGGGTTATGCCACCCTCGACACAATGCAAAACCGGCTGCTCGCACGGGAGGATCCTGAGCTGTTTCTGCAAAAATATCCTCCCCCCGTCATCATCGACGAGATTCAATACGCACCTGAGCTTCTCCGTTCCATCAAGGCGAACTGCGATTTTCAACGAACCCCCGGACTGTTCTGGCTGACCGGCTCCCAACAGTTTCATCTGATGCGGGGGGTAACGGAAAGTCTCGCCGGGCGTGTCGCGGTGGTTACCCTCAACGGCATATCCGAACGGGAATTGAGGGGCAACAGCGACGAATCAACTCCCTTTTTCCCCCTACCCACCCCGGCGAACCGCGCATATCCCGCTTTCGACGAACCTGGGGCGTTCACACGCATCTTCCGCGGCTCCTATCCGGCGCTATTATCCGGTCAATTCAATGACGTCAATCTGTTTTACAGCTCCTACGTCCAGACGTATCTGGAACGGGACATCCGGGAACTTTCGCAGGTTGGAAATCTCGACACCTTCTATACATTTCTGAGGATTGTCGCCGCCCGAACCGGCACGGTTCTGAATATGTCTGAAATATCGAAAGACTGCGGGGTAAGCGTCCCCACCGTCAAGCACTGGCTTTCAATGCTTGCAGCGACCTCCCTGATCTACCTATTAAAGCCATACCTGTCCAATCGCAGCTCGCGCCTCATAAAGAGTCCGAAGCTATACTTCCTCGA
>CAZKHU010000155.1:0-4863 GCA_964552725.1 uncultured Syntrophus sp.
CCCGCAGGCGGCAGAAGGCGCTTTCTGCCGTTCAGTCCCAAGGCAGCAGTTTGCCTTTTTCATCAAATTTCCAATCGCTTCTTTTTGTCAGATGAAGGGCTACATGTCGATTATTGCTTTTCACTTCGGCTTCATATTGGGCAAAAGCGCCCGCGGAAAGGGATATCTCTTCCAAATGGCTTGTGTTTTTTATCCGGGCAATCCGCGGCTGCCCCTCCTTCAAAAGCGGAAGCGTCAAAAGCGCCTTCTCTATGGTTTCCCGGTCGCTGCCGCCGATGACCGGGATCATCCCGCGCTGGAGGTAGGTGGAGGCAAGGGTATTTTTATAGGTCGTCGGAAGATCGATATCCTTAAAAAGCCTTTCCGTTATCAGATCGGCAAGGCCAACCCCCTGGGCATTTCCGTGAGACGAGGGATCAAGGGCAAGAACGACGATCCTCCCGATCCTGGGAAAGAGGGGCTCTGCCTCCCCGGCAATGCGCCACCGCCCGATCACATTGGTATCCATTCCGGTGCCGCTGTATTTTTTCCCCATTTCTTCAACGACAAGCAGATCGAGCTCGGAAACGGGCAATCTCGCCTTGAGAAGCGAGGCCTCTTCCAGGAGACGGGCGTCCGCTGCCGGAAAATCACCCGGGCGAACCAGTTCCAGCCTGGCGACTTCGCCATAGGCATTCTCCACTATTCCCACCCCGGCGACAATCGGCGCATGAGCCGCAAGAAAAGCGGCAACCGCCGGCATCATCTCCCCCATCCGCGTCGGACCGTAGCGGTGAAGGCGAGACGCCCCATCCACTTTTCCCAGTCCTATCGAGCACATCTTGCAGAGTCCGCTCTGAACGGGACCTGTCAACGCGGTATGCGCCTTTATCCGGCCGATAACGATGATATGGTCTGCCCCCGCCGCGTTGCGATCACAAAAAACCGGGAATCCATCCGCCAGCTCGCCAATCTTTTCAACATCCATGCTGACTTTTACCGGGCAGCCCACAAAAGACTCCGTTATCCCCAGCGACTCCAGTATCTCAAACTGCCCCTTTGCGGTTGCGCCCCCGTGGCTCCCCATCGCGTTTACCACAAATGGCTTCGCCCCCATCTCTTTTAAGGATTCCGCAAACGCCCTCATCAGGACATCTATCGAAGCGATGCCCCGGCTGCCTCCGGTCAGCGCCACAGTCTGCCCGGATTTGATCGTTCCCGGCAACCAGCTTGACCGTATCAAACCGGCGATTGCCCCAGCCGGATTCTCAATGGCTTCACGAGAAAAATTCTGCCGATACAGGATCATTTCAGGCAACTGCATTTATTTCCTCCCTGCGGATCAAAAATGTTTTTTTATTTTTCAGCACATTGCTGCTCACTGGCTCCCTGGATTTTAAACACTTATTTTCTGTCGGCTGTCAAGTAAATTACCACAAATACCCCTCTGATGGCGCATGCAATACAGCGGTCTCCGACCGGCAGCGAAAGGACATGTAAAAAATACTTTTTAAAAAGCCCCCTCTTGTGGTAAATAGCCGCAGCAGAGTTTTTAAGAGGCTCGCCTTGACAAGAGTCCTCGATATTATGGCAACATAAAGAAAGGAACGAAATTGAAAAAGGATAACGTAATTCTTTTCAGCGGCGGCGCGGACGGGGCAGAGGCGGAATTTGGAGCAAGCGCGGAACGCTACGGGATTGAAGAGGTGAATTTCACCTTTGATGGACACACCCGCTGCCGGCAGCGGGGCGTGCGCGTTCTGAATCACGAGGAGCTAAAAAACGGAGACGTAAGCCTTGAATATGTCTCAAAATTAATGAATCGCCGCTACACGGAAAGCCCTATCTTGCGTAAAGTTCTGCAAACAATCTGGTATCAGGTTAACAATGGACAGGCAATCTACGTTGTGGGCGAGATACTTCCCGACAATACCGTCAAAGGCGGAACAGGCTGGGGCGCCGAATTCGCAAAGATCTGCAACAAGCCTTTATTCGTATTTGATCAGAAGATTAACGCCTGGTTTCAGTGGGATAAAACTGACTGGTCAGAGCGCGAAAGGGGAAACGAACCGGTCATAACCCATCAGCATTTCGCCGGGACGGGGACAAGGTTCCTTGCGGAAAACGGCAAAAAGGCGATTGCGGAGCTGTTTGAAAGGACGTTTTGCTAATCGCTGAAAAAATTCGCCGCCTGTAAATGAGCTTTATTGGATAAATCAACCGGGCGGAAATAAGACTGCAATATCAACGGCGCCCGCTTGGCGCCGTTTTTGCGCTTTGCAAAGCTTGTCGCAACTTGCCAATCCAATCAGCAATCCGCTTGACGCATTAAACGAGTGACAGAACCTTATCCCAATGCCTGTTGGCGCCTTCCATATCGTCCTTCCGTACGCATTTGCCCGGCGTTTTCAGCCGGCAGTCAAAACAACCCAGGCAGCGTTTTATCTTTTTACTGTAAACGTAAATTTCCCGCTTCGCTACAGGCGCGGACATCATGACAAGAAAAAATCCCCCGACTGCTCCACAGGGGGGGATTTTTTCCTGTCTTTCAATTTGCCTTTTCTGGAAACAAGTTCCTCAGCCTATTGCCTTGCTCCCTGTTTCGCCCGTCCGCACCCTGATGCACTGCTCAAGGGGCAGGACAAATATCTTGCCGTCCCCGATAGAACCGCTCCTTGCCCCTTTGATGATCGCATCGATTGTCGGCTGAACAAATTCGTCGTTTACGGCGATTTCGAAGCGCACCTTGTCGAGAAGATTCACCTCTGTCACAACACCACGATATGACTCAGAGTATCCCCCCTGAGACCCGCAGCCGATAACACTGGAAACCGTCATTTTACCGACCTCCGCATCGACCAGCGCCTGTTTTACATCGGTAAGCTTTTCCGGTTTAACAACCGCAATAACCATCTTCATGTCTTATTCTCCTTTCGCTTGGACAAAACATCCCGGATATTATTTTGTCAAAAATCCCTGAAAATCAGGATACGCCTTCATACCATGTTCTCCGATATCCAACCCGGCGAGTTCCTCTTCCCGCGATACCCGAAGCCCGAGGAGGGCCCTGATTGCATACCACACCGCAAATGCCGCGATAAAGGTAAAAACTCCGACCGCAACGACGCCGGCCGTCTGCGCCCAAAGCAGTTTCAGCCCGCCGCCAAAAAAAAGTCCGTTGCCGGTGGCAGTGCCGGTAATTTTATCCTGGGCGAAAAGCCCTACCGCCAGGGTTCCAAATACGCCATTCACCAGATGGACGGAAAGGGCGCCTACCGGGTCGTCCAGCTTCATCTTGTCGAAAAACAGGACGGCCAGCACGACAAGAACCCCGGCAATCAGCCCGATAACGGCGGATGAGCCGACGCTTACAAAGGCGCAGGAGGCTGTTATTGCAACCAGTCCGGCCAGGGCGCCGTTGATGATCATCGAAAGATCAGGTTTTTTCTGAACCAGCCAGGATGCGACGGCTGAACTCAGAATAGCCATTGCCGCTGCTGTATTGGTCGTAACGGCGATATGGGCGATCGCGCTGCCGTCCCCTACCCCCATCGTCGAACCCGGATTGAACCCGAACCAGCCGAACCACAGAACGAGACCTCCCAGGGTTACCAGCGACATGCTATGACCCATGATCGGGTTGACCGATCCATCGGCCCGATACTTCCCGTAACGGGCGCCGAGCAGGATAACGCCCGCCAGGGCTGACCAACCGCCCACGGAGTGAACAACCGTGGAACCGGCAAAATCAAACATCCCCATTGTCTGGAGAAAGCCGCCTCCCCAGATCCAGTGACCGGTGAGCGGATACATAATCCCCACCAGAATAAAGGAAAATACGATGAATGAAATGAATTTCACCCTTTCGGCAACGGCGCCGGAGACGATTGTCGCGGCAGTTCCGGCAAAAACAAGCTGAAAGAAAAACTTTGCCCATAAAGGAACGCCTGTCCAGTTCAGCGCGGCGTATGCGCCATTGTAGGCATTCCCGATGGCGGGGCTGTTGTCCGCTCCGCCGGCGAAGAAAAGTCCTTCCAGCCCCATCAAAGGACTGCCATTCCCGAACATCAGCCCCCAGCCGATCAAATAGAATGAAAACGAGGCGATCGCAAAGACAATGAAGTTTTTCGCGAGGATGTTCACCGTATTCTTTGCCCTGCACAATCCGGACTCGACCATCGCAAACCCGAGATTCATGAAAAAGACCAGAAACGCGGTCATGAGCACCCAGAAAGTGTCGAGGCCGACCTGTAAATTTTTCAGGGAATCCGCCATCCCTTTCTCGCCCGGAATAGCTGCCGCCGGAGACATGGCCGCAGGTTCGTTCAAAACCTCCTGCACGGGCAACGCCTGTTGCGCGGACACCGGCAAACTTGCGCTCAAAAAGAGAACTGTGAGCAAAACCAATACACCGATCAATCTTTTCATTTTCCAACCTCCTCAGTTTTTTGAAAACCCGCCGCATCTGCGGGCTGCCCTTTTCATATTTGTTTTCTCAAAAACCGGGCCAAGCTTGCATGTATTGTATAAATATCTTTATTTGTTGATTTTTTTATTAATGACAGCAAGACAAGCCACCGCAATGCAGGACAAATTTGTAAATTTCAGTCATCCGCGAAACGAAAATGTACTTAAAATAACGGCGGCAGGGTTCCGGCGGGACAAATTTTCCCGGTTACGCTCAAGACGGCGAGACCTCCTGATTTAATAAAACATTCATCCCTGAAAAAGGATTGAACCACAGCGGAAAATGCGTTATAGGGCGAACGGGTCTGGGGCAGTGATTTTACCCGCCTTGTGATTATAGTAATAAACTGGAGGATATGGGATTGCTTTTTGATTTTATTTTGGGGAAATTTTCGAACGACCTGGCGATTGACCTGG